>NZ_JBSZCV010000009.1:0-189590 GCF_054166705.1 Nitritalea sp.
CGAACTTAACGACTAGAAAAAACCCTGAAAAATCCTTCGGGAAGCGCTAGAGAGCAGCCCTGCTGTCGGGCCTCTGCCTCCGGCAAAATGTCACAGTTGTCCCAAATCCCCGTACTCAAGGTCAGCGCATAGGCTTCCGGCCGACTGTGGCTAGGGAGCATTTCGTTTCGCTTGCTTCTTGTTTATGCTTTGCGGGAACCGCGCACCCTGGCAATCACCACGTATAAGGTAGGAACGAAAATCAAGGTTAACAAGGTCGCGGCCAGCATGCCTCCAAAAACGGTCCAGCCTATCGTCTGTCGAGCTAGCGCCCCTGCACCTGTCGCGAAGGCCAAGGGCAACACCCCAAAAATAAATGCCAAAGAGGTCATCACGATCGGCCGGAAACGCAGTTGAAAGGCAGTCAAAACCGCTCGAAGCGTGCCCTCCCCTTTTTCCTCCAGCACCTTGGCATACTCCACGATTAAGATGGCATTTTTGGCCGTTAGGCCCACCAAGGTGAGAAGACCGATCTGCGCATACACATTATTATCCAGTGAGGGAAAGAGCAAGAGGGTCAAGATGGCCCCAAATGCACCCACCGGCAGCACAAATAAAACGGTAAAAGGCAGGCTCCAACTTTCATAGAGGGCTGTCAAGCAGAGGAAAACCATGAGAATCGATAAGGTGAAGATAAAAAAGGTCGCCGAACCAGCTGCCACTTCTTCCCGACTGATGCCTGAAAAACTGTAGCTATACCCTGCCGGTAACAGCTCCGCCGCACGCCGCTCCAAAGCCGCAATGGCATCCCCAGAGCTTTTGCCCGGAGCACTTTCACCATTTATCGCCGCCGAGCGGAAAAGATTGAAATGCGTAATCAGGGGCGCCTGTTCGATGCGCTCCACCTCAAATAAGCTGCTGAGAGGCACCCTGCTGCCTTCGGGGCTTTGGACGAAAAGCCGGCGCAGGTCGTCTTCCGAACGGCGGAAAGCGCTGTCAGCCTGTACGATCACCCGGAAATTCCTGTTGTATAAGATAAAGTCATTTACATAAAAACTCCCAGAATACACTTGAAGGGCCTCGTACACCTGCCCGATCCCCAAGCCCAAGCCAGCCGTTTTTTCTCGGTCTAAGTTGTAACGCAGCGCCGGTGTAGAGGCACTGAAAAAGGAAAAAACATTGCCGATAGCCTCGTCCTCACGAAGAGCCGCTAAAAACTCCTGCAAATTATTTTCGAAATCCTTCACGCTCCCGGTGGCATCCAGTGCCTGCAGGTTGAAGGTAAACCCTGCCGTGCTCCCTAAACCCGGTATGGCGGCAGGGGCGATGATCACGACGCTGGCCTCCGGCAAAAGAGCAGCCAGTTCTCGCTCCATGCGCGCTTTTACCGCAAAGGCCCCTTGCTCCCTGCCACTCCGCTTCTCCCAAGGCTGCAGCTGCGTAAAAACAGTCCCCGCACTTGTTTTCGTGGCGAAATTAACCGCATTTAGACCCGTTACGCCGGAGTAATGCAGCACTTCTTCCTGCTCATCCAAGTAGGTCATCAACTTTTGAATAGTGGTCAATGTGCGTCGTGTCGAAGCTCCTTCGGGTAGCTCAAAGGTAATAAACAGGCGCCCTTCGTCTTCTGTGGGAATAAATCCGGTACTTTTCAACGAAAACATGCCCACTGTGGCCAGTGCCAACAGCAGCAAAGCACCTAAAGCAAGTGGGATACGCCGTAAACCATGCCGCATCCCAGCCTGAAAAAGCCCTTGAAAGCGATCAAAACCCCTGTTGAAGGCAGCAAAAAAGCCATAGCGTGTGGCGTTTTCCTCTTTTTTAATCGGTTTTAACAGCAGCACGCAAAGTGCTGGCGTGAGGGAGAGGGCTACAAAACCACTGATCAGGCCAGAGACAGCGATGGCCATGGCGAACTGCAAGTAAAGGCGTCCTACGATGCCCGGGATGAAGCCAACGGGAATAAAAACCGCCGCCACGATTAAGGACATGGCGATGACAGGTCCTGAAATTTGGCCCATGGCCTCCTCTACTGCCTCTCTTACGCTGCGCTTGCCTGATTCCAGAAGCGCCAGGCTGGCCTCCACCACGACGATGGCATCGTCTACCACGATGCCGATAGCGAGCACAAAACCAAAGAGGGTAAGTGTATTGATGGTGAAACCAAGAGGTAAAAACACCGCAAAAGTCCCGATGATGGAAACGGGAATGATCAACAAGGGAATAAGTGTGGCACGCCAGTTTTGTAAAAACAGAAAGACGACGACAGAGACTAGGGCTAGCGCCAAAAAGAGCGTTTTGACCACCTCATTTATGGAGGCCCGGACGACGGAAGCAGACTCGAAAGGCACCACATATTCCAAATCAGGTGGAAAACGCTCCTTTAGTCGCTCCATTGTCTCCCGAATCCCGGCTTCGGTGTCTAGCAAATTACTGTCCGGGGTCTGGTACACCAATAAATAGGCTGCAGGCAGCCCATCGGTAAAGTTATTCGTGGCATAATCGAAGCGCCCCAACTGCACACGGGCTATATCTTTTAAAAACACGAGGGCCTGACTATCGGTGCTGCGCTTGATGATGACGCGCTCAAACTCCTCGACTTCTTGTAGACGGCCATTCGTAAAGACTGTATATTCGAAAGCCTGCGCATCTACCTGCGGTGGGGCGCCCACACGTCCAGCCGCCACCTGAAGGTTTTGCTCTCGAAGTGCGGCGAGCACCTCGTCTACGCTCACTCCGATGGCTGCCATTTGCTCTGGGTCCAGCCAGACACGCATGCTAAAATCCTCTGCCCGCGCAAAAATATCACCCACGCCGGGAACGCGAAGGAGCTCCTCCTTGACGTAGATATTGATGTAATTATTTATAAAATCTATTCCATGCGTTCCATCGGGCGAAAAGAGTGAAACGATGAGTAAGATGCTGGGATTCCGCTTCTTGGTCGTAACCCCAAGGCGGCGCACCTCCTCAGGTAGCAGTGCCTCGGCCACAGCTACGCGGTTTTGAACCTCTACAGCGGCGATGTCCACATCTGTCCCCACCTCGAAGGTTACATTTAGCGTCACACGCCCATCGCTGCTAGCAGTACTTTCGATGTAAGCCATGCCGGGTGTCCCATTAATTTCGGTTTCCAAGGGGGTAATAACCGTTTGTTCTATGGTTTCCGCATCCGCTCCCGTATAGGTGGCTGTTACTTGCACCACAGGAGGCGTAATGGACGGATACTGTGCCACAGGCAGACGCAGGATGGCCAAAACACCAAATAAGGTTATAAAAAGTGAAAACACAATGGCAGTCTTCGGGCGACGAATGAAGTAGGATGCGATCATGCGGGCTCCTCCTCTTTAATACGTACAGGATCCCCTGACTGGAGCTTTTGGACTCCTCCGACAACCACCTTTTGACCATCAGTCAAGCCCTTCTCTATTACCATATACCCTTCTGACTGAAAGGCTCTTTGGATCTTTTGCTCCCGCACGGTGCTATCCGGCTCGAGTACAAAGACCGAAAACTCCCCCATCTGTTCTTTTATTGCGGCGAGCGGGACGCGCAGCTGCTTTCTTTCCTCGAATTCGGGCACTTGTACCTTCAGCGGTAAGCCCGGCTTGAGGCGATAGGCTGGATTGGGAACGAGCAGGCGGACACGAATCGTACCTGTGCTTTCGTCCACAGCGCGGTCTATGGTGCTGATGCGTCCTTTTTCAGGATAGTTTTGATCGCCGAGGCGCAAGGTCCCTACTGCCTCACCGGCTTCTTTCCACTGCATCATCAGGGGCAGCAGAGCAGCATCGGGATAAATATCGACTCCTATAGGGTCATCAGAAGAAAGGCGCGTGAGGAGCGTTTCTCCGGGACGAACCAGTGCTCCTAGCCGGACTTCGCTAAAGCCTACCGTCCCTGTAAATGGTGCGGTTATATTTGCATAAGCGCGGTCGGTTTGCGCCGTGCGCAAAGCTGCCTGGGCCGCCTCCACCTCTAACTCCGCCTGCCGAAGAGCTATTCGGGCATCATCATAGAGCTGTGTGGCGATGGCCTCCGCTTCCTTCAATTCGGTATAGCGCTCAAAATCTTTTTGAACTCGGGTCAAGGTTTCTTTGGCGATGGCCAAATTGGCTTCAGCCACAGCTTCCCCTGCCTGATAACGGCTTTGGTCGATTTCAAAGAGGCGATCTCCTTTGCGCACCCGCGCACCATCTTCCACAAAAATAGCTGTGATATAACCCGCCACGTCACCGCGGATTTCGATTTCTTCCAGGGCGCGCACCGTACCGGAGAAGGGGTAGCTGCGGCGCAGGACGGCCTCTTCTACCGAGGCTACTTCCACCAGTGTAGGGCCGGATGCTTCGGTAGGCGCAGTACAAGAAAAACTTGTGCTTAGGCTGATGAAAAGGAGGCTGTGCAAGTAAAAACGTAGGCTCATAGGTTTAAAAAGCGATTAAGGTCTAAGGTTCCGCGGGCATGTCGCAGCTCCCACTCGGCAGTTTTAAAGCGATAGTAGGCGCTGAGTGCGGTTATACGGGCGGTGGCCAGGTCTGTTTCCGCCTGGATCACTTCCAGAAAGCTTACGATGCCCTGTTCGTATTGGAGTTGGATGGTGCTAAACACCTCCTCGGCAAGGTTTTCAATTTTACGCTGCGTTTCTACCTGTTTAAAAGCACTCAAATAGCTGGCGCTAGCCTGTCCCTCTTCGGCTAGCAGGTCCAGTTCCAACTGCCGGAGCGCCTCGTTTTGTTGGTCAGCGGCGAAGCGTGCCTGTCGTATGCGGAGATTTCGCTCGTTTCCCGTAAAGAGGGGCAGGCTGAAACGAAAGCCCGTGAGCGAATTCGGAAAAGCTTGGTTAAATAGCTCGGGGCCATTGGGGGTTTGAAAGAGCAAATTATAATTAAAAAAGGCGGAAATGTCGGGTAAAAACTGTCTTTTGGCGAAGGCCAAATTCACACGCTGCTGCTCCAGGCTGGCCAGATAAAAGCGGTATTCCGGGCGATTTCGCCAGTTAAAGCGCTCCTCTTCCAGCTCTGGCTGCAGGAGGGTACTGGGTGGATCGGCTTGGAGGGTAAAGGGCAGGGCCGGATCCAGTCCTACACGGCTGACCAGCAAGGTTTTTGCTGCTTTTTCCTGCTGTTCTGCTTCGAAAAGTGCGGCCTCAGTTTGGAGTAGCGCGATTTCTGCGCGTTTGATATCGGTGCGGTCCCGAAGACCGGCGCGGACGAGTGCTTCGGCATCTCGTAATTGTCGTTTTTGACGAGTCAGGTCCTCCTGGCGGAGCAAAATCTCTTCTTGGGCCTCCAGGGCTCGGTAAAAGGCACGGGCAATCTCCTTTTGCTGGTTGGCAAGAAGCGTTTCCAGCTGGGCACGCTGCGCGTTTTCCACCACGTTTTGCTGCTGTTTGGCTTGAATGAGGCGGTTGTTTAAAAGCGGCTGCTCGACGAAGGCATTGACGGTAGAGTTAAAGGGGACACCTGTTTCCACCTCTTGAAATTCACCCGATTCGGGATTATTAAAATCCGGAAAAATAGCTACCGGCTGCTGAAAGAAGCGTAGGTAATCGGCCTCTACACCGACGCGGGGCCACCATCCGGAGAGCGCTACCTGCTGCTCGGTAAGCTGGATTTTTTCTTCGAGCCGGGCTGCCCTTAGTTGCGGCAGTTGGGTGCTGGCCTGCTCAAAAAGCGCTTCCAGATCGTAGGTTTGCTGCGCATGTGCAGAAAAAAACGCTGAAAAATATAGCATCCAGCCCAAGATTAGTAAAAATAGGGTACAAACACGCCTCATAAATACACTGAAATTAAATGTTTAAACACGAAAAACTCCTGATTGTTTGAGCATACAGGTGAAAAAATCTCCTAAAAATCCCGACTGTTATGCGATTTAAGCGTTTTTTAGCGTTTCAGCTCCTACTGTTAGCACATCAAGGCCCTACCTTGCGGACGTACTTATTTTTAACATTAACACTTTTTTATGCATTCTTATTTTTCACGCATCTTCCTGTTTTGTTTGGGTGTCCTACTGTTTTCGCACTGTGCGGAAGTAGAAGCACCCCGGTTTTTAGAAGCCCCAGCGGCAGAAACACCTGACCTTCCGCCTCCTGAGCTGCGGCCTGAGCTGCGGCCAGGACCTATTGAAAATCCCTTATTGGAAACCTTTGGAATTTCGGCTCTTGAATCCATTCGGGAGGTGGAAGGGGGCTGGCACATCACCTTTTTGGTGACCGAACGCTATGAAGAAAAAAACGTTGCAGGTGGCTCCGGCATCCTGAATGTACAGCTCAAGGCCGAGGTGCTGTATATAGAAACCAGAGAAGAGATACGCCTTTGCCTGAGCTCAGGTCAAGTGATGTGGCCTTCAGGAGAAGCGCTTCAGGATTTATCCGATAGCGGGAATCAGGCCATCGAACAGCTCTTGCACTTGTTGCGGCAGCACCTGCTTCCCTCGGAAGCCATAGGCTTGATCGGTTATGTGCCATACCCTCAGCAATGGTAAGCGTCTGAACGTAGTACTGGAAAAAATTAAATTTTAGGCGGCATGCGTAGGATGTGGTACTTTCTACTTAATTTTCGGGAAATTGAACCATATATACGCATGCATCTACCTTTGTTACCCGTTTACCTGCGGCAGTCACGACGTCAATTGTATCTTTTATTTGATGCTAAGGGCCATTTAAAAGATTCGAATTATGAGATTTTTAGGGGTAACTTCGAAGATGCTCAGACTTTAGAAACCTTATTCGCGCAGCCGGCACCTCGTTATTTCCATTCCTTGTTAACTAAAAAGCTAGCATCAGGAGCCAGCCTAGAAGTACAGGCCACCTTCGCTCTCCCCTTTTATACGGCTGCACATGAGTGGGAAATTCAGCTGTATGAACCTGCAGATGCATCTTGCGCCTATTGGCTATGGAGCACCCCATTTTCTGAAAAGCAACTGCATACATTTCCACCGGAGGAATGTCCTGCTATTGAGTTTTCAGCGTATTGTATAGAAAGTGCCTATCTGCAAAGCACATTTTTGAAAGAAACGATTTTGGAAAGTACTTCCGAAAGCATTTGGGCGCTAGATCATGAGTTTCGTTTACTTTATGCGAACCGTGCTTACATGGAGCGTTTTAAGGAAATAACAGGAATGACTTTTCGTGTGGGTGAACAGGTCATCGACACCCAAAGTCAGGAACCTGGGCAAGTCCATTATCGACAACTATACGAACGTGCTTTAGCTGGGGAGACGGTACGCACTCTAGAGCATTTTCCGCATGTTTCAGGGATTTCTTATATAGATCATCAGCTACGCCCCATTATTCAGGCAGGCAAGGTCATCGGGGTTGCAGGATTTGCAGCAGATTTCACACAGCTGAAATACTACGAAAGAGAGCTTGAGCAGTTAAATCAGACCTTTATTTATGTGAATACCCCTGTCCTCTTGCTCAATGCAAAAATGGATGGTTTTTTACGCGTGAATCCTAATGCCCGAAAGACTTTTCAAATCCAGGAGGGTAGTTGTTTTCAGCAATTTTTGCTTCAATTTAGCGATGTGGACCCGCTTCTCACGATGCGTAAGCGGCTGTGTTCTGGAGAGCTTTCCAGTGGGCGTGTTACCTTGCAAACAATAGACAAGAAACACTTTTTGGATGTATCCATTCAAAAGCTGCATCATGAAGGAGAAATTTGGTTTGTCTGGTTCATTCGGGATATCACCGATTCTACGCGGCAACTGGACCAGCTGAAACGTCAAAATGATTTGCTTCATGAGCTAGCGTGGTTCCACGCACATCGACTACGGGAACCCTTAACAAAAATCCTAGCTCTTTTAGATGTGCTAGATGCGATGCCTTTTTCGCTGAAACTGGAAGATATCTCCATCGTCCAGACAATCAGGGAGAATGCCCAATTTATCGATGAGCACTTGCAGGAAAGTGTACATTTACTTCGTGCGGAAGAAGTCATCGGAGCAACTCATTGAGCGCGTATGCCTTAAATCATTGTTTTTTTAGGGCAAAGAGCACACTAAGGGGTATCCCGGATCGCTTCGGCTCCTGAATTGTTGCGATTTGCCAGCCAGAGGCCTCGAAAAGTGCTGCCCATGCTTCGAAGGTAAGCATTTCAAAGGCATGTGACTGCTGAAAATTTCCGGGTAGGCCTTTCCAGGCATCCGGCAGGCAGTGCACGTCATAAGGATGTCCCTGCTGCAAGATAGCGTAGGGATGTAAGGTTTGGATAAGTAATTGAGTGTCGGCTGGAGTATATGCTCCCAGCGCCTGCAGTAATTCCCCCGTTCCCCTGTGGTAAAGGCTGAAGTTGAAAATAAACGTACGCGGCATCATTCCCTTTCCGAAAAGTTGCTCCCAAGTGGATAATCCCTCTTGATGAAGCTCTTGCTGCAGTTGGGCATAACTTTTATGAAAAAACAGCTGCCCTCCCCCTTTTTTGTTTCCTGCCTGAACTAAGGCCTCCGTGCCGTCTACTCCGAAACAGGTAAATCCCTTTGCGCGAAGCGCAAGACTGAGCCAGCCCTCCCCACAGCCCATATCAACTAGTACCTGACCCACTGCCCGTTCTGTAGCAAACTGTACCATCGCCGGGTTGGTTACCTGGCGGGATGAGATCCCCTCTTCAGCTAATAGGTGCATCCAGTCGGATGCATGTCTCTTCCATGCGGCTAAAATTTCATTATCTGTCATTTGGTCTTACCTTTAAAAAGGGGAGCCTTGTGACAGACTCCCCAGGGTGAAGCGACTCTTTCTAGATAGGAGGATTCGCTGGTGTGTTTGCATTGTTATTGCGCTCGCGCAAAGGGAACGGATAGAAATTTCGATTCCGCTCATCGGTAAATACCCGCGAACCTTGCGGTTCTGGGCGGTTAAAGCGTCTGCTGTCTTCTAGGCTCAATCCGGTAAAAAAGAGTTCTGCACGTCTGTTGATGAACAGCTCATCCAAGAGCGCCTCTCCTGTCAGCGGGCCACTATATGGCGCCAAGCCTGCATTTAAACCGAAAGGGTCATTTGTTTTTGTGCGCACCTGGTTCAGCGCCTCCACAGCAGCATTTAGATCCGGGCTTGCCTTGCGGATGTGAGCCTCTGCTGTGATTAGCGCCATTTCTCCTGGCAAGAAAACCGGTATGGGACTGTTGTCGTTCTCGAAAAAGCCCCTTAAGCCTTCCAGCGCAAAACCATTCACGTTCGTATCTTCTGAAGGAATCAGGTAGAAGGCTCTGCGGCCATCAGCAGGCTCAGGTCGTAGCCCTTCTGGTAGTCCGAAGTGGTCCCGTGGACGGAAGTTCGGTACATTGTTTTGGATCACGCGCGCCCAGATAGGGTTTTGGTTCAGCTGATCGTAGATAAATACCGAGGTACGCTGGGTATTTACCTGCGCCGCAGCCTGAATAGCTCCCTCATAGTTTCCACTAAACAGGCGGTATCTTGCCAAATAGGCATGCGCTACATCGCTCAAGTTAAGGTTTCCTTGTAAGATGGCCGCTACTTCGGGAGATAGGTCTCCTTGAAGATCCGCTATAGCTGCTTCCAGTAAACGAATGGCTTCCGCATAGGCCTCAGCACGCGTCACGAAGGTGGCCTCATTTTGGCGATTGGTTTGAATAACCACTTCTGCATAGTTTTGGGCCAAGGCCCCGATGGCCATCGCTCGGAAAATATTCGCATAGGCACGTAAATTATTGCGTGTGCTAGCCAAGAGCTCTACCTCATCTACTGCCTCGACGATATCCTCGCAGGCTCCCATCACGCGCAGCATGGAAGCCCAGAGCCCCTCCACATTCGTGTTAAAGTCTGTCAGCGCATCTCCACCATCTTCTAATTCGATCATGTTGATAAAGGTCGTCGTGATCGCTGCCTCACGCGCTGTGACAGCATTATTTTCCACCATAAAGCGTACCCCAGAAGTTGAATACAGCACGCGGACCCCTGTCGCTAAATTTAAAAGCCCCTCCCGAGAGTTCAACACCTGCGCGTCGGTAGGCGCATTTGGGTTG
Source organism: Nitritalea sp. (assembly GCF_054166705.1). Classification (NCBI taxonomy): domain Bacteria; kingdom Pseudomonadati; phylum Bacteroidota; class Cytophagia; order Cytophagales; family Cyclobacteriaceae; genus Nitritalea; species Nitritalea sp. Next base: position 9,955 of record NZ_JBSZCV010000009.1, read on the forward strand.
GTAAAATCTGTCTGACAGGCAGGGAATAGCATCCATGCCGCCAGTGTGAGTGCCCAGAAAGAAAGTTTTGTATGTAGTTTCATCTTATTCATACGATTTAAAAGCTTACGTTAACACCTAACTGTATGGTTCTTGGAATCGGCACAGCGCCGAAATCAAAGCCCCGAACCCCATTGCTTTGTCCAGGAGTGTTAATTTCAGGATCCCAGCCGCTATAGGAATCGAAGGAAATTAAATTTCGGCCAACTAAATTAAACCGAACATTTTGGATGGCTCCGGATTTCGGACGGAAATTGTATCCGATAGCGAGCTCACGTAACTTGACAAAAGATCCATCTTCCACAAATTCCTCAAAAATACCAGCTTGTCTGCCACCTGTACCTTTCGGAATCTCTCCTAAGAGCTCGCGACCTGCATTTTCACCACCTCCGAAAAGAGGATTATCCAGTAGCCGTCGGTTCCAGTTGAACACATCGAAACCCCATACAGCATCGAACTGCACGCGGAAAGTGAAGTTTTTATAGCTGAAGTCATTAATTATAGAGCCGAACCAGTCTGGGTTAGGGTCACCGATGACACGTACGTTCGTGCCGTCTGGATTCACACCACGAAGCGGCAAGCCATTCGCATCTAAACGAATATTTCCGGCATCATCTCGGTCATAAAAACCTTGGAAAAAGACACCGATCGGCTGGCCTTCGATAACTGCAGAGGCACCAAAACTTCCTGGGAGTATGATACGCTCCCCTACCACTTGCGTGACCTCATTTCGATTTGTCGTAAACGTGGTCGTCACATCCCAGTTAAAATCTCTGTTCCGCATCACATTCGCACGCATCAATAGCTCAATTCCCTTGTTCGTCATCGCGCCTACATTTTCGAAACGTGTGGCGAAACCTGTCGAAGTAGCTACCTCACGCTGCAGCAGCAAGTCGGTAATCCGCTGGTTGAAAACAGTAAACTCAAAACCCAGACGATCGCCGAAGAAAGAGGCATCTACGCCATATTCAAACTCGTTCATGATCTCTGGCGCCAGGGCATCGTTGCCCAAAAGCGTGGAAGGAACCACCGCACTTAAGCCTCCGATAGCCAGCGGATTGTAGTTGAGAAAACGATCAAACGCTCCAATCGCAGTTAAATTTCCCGCCTGACCATAGGAAGCGCGCAACTTAAAATTAGAAATCGAGCTGCCGAAGGCCTCTTTAAAGAAACCTTCTTCTGAAAGATTATAGGAAATAGATCCCTTTCCATAAGATTGAATCTTTTCTTCCGGACCGAAGACAGAAGCTCCATCATAACGCAGCGCCCCCGTGACGAATAGCTTTTCTTTAATACCGAAGGTCTGCTGCACGAAAGCCCCATAATAAGAAACATCCGAGCGTGCATCTATCGCACTGATGATCGTCCCACCTACCGCTGTACGTACGGTCGGAGCTAAGCGATCTGAAGTTATCCCGATTCGCTCGAAATTATCCTGCTGCCAAGTACCTCCTGCGATAGTAGTGGAGCGAATATCCGGCGTCAGCATTGTTTCATAGCTGATATTCAGGTCGTTGTTAAACTGTGTCACATTCGCATCTCCACGCGTGGCCCAACCGAGGGCATTCGAGGAGGTGTTGCCCACCGGAATAAATCCAAAGGCGGACTGATTGTAATAATCCAAACCTAAAATGTAGGTGATGTTCCATTTCTCGGAAGGGTTCGCGTTGAGCGTAAAATTGGTAATCACCCTGTTCGTCCGCTGTCCATAGTCGAACCGTGCGACAGCCTCGGCGGGATTGGTCCGTGGGACCAAAAGAGAAGTCACGGGGAAGACACCTGAAGCATCTGGACGTGGATTTACTCGGTTATTTGAAAATAAAAAGCCTGTTATCGCTCCATCCACAGCATTGATCCCCCCATTTGGCATATCCTGACTCTCTGAACGGGTATAATTAAGGCCAAAGCTGAATTTCAACCAGTCGCTCACCGTTTGATCTACATTCAGACGCGCACCTATCCGCTCGAAATTCGTATTCTTCACGATGCCCCCATTGTTTAAGTAGGACACGGAAGCGAAGTACGTTGTCTTATCCGAGCCTCCACTGACCGAAAGGTTATTTTCTGTGCCTCCGGCGCGTCTAAAAATTTCATCTTGTAGATTAAATCGCTCTACCGGAAAGGTTTCTAAATTGGCGTTATCCCCAGGGTTTACCCAGTCTAAAGGTACTTGATTGAAGGGAATCTGCTTGCGCAGCTCATTTACACGTACCGCTGTAGAAAAACTAAACCTTGGCTTGCCGACTTTGCCACGCTTGGTGTAAATCTGCACCACCCCATTACTGGCTCGAGACCCATAAATGGCAGCAGCAGCAGCCCCTTTAAGCACCTCGATGCGCTCAATATCAGCCGGATTAATGTCTACCAATCTGTTTTGGGAAGCCCCCCCGATATCTACCAACTCATTACTGTTATTATTTACCAGCACACCGTCTATGATATAAAGTGGGTCAGAGCTCCCTGTAATCGTACTGGTTCCACGTAAACGAACCGATATCCCACCTGCCGGATCTCCGGAATTCTGCTGTACCAGCGCTCCCGCTATTTTACCCTGCAGGGCCTGATCCACGGCGATCCCCCCCGTCTCGGCCAGATCCCGCTCACTTACAGTGGAGACTGCATTCCCCAGCTGACGACGTGAAGTAGCCGCCGAAGCACCGGTGATGATCACCTCATCTAAGTTCATGACGTCTGTCGTCAGCTCGAAATCATAAGTAAAGGCACTTTGATTTCCAAGCGTGACCACCTGCGTTCTGTTGCTGTAGCCGATAGCACGTACCACTAAAGTAAAGGATTCCTGATTTAGCGTAGTCGAAAGCGCATAGCGACCATCTAAATCGGTTACCGTCCCGATAGAGGTGCCCTGTATAGAAATCGTCGCTCCGATGAGCTCCTCCCCGGTCCGCGCATCGGACACCTTGCCGCTGATCGTTACTGCATTCTGCGCCCGCAAAGACCCAAAGGCACAGCAGAACAGCAGCAGTAAACTGAACAACAATCCGCTTTTCGGCGGAGCATACACGTAAACATTTCTCATAACTGATTTTTAAAGGATAAATGGATAAGGGTTAATCGATTGCTGTTTTAGTTTTTGCTAATTTTAATTCAACATTATGAAGTTATGCTATTTTTTAATAAAAGAAAAATCATCCGCCATTTATTTCGGTAAATTCTCGAATAATGCAGCAAAAAAAAGAAGCGCTTTCTCCTCTGAATGGAAAAAGCGCTTCTTTGCCAAATAATCTTTTCTTATTTGTGTTCTATTTGATCGTTAAACTTCCCGAACTTACCTTGCCTCGCACGGGTACTCCAGTAGCATGAGACAGCGTTAAACGCTTAGCATCAGCTCGTGCTTTGCCCACACGTAGATTACCGGAACTTACCTGTAAATCATAATCATAGGCTGTTAATTCGTCGACTTGCAGCGAGGCCAGACCAGAAGAGACCTGTAGCTCGGCGCCTCCCGGCGCAAAGGTGATTTCCTTTCCATTTAATACCCCAGAACTCACTTTTAAGGCCTTCAAGGCAGCTAAATTTTGCAAGTTCACCACCCCACTGCTCACCGAGACCTCACTATCACCCGAAATATTCTTTAACTGCAATGCTCCACTGCCCACTTTTGCCTGTAATCTCCCCTGAACGCCTCGGAGCTGGGCCGCCCCACTACCTACCTGCAGCTCTACATCAGCCTCGATATCCTCGAAATGAACAGCACCCGAAGAACAAGAAATCTCCAAGCGATCGGCCGTCAACACCTCCCCCCGGAGACTGCCACTAGAAACACTCAACTCGATGCGCTCATGACTCAAGTCACGAACATCGAAAGAACCACTACCGATTTTAGCTTCTAGCCGCAGATACTCCGGTCCTTCGATGCGTACAGTTTTATCCGGTCGGTCCAAGCCTCCCCAACCGAAAACAGGGAAGCTGCTCAACTTAAAATCAAGGTACAGAACACCATCCTTTAACTCGCTTGTCCAAGTGCCCTCCGCTTCTTCAGGGTAAACGAGCGTACCCGAAATGCTTACGTCGGTTTTACCTGGAATCCCCTGGTATTCGAAAGCACCATACGCCAAATTCGCCTGGATCGCCTGCACATCTGCGAAGCTCTCCTCGAGCTCATGCTCCTGATAGCTGGTGACTATTTCATGCAGCAGTTCATCACAACTTACAATAAGGAGCAGAACCGGAAAAATGAGGAAAATACTTTTTTTCATAATATAGGGGAGTTAATAGGTAAACAATCGGTCTCTTAATCCATTTCTTCAGACATCTGAAGCACATTTAGGGTTTCGTAAGCCATTTTAATATTGTATTCGTAAGCAATACTTTTATAATTTACCAAATCTACGATCGTACCGATAAAGCAAAGTCCCAGGGTAAAGAAGTAAAGCACACCTAGCAGGATACTTTGGGTCGCCAAGCGATGCAGCCCTGCAAAGCCCGCAAAGCCCAATAGACACAAAATCAGGACGATATCGCTGCCACGTCGCTTTGTGCGGTATACCTGGGCGAATAATTGAGCTTTCTCCTCAGACATGCCTTTCATCAACCCTTGGATGTAACCTAACTCCATACCTTCCAGCTCTGGAAGGTAGCGTAATACATTTGCCATAACTATCTAAATTTTAAGTAAAATCGAATCAGAGTAAACAGGCGAAAAACGATCGCCACGTAAGCAAAACCTGCAAGGGGATGCATGGCCCAAGAAGCAGCTACCTCGCCCCGCGCTAGCAGATGCATGCCACGCCCTAAACCGCAACCTGGACAAAATTCCAAGCCCGTCAGTGCAAGGGGACAAAGCGTGGCGTGCTCACTGCTCGAAGGATCGATACAGGCAATGCCAATCAAGGCCAGTACCCAAAACCCAATCTCTCCAAATGCTGGATGCCAATGCTTGCGTATGTTCTCCATGCCAACACCTAGTCTAAAAAAATGCCAAAGCAAAAAACGCCCATTTTAGGGCGTAGAAGGAGTTTTACCAAAAAACAAGTGTTCGAATACGTACGGTTTTACCAAAAGCGGACAGTATTAGTGTACGGGCATAGGTAAGCGCAGGGCCACCTCCTGGCCCAATCTTTTGCGGCTCTGCCGCAAAAAATCCCGCCGAAGCGCCTCATAGCCGCTAAAACTGTGCCCCTCTCGAATGAAATTCAACTGTAAAGCCGCCTTGTAGGCAGTGGCGGGCAGCTGTCCGGTCTTCGGGAGTCCGACGGCATCGGCTGCTTCTTCACCCATAAAAAAACGTAACAGCTGCTGACTGAGCGCCAGTAGAGTAGCGTCCTGAAATTGGGTTCGATAGTAGCCTTGTAAGGCATCCATCAGTACTTTCCCTGCCGCTGAAGCACGTAAATTGCGCTGCCGAATACGCTTTTCCAGTTGAAACATCTCCTTCGGATCTTCTGACCAGTAGGTCTCCACGTCGAGTCCCAAATAGTAGCCGATAACTTTCCAGTAGTGCAAGAGAGCGCGGTAGGTTTTCTCGCCAGGATGCTCTCCTACCTTCACCATCCCACGCACCACGATGAGCGAGAAAGCCAAATTCGTCCCGATCAGGTCCTCTTGATTGATCGGGGTTCCCCACTCCGGCTGCCAGTCACGGGCATAGCGCCGAATAAAATAACGGCTAAAGGCATGTATCAGGCGCACGCGCCAAAGGGTCAGCAGCACCTCTTGATCCTCTAAAAAACTTCCCGGTTTAAAGCTGTTCAGCACAAATAGGGCTGTCTCGGTGAGCCGGGTGCCGATGTCCTCGGTAATGCGCTTGGATCGCACCAGCACCTGAGCGCCATCAGCGAAGGCATAGCAGTAGGGCAAGGAATAAAGCCCCAGTAAACTCAGATACCAAGCATGCTGCCGGTAAAAAAACGCTTGCGCCTCACGTATTGCGGCCTCCTCCAGGGGAAAGGGCCGCTCCCGAAACGCAGTATGCAATGCCTTTAAAGGCTCCGGCCAGTGCGGAGGTGCCGTCTCCCACCAGGAGTTGGCTGCATTTATCTCCTCGATACAGGCAGGCTGAGCCAGCAGCGCTTCCACGGCGGCGTCCGCCAAAGGATCGCCTTGCTGCCGGGCTTCTTGGAGGCGCGCATCGGTATAATTTTTGTACGTACTCACATAAAATATAACCCAAAGCGCTACCTTTGGTTCATCGCCCTTACTACTGATATGAAAAAAACGCTTTTAGCCTGCAGCGCATTTTTATTCCACTTCTGTGTGCTGGCACAAGAAAACATTTATACCCTTCCCCTTAAGAGCTCTGCGAAAAAAGTGCGCATCAGCCCCGAAGCACAGCGGCAGGTGACCGCTCGGGCCTCTAAAGACACGGCGCCCCTCTTTATTAATAAGACGCAGCTCGTTTTTTCTGCCGAAGACGAAACTGGACAGGCGGACTTGATCCTCTATTCACTCGATAAAAACAAGTTTACAAACATCAGCATGACGAAGGATCGGCAGGAAGCACTCCCGAAAATGACCGACTGTGGCTTTTACGTGAGTAGCCTGACCCGCGACGAGGAGGGCCTGCAGCGCCTCTACCTCTACCCCACGAACCTGGCGGAGCCGGAACTTCTCTACGACGACCTGCACCCCCTGCTGGATTACTGTTGGTACGATAACCATGCCGTGCTAAGCCTAGGGGGCGAGCACCCACGGACCCTGTATGCGCGTTCTCGGGAACATCCTGTCTTGCTGGCCGAAGAAGCCCTTTCCCTTTTGGCCTACCGGCCAAAGTCCACGCACATCAGCTACCTGGAAGCGGGAAACCTTTTCTTACTGGAGATAGCAGAAAATGCTGTTCCTGAGCGTTTTGTTCGCATGCCCGAAGGAACTACCGCCTACCGCTGGTTGAATGCCAAGCTGCTCTTGGCAGCCAATGCAGAAGGGCTTTTTTATCGGCATGAAAAGGATAGCGACTGGACGCTGCTGACCTCTTTGGATGCCTTAGGTGTTAGCGAAATCACGGGCTTCCATGTGCAGGAAAAGGCGGGCCTTCTCGCCTTTAGCGGTAAGGAATAAGCCTCCTTGGTCTCGGAAAAAACCTTTCCTTCTTGCAAACAGGCAAAGGAAGTTGAGAGAATAGAAAAAATAGGCAAATGAAGCCCAAGTGCGGGATCTTATCCCCGCCATACTGGTGATGGCAACAGCCCAGACGGGAAAAAGCATGAACGGCGTGCAGCCATTCCGCTTAGTTACCTTCCGCAGGCAAGATTTATTTTAGAAAAGAAAGTATCTTTTGGGCTTTAGCCCCCCAAGAAATACTCGTAAGAGGCCTGGATACCAAGTGGAATGCCTAAGGACCAGTACAATAGCAAAAACAGCGTCCAGACCACCAGTAAGACCAGCGAATAAGGCAGCATGACCGATACTAAGGTGCCGATACCTGTTTTTTTCACGTATTTCTGACAGAAGACGACGATTAACGGAAAATACGGCAGCAACGGCGTGATGATGTTCGACACGGAATCACCCACGCGGTAGGCGGCCTGGGTAAGGTCTGGCGAGATGCCTGTCTGCATGAGCATAGGCACGAAGATAGGTGCCAAAAGCCCCCATTTGGCGCTAGCCGAACCCACGATTAAATTCACAAAGGCCGTTAAAAAAACAATGCCTACGATAGTGATTTGGCCCGGAAGACGCAGGGCTTCCAGTCCTTCCGCCCCTTTCAGAGCCACCAGCGCCCCGATGCGGGAATCCGTGAAGGCCTTGATGAAAAGTGCGCAGAAAAAGGCCATGACGATATAATGGGCCATACTGCCCATGGCTTTGCTCATAGAGCCTACCACATCTTTCATAGTGGCATATACCCCCGAGCGGAAACCATAGATAACGCCGGGAATCCAAAACAGCAGGAAGATCAGTGGGACGATGGCACCCATCAGAGGAGCATTTCCTGCAGTAATTTCACCATTCGGTGCTCGCATGGCTGAATCTTCCGGAAACACCCATGCGATAAGGGCTAAGATCCCCAGAAGCATCACGCTGAGTGCCGTCCAAAAGGCTTTACGCTCGCGCGCCGAGAGGGTATCCATAGCCGGTATATCTGTCAAATCCGCATCCACGGGCATATTTCTTAAGCGCGGCTCGATAACCCGATCTGTCAAGTACCAGACTACGGCGATCACCACTAGAGAAGAAGTGCCTGTAAAAAAGATATTGTTCAGCGGATTAATTTCGATCGTGGCATTCAGCACCTGTGCAGCCTCTTGGGTGAAGGATTGGATCAGTGGATCGATGCTGGAGGGGATAAAGTTTGCCGAAAAACCACCCGAAACACCGGCAAAGGCTGCGGCAATGCCTGCGATCGGATGTCGCCCTGCTGCATAGAAGATGACCCCTCCCAGCGGGATAACCAATACATACCCAGCATCAGCAGCGGTATGGGAGACGATGGCCACCAGCACCAAGATCGGGGTTAAGAGCAGCTTAGGCGTCACGCCAAGAACCAGCTTCAGGCCCGCATTGATGAAGCCAGAATGTTCCGCCACACCGACGCCCAGCATGGCCAGGAGCACGACGCCTAAGGGGGCGAAGTTGATGAACACGGCCGTCATCGTGGAGAAAAATAAGGCCAGACGCTCACCGGTCAACAGATTTTGGACGCGTATTTCCGCTCCACTTCCCGGGTCTACGGCGCCGAAATCGAAGGGAGCCAGCAGTGCGGATAAGCCCCAGGTGATCAGCATCAGTATCAAAAACAAAATGCCCGGGTCGGGAAGCTTGTTGCCAGCCTTTTCGATTACATCTAAGAAGCGGTCCAGCAGCCGGTTCGTGGAGGGAGTATGCGTTTCTGCCATTCGGTACTTATAAAAGGTATAAGTTGCTAAAATACACCCAAAAATCAGAAAGCAAAAATCAGCTGGCATCAGGGCTTCACGGGAGCGCCGCCTCGGAAAAAATAGCTACAGAGGAAAATTCTTCGCTTCTATAAAAAATCAGCAGAATAAAAGGAGATTTTCATTCGGGGCGTTTGTTTTTCTAAAATAAAGATGCAAGCTTTGTGGTGTAAATGCAAGCACAAAATCCATATCCTTCTGTAAACGCTTCAGGCGTAGCACTTCGATTTTCGAAGCAGCAGGAACGTGCTATTTTTTTTGTATTCCGTTTGAGGACCACCCTCAGGGCATAGTCCCTGTTGTATGTTAATGGATCACCTATGCGGTAGATCCTGTTTCGCCTTATCGTCATTTCTATTTCCTTTCCACTTCTTCACAGCCCGTAATTTCACTATGGAAATCACGCAAGCCCCTAAATTTCAGGTCATCCCTGCTACTTCTAAGCATATCGACTATGCGACCACCATCACTGATGAGATGGAAAACTCTGCGAAAGCTCGGGGAACGGGCATCGCCAAGCGTACGCCTGCCTACATCCAGACAAAAATGGAGGAAGGGAAAGCCATCATCGCCCTGACAGACACAGGCGAATGGGCGGGCTTTTGCTACATAGAAGCTTGGGGTCATGAGAAATTTGTGGCCAACTCCGGCCTGATCGTTGCGCCCAAGTTTCGCAAATTTGGTCTGGCCAAACGCATCAAAGAAGAAATCTTTAAGTTGAGCCGAAAAAAATACCCGGAGGCGAAAATTTTCGGCCTGACGACCGGTCCTGCTGTGATGAAAATCAACAGTGGGCTGGGCTACATCCCTGTGTCGTATAGCGATTTGACAGACGATGAGGCCTTCTGGAAGGGCTGCCAAAGCTGCGTGAACATCGAGATTTTACGTATGAAAGAGCGCCAAAACTGCCTTTGCACCGCCATGCTCTTCGATCCTGCGAAAACCAAGCAGGAAAAAGAGAAAAAGGCCCTGCGCCCGGATTTCCGTAGCAACCTCAAGCTTTTTGAGCGCTGGGTGAGCATCAAGCAGGCCATCTTACTGAAATACAAAAAAACCAAACAAAAAACATTTTCTATCTTTTAAGGACGCCATCATGAAAAAAGTAGTTTTAGCCTATAGCGGGGGATTGGATACCACCTTCTGTGCCCTCCACCTTTCTCGGGAGAAGGGGTATGAAGTGCATGCGGTTCTCATTAACACCGGAGGCTTTACTTCAGAGGAACTAAGCACCATCGAAAATAGAGCAGCCACTCTCGGCATCGCCTCCTTCACGGCCCTTGATGTCACAGAAACCTATTATACCTCTGTCCTGAAATTCCTAGTATTCGGAAATGTACTAAAAAATCAAACCTATCCCCTTTCTGTCAGTGCGGAACGTATCCTGCAGGCCAAAACCCTCGCCGAATATGCCCTTTCTATCGGTGCCACCTGCATCGCGCATGGCAGCACTGGCGCCGGAAACGATCAGGTGCGCTTCGACATGATCTTCCAAACTTTAATTCCCGATATCGAAATTATCACCCCCATCCGGGACCTGAAGCTTAGCCGCGAGGAAGAAATCACCTATCTGGCCGAAAATGGCATCGAAATGAATGCCGAAAAGGCAGCCTATTCCATCAATAAAGGCATATGGGGCACCTCTGTGGGCGGAAGAGAAACATTGAGCTCTCACTTGGGTCTTCCAGAAAGCGCTTGGCCGACAGCCAAAACCAAAGATACTCCAGAAACTATTTCCCTAACCTTTAAGAAAGGAGAGCTTGTCGGCCTTAACGGCCAAAATCTCGGCCCCGTGGCCGCTATCCAAGCCCTTCATGAGCTGGCAGCACCCTTCGGCATCGGTAGAGACATTCACGTTGGCGACACTATCATCGGCATTAAAGGACGCGTAGGCTTCGAAGCCGCCGCACCGCTAATCATCATAAAAGCCCATCAGCTGCTCGAAAAGCATACCCTCACCAAGTGGCAGCTTTTCTGGAAAAATCAGGTAGCGGAGTTTTATGGCAACCATCTCCACGAGGGCCATTATCTAGATCCCGTTATGCGCAACATCGAAGCCATGCTCGCCGACACCCAGACCTTTGTGAGCGGCACGGTGACGGTCACCCTACACCCCTACCGTTTTGAACTTCAGGGCATCCAGTCGGACCATGATCTTATGGCCGCCAAGTTCGGAAGCTACGGAGAGATGAACAAGGGCTACACCGCCCAAGACGTAAAGGGTTTCACCCGTATTTTAGGCAATCAAACCGCTATCTTCCATCAAGTAAATTTCGGGCAGCATGAAGAAAATTAAGACAGCCGTTATCGGCGCTGCAGGCTACACAGGGGGGGAACTCCTCCGCCTGCTGGTGCATCACCCGAATTGTGAATTGGTAAAAGTGCACAGCAACAGTCAAGCGGGTAAATCCGTGAGCGAGGTACATCCCGACCTGCTGGGCGACTGCGACCTGCCGTTTACAGCGGACACCGATGTGAGCGGTGTGGATGCGGTTTTTCTCGGCCTTCCCCATGGGGAAAGTAAGCACTTCGTGCAAAGCCAGGACTGGGAACCCGACACCTGTATTATCGACCTGAGTACCGACTTCAGAGATGAGTCAGCCGACTTTGTCTATGGCCTTCCTGAGCTACATGCAGCGCGTATAAGCACCGCGAAGCGTATCGCCAATCCTGGTTGTTTCGCCACTGCCATCCAGCTCGCCCTTTTGCCCCCCGCGGCGGCCGGCCTGCTATCGGGTGCAGCCGTACACATCAGCGCCCTTACAGGCAGCACCGGCGCTGGCAAAAAGCTTTCCGAAACGGCCCATTTCAGTTATCGAGACAATAATTTATCCGTTTACAAGCTTTTTGACCACCAGCACTTACAAGAAATCCGCCAAAGTCTTCGTTTTATAGGCAAGGAAGAGGCGCCGGAGCTGCTCTTTGTGCCCTATCGGGGGAATTTCACCCGCGGCATTTGGGTGACAGCCTATTTTCCTTTTCCCGGCAGCACGGCAGAAGCCCATGCGCTCTATGCCGACTACTATAAGGATGCCGCCTTCACCCATGTTTCCGAGCAGGACATCAGCCTAAAACAAGTGGTTAATACCAATAAAGCTTTCCTGCACGTCCAAGTGAAAGCCGGCCAGCTAGTGGTCTATGCGGCCATTGACAACCTGCTAAAGGGAGCTAGTGGTCAGGCGGTGCATAACTTTAATTTGGCCTTCGGCCTGCCCGAAAAAACCGGTTTACATTTAAAAGCCAGCGCATTCTAATCGCGTATCATGAAAAATTTCGATGTTTACCCCCTTCTGTCGATCACGCCTGTTCGCGCAGCTGGCGCCCTTTTGTGGGATGCTTCCGGTCAAGAGTACCTCGACCTCTATGGTGGCCATGCCGTCATTTCTATCGGGCATAGCCATCCGCACTATGTGGCCCGCATTCAGGAGCAAGTGGCCAAGCTGGGCTTCTATTCCAACTCAGTTCACATACCTGTTCAGGAGGCCTATGCAACAGCTTTAGGGCAGGCAAGCGGATTAGAGGACTATGCGCTGTTTCTGTGTAACTCTGGGGCCGAGGCGAATGAAAACGCCTTGAAACTCGCCTCTTTTGCCACTGGAAAACCCGGACACATCGCCTTCACGGGAGGCTTCCATGGGAGAACAGCCGGCGCCGTGGTGCTGACCGATAATCCCGGCATTATCGCACCCTCAAATCAGCGTGCTGACGCCCATATTTTGCCCTATGGAGACTTGGAAGCCGTAGAGCGCTGCCTGCAGACAGGAGCCATTGCCTCCATCTTAATCGAGGCGATACAGGGAGTCGGCGGCATTCATGTGGCTTCGGATGCCTTTCTCTTGGGCCTAGGCCGACTGGCCAAAACCTACGGGGCTAAATTGATTCTCGATGAAGTCCAATCGGGATTCGGACGAAGCGGAAAGTTTTTCGCCTATCAGTGGGTGGAAACGCTTCAGCCCGACTTGGTGAGTATCGCTAAGGGAATGGGCAATGGCTTTCCCATCGGCGGCGTACTGGTACATCCGGATATCCAGGCCAAGCATGGCATGCTAGGAACCACTTTCGGAGGCAACCATCTTGCCTGCGCCGCTGGTCTAGCTGTCCTCGAGGTGATGGAGGAAGAAAAGCTCGTAGCGCAGGCGCAAAGTAGCGGCACCTACCTCATGGAAGCCCTGAGTACCCTATCCGGCATTCAAGAAATTCGGGGGCGAGGCCTGATGATCGGCATCGACTGCGCACAAGAGGCCAGCAAGGTGCGTTCTGAATTAATCCATAAACACAAAATATTTACAGGTAGTGCGAAAGGAAAATTTACAATTCGTTTGCTACCTCCTTTAAATATTAAAATAAATCAATTATCTTCGTTTATCGAAGCGTTCCGAAATGTGCTGGGAGAAGCAGCTACGGAAATGGTGATTTCCAAATAATAGGTGGTGAAGCGACCACAGTTACAGGAATTTAAAATTGTATGCAGACATTTATTCGATTTGAAAACGAATCATTGGCACAGAAGCTTATCGCCTCTGCCTTACAGTATAAGCAAAACCCCCAGGCGGATGCACTTTTAGGAAAAGGAAAGCGCATCGGCTGCATCTTCCTAAACCCTTCCCTGAGAACCCGTGCGAGCACGCAAATTGCGGCTTTGAACTTGGGCATGGAGCCTATCGTCATGAACATGGACAAGGAAGGCTGGGCCTTGGAGATGCGTTCAGGCGCTGTCATGAACACGCATACGGTAGAGCACATTAAAGATGCCGCAGCGGTTTTAGGCACTTATTTTGATGTTTTGGCCCTACGGGCATTCCCTAGCCTGACCCAGAAAGAAGAAGATGTGACGGATTTTGTGTTACACCAATTTATCCGATATGCAGGTATTCCCGTTGTCAGCCTGGAAAGCGCTACGCAGCATCCGCTCCAAAGCTTGGCGGACATGGTAACGATCCAAGAACATGCGATTAAAAAACCGAAAGTGGTGCTCACTTGGGCGCCGCACATCAAAGCCATCCCTCATGCGGTCGCCAATTCTTTCGCTGAATGGGCGCTCGGCTGTGGACATAATTTGACAATCGCACATCCCGAAGGCTATGCCTTAGATCCTGCCTTCACAAAGGGAGCCACTATTACCCATAACCAAGCTGAAGCACTGGAAGGTGCCGACTTCGTGTATGTGAAAAACTGGTCCTCCTTTACTGACTACGGAAAAATTCTAGGCAGCTATCCAGAATGGATGTTGCGCGAAGCGTCTCTGAAGGCAGCCCCTGAGGCGAAGGTCATGCACTGCCTACCCGTCAGAAGAAATGTAGAACTTTCGGATGAGATACTCGATGGACCGCGTGCCCGCGTCCAGCAGCAAGCAGAAAACCGCATCTATGCGGCTCAGGCAGTACTGGCCGAGATCCTTCGGGAAATCGGCTAGGCAGAAGCCGCTGGTTCCCACCGCTGAACCCACACGATGAAGCTATAAATCCTACTCTTCACCTATTAACAACCACTATTTATGACCATCAGCGTAATTAAAATCGGAGGTAATGTCATCGATTACCCAGAAAAGTTAGCCGAGTTTTTAGTGCAACTCGCACACTTCCCTGGCCCGAAAATCTTGGTCCATGGGGGAGGTGTTATGGCCTCTAAATTTGGGGAAAGCCTCGGTGTGATGCCGAAAATGATCGACGGGCGCCGCATCACAGATGCCGACACGCTAGACATCGTGACCATGGTCTATGCTGGTCTGATCAACAAGGACATCGTGTCCAAGCTACAAGCTATCGGCATCAATGCTCTCGGCCTAAGTGGAGCCGACGGAAACTTAATCCGCTCGAAAAAGCGGGGTGTCGGAAAAATCGACTATGGCTACGTCGGCGATATTCAGGAGGTAAATACGGCGCTGCTGAGCTTATTATTGGAAAACGAAATGCTTCCAGTGATTTCGGCCATCACACATGACCAGCAGGGGCAGCTGCTGAATACTAATGCCGACGGTATCGCCTCCCATATCGCCACATCTCTGGCTAAAAAGCATAAAGTCAATCTGTACTTTTGTTTCAACAAGCCGGGGGTCCTGCTGGAAGAGCATAATGACGGCTCCATCGTTCCGCTGATAAACGAAGACATCTACGAAGAGCTCAAGCAGGAGTCTGTCATTCACTCGGGCATGATCCCTAAGCTGGACAATGCGTTCGCAGCCCTGCAGATGGGCGTTAACCATGTCTGGATCGGAAAGGCGGAAAACTTGAGCCTGGCGGCCAAAGGAAAATTATCTGGAACTATTATCGAAAATCATCGCTACGACTTATATTAGTAAAGTTGATTTTTAGTGCTGCATGAAAAATAATTATTACGAGGAGGCTGTTCGCCTCCTCAAAACTTTAATCCAAACGCCCTCATTTAGCCGAGAAGAAGGAGAAACTGCTCGGCATATTTCTCATTATTTGAGTGCTTATCCCCTCACCCTAAAACAAATCGGTCATAATATATTAGCCTTTCCGCAGGCCTTTGATCCCAAAAAAGCTACTGTATTACTGAATTCACATCACGATACCGTAAGGCCGAATGCGGGCTACACCCGTGATCCTTTTTCTCCAGCGATAGAAGACGGAAGGCTCTTCGGTCTAGGAAGTAATGATGCAGGAGGTCCGCTGGTCAGCCTGATCGCTACCTTTCTCACCTGGAATGAACGTGGGAGCAGCAGTCCTTTTAACGTGGTCCTGGCCGCCACCGCCGAAGAGGAAATTAGCGGCACAGGAGGCATCCAATCTATCCTAAGCGAACTACCCGCCTGTGAAATCGCCATCGTAGGAGAACCTACCCTACTGAAAGCAGCCGTAGCAGAAAAAGGCCTGGTCGTTTTAGATGCGACTGTGTATGGAAAAGCAGGACATGCCGCCCGGGAGGAAGGGGAAAATGCCTTGTACAAAGCCCTGGAGGATCTCCTACTTATTCGCTCGTTCGAGTTTAAAAAAACATCTCCCTACCTGGGCAAGAGCAAGGTTAGCGCAACGGTCATCCAGGCGGGAAGTCAGCATAATGTCGTTCCAGACCGCTGCACCTACACGCTGGATGTTCGTGTGACGGATGCCTATAAATTAGAAGAAATCATCGAGGAGCTGCGCGAACGCTTGAAAGCGGAGCTGGTGCCTCGTTCCCTACGCCTGAATTCCTCTAAGCTACCCCTCTCCCATCCCATGCACCGCGCCTTAGACCTACTGCGTATCGAAAAATACGGAAGCCCTACCCTTTCCGATCAAGCACTCATCCCCTTTCCGAGTGTGAAATTAGGCCCGGGCGACTCGGCACGCTCTCATACTGCCGATGAATTTATTTACCTCCATGAAATCGAAGCGGGAATTTCCCGTTATGTCCAACTACTAGACTATTATCAGCGCGTACGCTTATGAAAATTTGGGAAAAAGACAGTAGCGCCTCCGCTGCTGTAGATCGTTTTACCATCGGAAGAGACCCGGAATTTGATGCTCTCCTCGCCCCCTGGGATGTGCTAGGCTCCATCGCCCATGCCCGCATGCTACAAGAAATCGGCTTGCTCGAAAAAGCAGAATGGCAGGCACTGGACAAGGGCTTGAAGACCATCTATCAGGAAATCCAGGCAGGAACCTTTTCCATCGCCCCCGGCGTGGAGGATGTGCACTCGCAGGTGGAGTTTTTGCTCACTGAAAGACTAGGCGACGTAGGAAAAAAATTGCATTCCGGACGTTCTCGAAATGATCAAGTTCTAGTGGATCTCAAGCTATTTTACCGCCAAGCGGTACGGGATATCGTGGAGGAAATGGAAGCCCTTTTTCAGCTGCTGCAGACACTGGCGGCGAAACATGCTGATGACCTCATGCCCGGCTATACCCACACCCAGCTGGCCATGCCCTCCTCTTTTGGGCTCTGGTTCAGCTCCTTTGCCGAAGGCCTGAGTGAAGACCTCGACCTGCTACATGCTGCCTACCGGCTCGTAGATAAAAACCCCTTAGGATCAGCAGCCGGATATGGCTCTTCATTCCCTTTAAATCGTGCCCGAACAACGGAACTATTAGGCTTTCGCCAAATGCATTATAATGTGCTAAACGCACAAAACAGCCGAGGCAAAACAGAGCGCCAGCTGGCTTTTGCGCTCAGCGGGGTGGCAGCCACACTGAACCGACTAGCGGCAGATGCCATTTTATTCATGAACCAGCATTTTGGATTTATCCGCTTTCCAGATGCGCTTACCACGGGTTCCAGCATCATGCCGCACAAAAAAAACCCGGATGTATTCGAGTTGATCCGTGCGAAAACCAATCAGCTCCAAGGACTGCCTGGGCAGCTCCAGCTCTTGCTCACCAACCTCACCACTGGCTACCACCGCGACTTGCAACTGTTGAAAGAAGGGATTTTTCCTGCTATCGACACCCTGAAAGACTGCTTGCACATGACACGCTACATGCTGGAGCATATCGAGGTTAAAACAGAAATTCTACAAGATCCCTTTTACAAACATGTTTTTTCAGTGGAGGCTGTTAATAAGCTGGTAGTTGAGGGAATGCCTTTTCGGGATGCATATAAGCAAGTGGGTCGGGCGATCGAAAACGATACTTTTACGGTAGACCAAAGTCGCGTGCACCATGTGCATGCAGGTAGTATAGGTAATTTATGTTTGGAAGAAATCAACGCTGACTTTCAGGCAGGCCTGCAACGCTTTGACTTTGAGCCAGCTTCACGAGCACTAAAGGCCTTACTGGCATGAAAAAAAAACTTGTGGTCTTTACAGGTGCTGGCATTTCCGCGGAAAGTGGCTTAAAAACCTTTCGTGACAGCAAGGGCCTCTGGGAAGGTCATGATGTGCTGGAAGTGGCCAGCCCAGAAGGTTGGGTCGCCAATCCAGAGCTGGTCTTGGATTTTTACAATCAACGGCGCAAACAGGCGCAGGAAGTAGAGCCAAATGCGGCGCATCGGCTTTTGGTGGAACTGGAGGCCTATTTCGAGGTAGCCATCATCACTCAAAATGTGGACGACCTCCATGAACGGGCGGGCTCCAGCAGTGTCTTGCACCTGCATGGAGAATTAGACAAGGTCCAAAGTACGCTTAATCCTGATTATATCGTCTCCATGAAAGGAGCGCCCATTTTCTTGGGAGATCAGTGCCCTCAGGGGGGGCAGCTGCGCCCTTACGTGGTCTGGTTTGGAGAACCAGTACCGGCTTATGAAGAGGCGCTAGCGCGCACCCGTGCAGCAGATATATTCGTCGTTATCGGCACCTCTCTGCAAGTCTACCCTGCAGCTGGCTTGCTGTACGAAACAGCAGCCGAAATCCCCATTTTTATCGTGGACCGCCACATTCCGGAGGTACGTATGCCTGCCACTTTTACCCCTTTGGAAGGAAGCGCTTGTGCTATGGCACCGATTTTAAAAACCCAATTGCTGAAGCTCCGTTAAAACTTAGATTCATCGATATAATGACCTTTCTTACACATGAAAACTATTAAACTTTATGGCCTTCTCGGCCTTTTGGCCACTGCTATGGCCTGCTCTGGTGGTGAGCATACTGCGGAAAAGACTGTTGCAGAAACCCAAAACCATGCCCACCATGAGCATGCAGCTCATGCGAGCGCCTCCAATGCAAAAAGTCCGCGTACAGCTGTCATGGCGATTATCGGTAGCAACCATGTCCATATCGATTATTCGGCACCCAGTGTCCGGGGGAGAGAAATTTATGGTGGCTTAGTTGCCTGGGAGGAGGTCTGGGTGACAGGTGCACACACAGCTACTAGTGTTTCTTTTGATAGCCCTGTCCGAATCCAAGGAAAAGAGATCCTGGCGGGCAAGTACGCACTTTTCACGATTCCGAGTCAATCCGGCTGGACGGTTATTTTGAATAGCAATTATGAGCAGCACTTAGCGGATGAATACGAGGAGTCTGAAGACATCGCCCGCTTCACGCTGGAAAACGAAGCACCGGAGAACGTCGTGGAACAGCTCCGTTTCGAGGTGCTCTCTTTATCCGATACCCAAGGAGAAATTCGCTTTGCTTGGGCTGACCGTGGCTTCCGATTAGCCATAGAAAATATCCAGTAGGCATCATCCGGGATAAGCTAGAAAAGGCCCCTGCGAACCCTAAGGACAAGCAGGGGCTTTTTTATGTCGGCATACCGCCTTTTTGGCCTTCGGCCAAAGTAGGGTTAATCCAAGAGGCGAAAATGCACCTGCAAGCGTGACTCCAAGCGAATCGGCTTGATATCCAGGAGGGCTAACTCCTCCATATCTGCCATCATTTTTACAGCAGCACTGCCCCTTAAGCGTACCACCGTATTCGGCGTGTAGGTGTCTACGATGTAGACCGCAGGACCGACCTGCTGGTTTAAGGTTGCCGCCATCACTTCTGCCTTATTCTTGGCATCTACGATGGCCTCTTTTTTAAGCGCTAGCAGCTCCTTTTCGATGGCGCTATGCTCCATCCTGTTGAGTGCGATTTCGGTGATTTTCTTTTCCGAAAGTTGCAGCAAAACAGCGTCTACTTCTGCCGCATTTTTTAACTCTAGCTCAAAGGTTTTGGTGTTTTGCACCTCATTTTTGCGCAGTAGACGAGATTCTAAACTGCCGAAGGCATCTTTTACTTTTAGCTGTTTTTCAACATCCACACCTGCATCACGAAGGGCTCGCTGCAGGTCACGCTCCAAAGTATTCATTTTCGTCCGCGCATCTTTTTCGGAGAGTGTTATATCGAAAAACAAGCGATCAGGAATCAGCTCTTTAGTGGCCATTCCCGTTACCTCCACGCGAGGGTCATTTGGATGATACTGGCTAAATGCTTCAAAACCAGAAAATAAAAGCATGCCAAGCATACTGAGGGAAAGAAAAGATAGTCGCATAAAGAATGTTTTTAGAAAAAAGATTTACGGAAAGATACTGAAAAAGCTTGATAAAATAGCTACATTCGGTAAACTTATATGATTATTTAAATCGAAAAACACCAAATTAGATATATATTTTATGACGCATACCCTTACGTTATTTTACATAAAAGCTTTTTGGAGCATCTTCCTTTGCTTACTTTTCACCTGTAGCCTGAAGGCGCAGCAGCTACCTTACTACCAGCTAGAGCTTGGTACTGAACGCTTTCATACGCGTACGTTTGATGTAGAGCCGAACCCCGGTGGTTCAGCATTCCCTTTACCTCCCGCCTCTGCCTACGCGCTGGATGTAGGATTGGGCTTACAAAACCAAAAGTGGGGCTCCATAGGCATCGGCCTTGGCACCTCCTTTTTTGCTGACAATACCCTCCTACGCGCCTCTGTGGTGGGTGACTTCCACCCTATTAAGGGAACATGGATGCCTTTTTTAAGGATGCGCCTGGGTTATTCCTCCTTAGACACCTTCCAGCAGGAAAATAGACAGTCCCCCTTGGCGGAAGGTACCTGGGGACTACGATATGCCCTTACCCCCCACCTGGCCCTTGAGCTGCAAACAGGAGTTTTGTTCACACAGCAAACCCTATTTATTCCCATTCGCATCGGCTGCCGCATGATGCCAAAGAAGTAAACATAATCAAAGGATGTTGCTCAGGGTACTTCCCACGTCTCTTCTTCCAAACAAGAGACCTAATAGGCACAAAAAAGACCGGATATCCGGTCTTTTTTTTACAGTATACACTGCCGCTGTCGAATGCTTTACTTAACAGCCTTCTCAATCTCATTTTTCGTCTTTTTGGCGAGTTTATCCACTTCCCCACTTACTTCATCGACTTTTTTATTGAGGCCATCCAAGAGACCTCCTAGTTTATCACTCGCCTCATCCCAATACTTTTCTCCTTGCTTGGTTAGTTTTTTGCGGGTGTTTTTTCCTTTATCTGGGGCAAGTAAAATCCCCGCCTGTACACCTACCGCTGCACCTAATAAAACACCTAATAGAAATTTCGTAGAGCTCATCTTTTTATGGTTTTGATTTAAAAAACATTTGTTAAAAGGGAACAAAGAACATGCCAACTGACAGATTGACAAGAAATATCTTTATTTACACTATTATTAACGCACAAAAAGAATCAAACGTTACAAAATCGGCAATTCTAAGGGCAAAACCTTTACTGCAGACTACTTTTGAGGCGAATTGTCTGGACGGGGCGAATCGGGTCGTTCGAAAATACATAAATTTCCTTATGGTCGATACCTTGGCGGCCGGAAGTGTCGAAGCGCAGGCGTAAATGTCCTTTTTGGCCAGCGGCCAAAATCATTTCATCTACTTCCACCTCCAAACAGGTACAGTTGGCCATCACTTTGCGCAGCACCAATTCCTCCTGTCCCACATTTTCAAATTCCAGTTCACGCTCTACTACCGTCCCGGCGCGCAGCTGCTTTAAATCCAGCGTCGTTTCAGCCAAAAGAAGGCGTGGCACGATATCTTGCATCGAACTCGGCACGGGGTCAAAATACTCCAGAACCGTCACCAGATAGGGTATCCGCAGGGTGTCCTGCTCTCCCTTATTTCCCTGAAGCAAAATGGCTATCTGCTCGGAAAACTGACCCAAATCATTACGCAAGGCGCCATCATAACGGATAGAAAGTAGCGCGCGCGTCTCGCTGGCTAAGGTATCTCCCTCAATGCCTACCTGGATAAAATCAGGTACCAACGGCTGCTCTCCAGCTAAAAACCAGTCACTCGAGCTAAAATTATGGAGATCAACCCGATATGCTGTCGGCTCGTGGGTAAAAACACGTCCTAAGTTCAACGGCAAACTACGAAATGCGAGCGCTCCCTGTCGGGCTTGATACACTACCTGAGGGTCCTCTACTGTGGGAATGAGCCTGCCCTGCACATATAAGGTATCTCCTTCTGGGTCTGCAGATGTTTTTACCCACAGCGGGTGGGTGAAGCTACCTACCTGATAATCGGGCGTGTAGGTCACCTCAAGTGCAGCTACCTTCGAAGGAGCTACGCTGTCCCGTGCAAAACGCACTTGGAGGCAAGCACAGTCGCTCCCTACTTCCTCGATTACGATCGCCAGTTCCTGCTGGTTTAAGCCATAGAAGGTCAGCACCTGTGGGCCGGATTCGGCCAAAAAGGTCCCCAAAGACAGCACTTGCTTTTCCCAAAAAAGGGGCAGTCGTTCCGGGACCTCCTGGGCGGAAAGTCCTCCCGAAAACAGGATGAAAAAGGCCCATGATAACACAGAAATGAGGGTAATTTTTCGCTTCATGAAGGCAAATAACGGAAAAAAGTAGGCGACTCTGTCAACTATTATGTAATTTGCGCGAAAAATTTAAGCATTATGGCAAGAGTTTTAACCGGTATCCAAAGCTCGGGCAGGCCGCACTTGGGAAATATCCTTGGGGCGATTTTACCTGCAGTGGCTTTAACCCAAAAGGAGCAAAACGATTCTTTCATCTTTATCGCTGACCTTCACTCCCTTACTACCATTAAGGAGGGGGCGACCAGACGTGAGCATGTAGATGCGGTAGCTGCTGCCTGGCTTGCCTTCGGTGTGGACACCGATAAATCCGTTTTCTACCGCCAATCACGCATACCAGAGGTGGCTGAACTAACCTGGTACCTGTCCTGCTACACCCCTTTTCCGATGCTGGCCAATGCCCATAGCTTTAAAGACAAATCCGATCGTCTTGCCGATGTGAACGCTGGCCTTTTCACCTATCCCGTGCTTATGGCCGCAGATATTTTGCTCTACAGCGCAGAAGTAGTGCCTGTCGGTAAGGATCAGTTGCAGCACCTCGAAATGACCCGCGACATCGCCAGCAGCATAAACCATAAGCTAGGACAGGAGCTTTTCGTTCTGCCTGAGCCCCGCATCAGCGAAGAGGTCATGATCATCCCCGGTATTGATGGCCAAAAAATGAGCAAGTCTTACAATAACTTCATCGACATTTTCCTGCCCGAAAAGGCACTGAAAAAAAATGTAAACAGTATCGTGACAGATAGCACCCCGCTCGAAGAACCGAAAGTGGCCGAAACCTGCAATGTGTTTAAGCTCTACAAGTTGCTCGCAAGCCCTACCGAAACTGATGCACTAAAAGCCCAATATGAAGCCGGGAATTTCGGTTATGGCCATGCGAAAAAAGCCCTTCTCGAGCTGATTTTGGAGCGCTTCGCGGAAGAGCGTAAGATTTTCTCCCATTACATGGAAGATAAAGCTGCTTTAGACCGCGTACTCCAAATCGGAGAGGAACGCGCACGCACAGTAGCACGAGAAAAATTAAGGGAAGTACGTGCAGTATTGGGCTTTTAAGTGCCGCTATACGGCTTTAAAGTATAAAAAAAGGAAGCCACAGTAGACTTCCTTTTTTTTAGGGTCATTTACCATTTTTTAGTTTGCTCTCACCCAGCACAATAGCTGAAAACTTAAGCGCGTCCCGTCCAAAGTACCTTGAGCGTCTTGCCATTAATCTGCATTGCGATGCGCGATGGGTTCGGAATGAGAACCAGTCGCACATCCTGTCCATCGAACTGCTCTGACTCTATCGGCACCCCTTCCTTCCCTTTCACCTCATAGTTCACCTGCCCATGTGCATCAGGAAGCATAGCCGTGTACTTATTCGCTAAATAGGCGGTAGGGAGCAAAATTTCATTATCAGAACCTAAGGTATCGTAAATTTCTTCCAAAGCCTGCTGGAAAACAGGCTCGTACTCCTCATTAAAATCATCTTCTAAATCCTGCATCTCCTCCTCTATGTCATCATATGCTTGATCGGCATAGGAGAGTTTACTCAACTGAATACGCTTCTCGACGATGGAGCGCAGGAGCTCGTTCATTTTGTTGTAATCCATAAATCTAAGATGTATCTTGCTGCTGTATGCGAGCGCAAGTTAACCATTCCCGTAAGGCTATCCAAACGGCAGAGCCGGGCATTTCTGGGGCCTATCTCCCCCTAGGCCTTAAATTCACTTTCTATAAACTCCTGTATACCAGCTGGCTACCTTGCCTCCTTTTTAGCTTTGCCGCTTCGGCCTACGGCCAAAAAAAACCGCAGCCTCCTGAGCTCTTACGCGCTTATTGCGAAGCTTTCCAAGCCCAAGATGCAGTGGCCATGGCGCATCTCTTGCATGCGGACTTTCAACTGCTTGATGTAGAAGGGGGCCTTATCGTAGCTGGTCGTGAAGACTTTACCGCACTTTACAGCCGCTTCTTTTCACGTATGCCTGACATGAAAGTCACTTTTTCCATCTACCAAGAGCGTGGGGGTACTTGGATTGTGGAACAGGAAATACAGCGGCAACCAAACGCGAAAGTACAAAAAGAGCGCTTCGCGTTTGACTTTGATGACACTTACATCCATAGCATGCGCTACCGCTTCGTTCATAAATAAACCGCAGGGACTGCTGATGCCCTAAGCACTAACCACCCCCTCGGCACGCAGCTCCTCCACAAAGGCCTCGAAAACCTCCACATGGCGTTCCAAATCGAAATCCGGCGCCACAGCCACTCGAGCGATATAGTCCTTGTCCTCTTCCTTCGTCGTGCCCTGGGTGGAGGTGGCAGGAATCGTCCAGTAACAGCCTTTTAGCTGCCCATAACTCACACAGTACTTGCTTTGATCCGGTAGGGCCTTAATCATCTTGTGTATCAAGCGCAAGTTTAACTCACGTTTATAGGCTTCTCGCTCCTGCGGTGTCTGGCCTCGAGTCGGCAAATCTAACGAAAATACCGAGGGCGTGAATCCCCGCTCGACGAGGTCTATCGGTACAAAATGTATCCCCGCCTCCGGTAACAATCGACGAATGTGTCCGATAAAAGCCGCTGTGTGCTGATAGGCTTTTTGAATACGTGCCAACATGCTCGGGAGCTGCTCCTGTAAGAGGGCTAACTGTTCCATAGTCGCTTCATTATCACAAAGGCGCAGGTGCTGCCCGATGACGGGCATAAAGGAGCTGGCGGCAGGGTTAGCCGCAGCATAAGCAGCCGTACACTTGCCCCCACTTGGAAACTTGGAGCCACTTACATAGGCGATTAAGGGTACCGCATAGAGGACACTATCGGGCGCTAAAAAGGGAACATTCGGGCAGAAAGTCTGATCCAGCACGAGCAGCGCGGGGGTAGCTGGCTGGCCTGAAGCGGTTTGGCGCTGCTGCGATAAGCAGGCGGCTAAAGCGGCTAAATCTGGCACTTCTACGCGTGGATTCG
Source organism: Nitritalea sp. (assembly GCF_054166705.1). Taxonomy (NCBI): domain Bacteria; kingdom Pseudomonadati; phylum Bacteroidota; class Cytophagia; order Cytophagales; family Cyclobacteriaceae; genus Nitritalea; species Nitritalea sp. The sequence goes on from NZ_JBSZCV010000009.1 coordinate 34,924, forward strand.
TAGGGATTTCTGCGATCACATAGGGAACGCTATCTTCTTCCGCCAGTTTGGCTAGGATGGCCTGCAGGCTTCGGACCATATCGTGTTTCCCATCCACCGGAAAGTCTACGATTTCCACCTGCGGCAGGATGGCTGCCACACGTCTCGCCTGATCGTTTGTTCCTCCATAACAATTTGGAGGCACCACAAAGGACACCTTTTTATCTGGGTGCTGCTCCTGAGCATGTGCCACCAGCCCCATCATCAGGGCATACTGCATCGAAAGCCCGCTAGAGGCAAAAAGAGGCTTTCCGGAGGTCTGGGTGATCCACTGCACCTGCTGCTGGAGGTCTGGCAGATACCGCTGGCGCTGCGCTGGATCGGGTAGAACCGCCGCCGCCTCCCCACCTAACTGACGTAGGGCGATCCAACAGAGATGAGGGGTCATCGCGATGGTTTCTCTTCGCCTTACATGTTGAATTTCAGCTACGTAATCTTTTACCTCCTCTTCTGCCAGCCATAGTAGGGTGCCCAAACCTTGGACCTGCATCAACTGAATCTCACAGCCCGCTCGCTTCTGAAATGGGCGCATCTTTTCACATTCCTCATACCAAACGGTAATTCCGTCAAAAGGATTCGGCTCCTGCCCTGCCGCTAGCTGCTCCAGCTCGAAAACATAGCCATACACCCGTCGCAAGGTATGGGGATCTAGTTGGACCGGTAGCGTGCCGGCATGCAGTAGGCGCGTCGCTTTGCCTAAGAGCTTATTTTGGCGGAGTACCGCCAAAAAAGGCATGGTCGTCGAGGTAAAACTGATGCAGTGGCTAGCATCGGCACCTCGCTGAACCATGAGCCCCCACTCCAGTAGACAGGAAAGCGGATGTCCTAAGCGAATATAATCGTATGCAGTGGGGAGTTGCGCTAAAGAGTCCGTATCCAGTTGCTCGGCCTGTATCAAGGCTTGAAAAGCATCTAAAAAAGCTGTTTTTGCTCGGCTTTCTTGGTACACATCCAAGCGGTGGGTGGTGAGGACCAACCAATCCGCCGGCATATGCTCTAAGGTCTGGCGCAGTGCCGCCAGAGGAAGTTCTCTATTGCTCATGGGGTTTAGTCTTATCTGTACAATACTACGAAATTTAAAGACAAGCAGATAGGGATTGGCCTTGAAATGCGGCCTGACCACTATTCAAGATTTATTGACCTGTGTTCAGTGTAGGCATTAAAAAAGGAAGGTCTTAACCAGACCCTCCTTGTATATTTTGGCAGCGCACAGCCACCTGAAGCTAATTTTAGGCGTTTAATTTCGCCTCATGTGCTTCTTTAATCTTTCTTCTTAGGATCTTACCCACATTCGACTTAGGCAGTTCCTCCGTAAAATAAATTTCACGTGGCACTTTATAGTTGGTCAAATTTTCTTTTGCGAAAGCGATCAACTCTTTTTCGGTAGGATTTCCTTTGGGCACGACATAGGCAATTACCTTTTCGGTAGATTTTTCATCCGGCATACCGATGACCCCCACCTCGAGTACCCCTTCATGGGAGGCGAGAGCATTTTCTACTTCGTTTGGATACACATTAAAACCAGAAACGAGAATCATTTCTTTCTTGCGGTCGACGATTTTCACGTAGCCATCTTCATCGATAATGGCGATATCTCCCGTCTTAAACCAATCTCCGTCCATCACCTTTTCCGTCTCATCAGGACGGTTCCAATAGCCTTTCATGACCTGTGGCCCCTTCACGCAGAGCTCTCCTTTTTCCCCTGTACCCAGGGTATTTCCGGCATCATCGATCACCTTCACCTCCGTATTCGGTAAGGGTACCCCGATGGTTCCGATGCGCTCCGTTCCATCGATCGGATTACAAGTTGCCACAGGAGAAGTTTCGGTCAGCCCATAGCCTTCAGCCAGTGGCGTACCTGTTACGGCTTGCCATTTTTCAGCAGTCGCTTTCTGCACGGCCATGCCCCCACCTACGGTAATTTTCAAGCCTGAGAAATCCAATGCGCGGAAGCTTTCTTGGTTGAGCAGGCCATTAAAAAGGGTATTGACACCCGTGATAACGGAGAATTTGTGCTTGCCTAGCTCCTTAATAAAAGCCGGCATATCGCGAGGATTCGTGATCAAAACATTATGCGCACCGATTTTGAGCATCGCGAGACAGTTGACCGTCAAGGCGAAGATGTGGTACAGCGGCAACGCCGTGATAACGATCTCTTCCTTCTCCTTCAGTTTCGGCTTCATCCAAGAAGAGATCTGTTGCATATTCGCTACGATATTCCCATGCGTAAGCTCTGCCCCTTTCGACACCCCAGTGGTACCCCCGGTATATTGCAGGTATGCGGCATCCTGTAGCCCCATCTCGGTAGGCTGGAAGCTGCTGTTTTGGCCCTTGGCCAAAGCCTCCTTAAAGCGAATGGCGCCGGGCAAGTTATAGGTAGGCACCATCTTCTTGATGTATTTCACCACAAAGTTGACGATACCGCCTTTTAATCCACCGAGCAAATCCCCAAGCTCGGTGATGATCACGTGCTTAGCAGGGATGTCCCTACGGATTTTCTCTAGGTTAAAGGCGAAGTTGGCCAAAATCACGATAGCGTCCGCCTGTGAATCTGTAAACTGATGCTTCATTTCGGAGGCCGTATAGAGCGGGTTTGTATTCACTACCACCATTCCAGCCCGTAAAATCCCAAACATGGCCACCGGGTATTGCAGACAGTTGGGCATTTGTATGGCCACTTTGGCCCCTTTTTTTAATTTCAGGTCATTTTGTAAAAAGGCAGCGAACTGCCGAGAAAGTCTGTCCAGCTCTTGAAAGCTGATGGTTTTGCCCATGCACTCATAGGCAGTAGCTGCGCCAAACTTACGCACCGACTCCTCGAAAAGTGCTGTAACGGATGCATACGCCTGAACGTCAACTTCTTTATCGACGGATTTGGGATAAAATTTCAACCACGGATATTGTTCCATTCCTCCTGTATTTTGGGTTTTAGACACTTTATAAGCAGTAAACAGTTTCCAATATAGGAAAAAGTATCGATTCCGAGCCGCTGGGGGCCGTTTTTTCTTAAATAAACGCAAAAAATGGGAAATGGATTTAGAAATTATTTCCAGCGCATCCCTATCCTACAGCGCACGGACAAACAGAAGACGTTCGTATAAGGAACAAAAAAACCTCCATCTATCTGCCGATTGGAGGTTTTTTTATCGTACACCAAGCGCGGAAGTGCAAGCCAAAGACCTATGCCGCTTCCCTTTCACTCGGGCTACTGCAACACTTTTCGAGCGATTAGCTCCTTCATAATTTCATTCGTTCCTGCATAAATACGCTGCACCCGTGCATCCGCATAGGCACGTGCCACCGGATACTCCCACATGTAGCCGTAGCCACCATGCAGCTGCACACATTCATCGGCCACCTCACACTGCAGCTCAGTCATGGTATATTTCGCTGCAGAAGCCATGGCCGCGTCCACCTGCTTATTTTGGTGCATAAGCACCAGCTGGTCACAGTAAATGCGTGCCTGCTCTAGCTTAGCTGCCATTTCTGCTAATTTAAAGCGTGTATTTTGGAAATCCGCCACTGTTTTGCCGAAGGCCGGACGTGACTTTACATAATCCACTGTAGCATGAAAGGTAAATTCTGCCAGCGCTAGCGCTGCAAAGGCCACGATCAAGCGCTCCTGAGCGAGCTCTGTCATCAGGTATTTAAAGCCCTCTCCGATCTTACCGAGCAGGTTCTCCTTAGGCACCTGTACGTCTTCGAAAAAGAGCTCGCAGGTATCCTGAGCATGCAAGCCCACCTTTTCGAACGGCTTGCCCTTACTGAAGCCAGCCATGTCCTTATCGACGATAAACAAGCTTATCCCCTTGGCTCCCTTGCTTGGATCTGTTTTCGCTGCCACCACGACCACATCGGCGAGGTAGCCATTCGTGATAAAGGTTTTTGATCCATTAATCAGGTAGTGATCCCCTTTATCCTCAGCCGTGGATCGGATGTTTTGGAGGTCACTCCCAGCACCTGGCTCGGTCATGGCTACAGCGCTGATCAGCTTGCCCTGCACCATCCCCGGGATATAGCGCGCCTTAGCGGCTTCGGTTCCATAGTGCAGGATATAGGGAAATACGATATCGCTATGTAGCGGGTAGCCGATCGCTGGACCTGCGCAGCCGCTTAAGCCCAGCTCCTCCACGAAGATGGCATTATAGCGGAAATCGTCGATGCCCATGCCGCCATAGGATTCCGGCGCCTGTAGGCAGAGGAAGCCATTTTCTCCTAATTTTTCCCAGGAGGTGCGGGATACCATTTTATTTTTCTCCCATTCTGCATTATGCGGAATGATCTCACGGGCGATAAACTCCCGTACGGACTGGCGAAACATTTCATGTTCTTCGCCATACATGCTGCGTGGAAAACTGTTCATTATCATCGGGTTTATAGCTGCGGAATTTTTTCTAGATTTTAAGGCAAGGATTTGCCCTAAAGAGCATAAATATAAGGAATCAAGCACATATAAAAAATAATCTGCCGTTTATTTCCTAAACCTATCCCCTAGTCCTTGTAGATAAAAAAAGCTGCTTCCGAAGAAACAGCTTTTAAATTCTTATGATTGCCTCAGATTTACCAAGGCTTTCGTGGTAATTTTTGATCTCGCTGTGCTGTATGATACACCATTGCCGCTACGATAATGGCTGCCTGCTGCATGTCCGGCATCTGCATGCGCTCATACAGGTCCATATTGGTGTGGTAACCAATCCCATAATCGATTGGGTCCTGAATGAACTGGAAACCTGGAACGCCTACCGCCTGAAACGCCACATGATCAGTAGAGCCGGTGCTGCGCGTTGTCACCGTATTAGCTCCCATTTCATGGAAAGGCGTAAACCATTTTTCGAATATAGGCACCAGCTGATCATCACCTTCCAGGTAGATGCCACGCAGTTTACCTGAGCCGTTATCTATATTGTAGTAAGCTGAAATTTTATCCCATTCTGCTTTCTTTTCTTTTGTAGCGCGGTTCGCTACATATTTTTCTACATACCCTCTCGATCCGAAAAGTCCCTGCTCCTCTTCTCCCCAAAGGGCGATGCGGATAGTTCTTTTCGGCTGAAATCCAATGGCTTTTAAAATGCGCATCGCTTCCATCATCACTACCACACCAGCTGCATTATCATTTGCCCCAGTGCCAGCATGCCAGCTGTCTAAGTGTCCACCGATGATTACAATTTCTTCTTTCAGCGTACGGTCAGTGCCTGGGAAATCGGCCAAAACATTATACCCCTTATAATCATCATCCAACCACTCGACCTGAATTTCTGCTTCTATGCGCACCTCTTTACCATTTTGCAGCAAGCGCTGCATGCGGCCGAAATGCTCCATAGCGATTTCCATTTCAGGAAGCGTAGGCTTTTTGTCGGTAGAAAAAGAACCTGCACGCGTATGGAACACGGTTCCAAAAGAACCTCTGGTTCCCGTAATCTTTAAGGCTACACCTTCTTCAAAAAGCAGATTGGCAAGCTGCGCATCTAGAGCGCGCTGTGCACGCATAGCTTCCAGCTGTGCTGGTGTGTAGCGACCCCGGAACACACCCAAGTTTACCATTTTGAGCGCTTCGAGCTGCTCATCGGTAAATCTGCGCGCCTGCGGCTCAAAGCCCGGGCTCAGTGAAACAGGAGCCTGAGCCACCATCACAGCCTTCCCACGCAGCTGCCCTTTGTACTTTTCTAAATCCTCGGCTTTATTTACCTCGACAAGCACCACTTCTGAGTCGATAAGCCCAGCAGTACCATCTGTCCACGCTTTCGGATAGCCAATAATCTGCGCATAATACGGCGCTTTCATCGCGATATAGGACTTTTTTACATCCCAGCCACGGCCAAACTCCCCATAACTATCGATGCGAACGTTTTGTAAACCCCACTCCTTAAATTTCTCAGCCGTCCACTCGCGTGCATTGCGCAAGTTGGTAGAACCCGAAAGACGCGGGCCAAGAAAATCCGTGAGGTGAAAGCTTAAATCTTCTACCTGAGAGTTGTTTTTGCCCTCATTTTTAATTTTGTACACGGCATCCAGCTCTACCTTCTCTTGGGCAAAAGCCAGACTGCTCAGCATACAGCAAGCGAGTAAAAAATACCCTCTAAGTGTTAATCGTGTCATTGTATGTGCGTTATCTTTAGTGAAAAACGTGTGAAGTACACGGTTTAACAAAATTCTAAAATCTTCTCACATCTAACCAACCATTCATATAATTTAGAGAAAAAGGAAAAGCCCAAGAAAAATGGATTCTCGAGCTTTTCAACAGTTGGCAATCGCCTATTTAAAAGGTGTGGTAAAAGCTTGTTTTACCTTCCTGAGTTAGAATGAGCTGATGTCCACGTAAACGACTTCCCTTCACGCGAAAACGACGCTCTCGGTCATCCCCCTCTAATACCAACTCTTTATGGAGCAGCCGACCATCTGCATGGAACAGCTCGACCTGTACCGCGCCTGCAGAGGCGATGGCTATCTGAAACTGAGCGTAATCTGTTAGTTCAACCTTTGCCTGCACAGCCTCTTTTTGTGGAGTCGTTTTAAAAACGATCGGATAGAGGGCCTCTGCGCCACTTTCGAGATGGGTGATGCGCACTTGTGCGGCTTGGTCTTTGCTATCGGCGAAACGAAAAGGCTGTAGGATTCCGCTCGCATTTTTTCGAATATGACGCCTGACCATGGACTGTCCGGAGGTACTGAGTATTTCTACTTTAATAGCACCAAGTGCTGCATCTGCTTGAACATAAAGTCGGTCGACCGAACAATGAACATGCGTATGAGCTTCCAAAAAGCGTTCCATTTTAGCATTTTTTTCAGCATCGTTTTTTTCGTGGGCGATGGGCAGAGAAGTGCTTGCTGCTAATGGGCTCATGGCCATAGAAAGAAGTAAGGCGAGTGTGGAAAGAGAAGTTTTCATCGTTTTCTTGTTTTTTATTTGAGAAATGTTTGCAATTGCTTCGTTTGATTAAGCTTTATGCGAATCTCTGGCCAAGGAGAGCAGCAGAACTGCTGGCGAAAGCAGCAACTTTTAGCTAAATTTTTTGGCACAGCCCTAATAAAAAAACAATGGTGCTAAACTGGATAAAAATGAAACAAACAGCTGGACATTTGTCCCTTTTTGAGACAGTAGGTTGGCGTAAGGACGCCGAGAAGAAGATCAAGAGACTACTTAAAAAGTAGAAAAAAAGTAAAAAATAAATTTTTATTTCGAAATAGCCCGATTTCTTCCCGCTAGTCGCTGTTCGCTATCGAACAGGAGCGGGTACAAAATGTACGTTAAAAATCAGGCGACATTTGATAAAATGTCGCCTGATTTTTAACTTCATTAGGAAAATAGCCCTTACTTCAAATCAACAGTGGCTCCAACAGCTTCCAGGGTGGCTTTTAATTGATTTGCCTCTTCCTTGGAAGCTTTTTCTTGAATCGTGATTGGTGTGCGAAGTGCGATCTCTATACGCTCTTTTTCACTCGTTTTCAAAAATGACTGGATAACTTGAGCGAGCAAAAAATACTACGGAGCCTTATCTTCTTTTGGGGCATCTGCCCAAAGCTGACGCAAGAGAGGCATTGTTTTTTCTAAATAGGCCAAATACTGCACCCTAAAATCTACCTCCTTACTTTTTTTATTGCGCCCACGTCCTTCCTCTGGCTGCGGAAAAGGGTGCAATCTTTTTCCTCCATTCACCTGAAACTGCTTCTCAAGAGGAAGCTGCTTGCCTAGGTCCGCTGCAACCTTGTGAAACTGCTCCCGAGAGAGAGTGGAAGACTGCCGCCAATAAGTGGGTGAATACGCCACCATGCTTTCCAGTCCTATATATTTCATAGCAGCAGGCATAACCTTGGCTTCCTCATTTTCGAGAGGCGTAAAGCCCCCAAGATGTATTTTTTCAGAAATACTTACCTCTTGGCCAGCTTCAAAAGGCCTTGGACGCCCTAGGTTTAGCTGTCCAAAGAACTTGGCCTCCAAGCTAATCTCCTGCGGGTAAATTACATTTTCCTTATGGCCATAGTTTACTTCCAGCTGCCCACTTATTTCTCTGTTGCGCAGTGTTCTGCCCAGTTCAAAGTTGATATACCGATAACTTGAAAAGGAAAAGCTCACCTTTTCTACACGGTCCCCGCTGCTACTTGGATAAATTTTGCCCTCACCCACCAAAAAGATGGGGAGCTTTTCATCCGCCCTATACCTTTCTCTTATCGTAAAATAGATCACGTTCTCTTCTCCTTCAGCACCATATTTAAAAGCATAATAGGGAATACTTTTTTCATTTAAAGGGCCAGAAACTTCTAAGGCTCTGTAGATTTCTCGCGCATAAAAGGGGGAAATCACGTACGTATTGTTCCGATTGTCCGGGTCAATGAATTTACTCGGAAGGGTATCCCCGGCTAGCGTCCAGTGAAAACTTCGTCTTTGTTCCAAAGGAACAAAGTGACTATAAGCACTACCTGTCCCATCATTAATGGAGAAATCCCAAGGCTTCCAGTCGATATTCCCGGAAAGTAAGGATAGTCCCGAAGCTTCGAAAAAGTCGATCACCTGGCTTTTCTGTTTGACGAGAAAATAACCCTTAAAAGTCCCTAGATGGGGAGCTTGGAGATACTCCTTCTGCATGGACTTACTCAGCGCTTGCACGTGGTCTGCCGCTTCTGCGAAGAAATGTACATGTACAGCGTCTAAAGGTAGGTCTTCTCTTTGTAAAAAAAAGGTCAAAGAGCGAGCATCTGGCACCTGAAAGAGCGTATCGCGGTAAAACAAACTCTTGATGTGAAAGGATTTGCCGACAGGCAGCAGCGCCGTACCCGTTTCGTCCGCCAGCGCTTCCACCTCCCCCAGTTGATTATACACGGGCAAAAAGGAAATAGGAACAGCTTCCTTTCCCTCCTGATAAAAGAATTGTACCTGGGAATGCCCTTCCTGCTGCTGCGCACTGGCTTTTTTACTGACAGTGAAAAAGAAAAGCCCACAGAACACCAAACCCTTGGAGAAAGAAAAAAAAAGAGACATAGATGGGGATTTTAACTCTCGAAAAAAGATTTTACTTTCTTTTAGTATCCAAAATTAACCTTTCTACGAGAATAAACAAGTCAAGATTATCCATGTAAGATTAATCTCCGGATGTAATTTTTTTAAAAAACCTTTTTTTCTAACCATACTTCTCGTTTCTAAGTTAATTTTGCGCTCTTTTGGGAGAAAAATGAATCTACTCTTTTTTCTAAATAGCTTTAAAATAATGCTAAACAGGCTTTTACACATTCACTTAGGTACGGTACTTTTGGTGCTGTGCTCTCTATGGGCAGGACATCCCACTTGCTTTGCGCAACAAAACACCACTGAGGAAGATCGATTTAGTCTCGATATTACGCTATTTTCAGATCAGTTTTGGGGTTTCTACCCTTATTTTTCAGGATCCTACAAGCTCCATGAGAACTTAAACTTCACTTTTTATGGGATCATGTGGGCTGGTGGTGAGGGAGCCGCCTGGGGTAACTGGACCGAATTTGGCGTAGGTGTCGGTCTTAAGGTCGCAGACGGTATTTATATTAGCCCGCAACTAGGTATATTGGGAGGAAGTTTACTTTCGAAAGGTGCGGATGGCGCTGGTATTCTGGGAGATGGAATCGTACCAAGTGTGAGCATAACTTTTAAAAAACCGAAAACAGAAGGAGAAGCTAGCCTTTGGTACTACGCGCCCCTGCGTAATGAAGCTCCCTCGGGAGGCACTACCCTATCCTACTTACACTATTTGGCAAATTATGGCTTTAAGGCCACCGACTTTTTTTCGTTCGGGGCTCATTATGAACATTTAATAAATACGGGCGGATCAGCCGTATCCAGTAGCTCCACTGAATTACAATGGTTAGGAGCCTACCTGCAGTTTAAAAATCCAAAAGGGGATGCATTCGTCCGCTTTACCTTTGGCACTGACCTGTATGTAGGAAATGAGTCCTTTTACCGCCTAGCAACAGGCTTCAGCTTTTAGAAGGATAAAAACCTTCTCTACCCAATTGTGTGCCTAAAAAGTTAATGTGAGTAGTCTAAGGTAGACGATCTGCTATCATGTACTTAAAAATGAAAGAGGACGACTCTTGTCGTCCTCTGGGGTATTGATTGGCTGTTACGGCTTTTCTGCCAGCAGGGCCTGCTTCAACACCTTTACTCGTTCGCCGATAGACATTCCCTGTATGTCCAGCTGTAGCGAAGTGGCCTTTAGGAAGTCCACTACCTCTCCACTGTGCTCCGTCGTTCTGCCTTCCTTTAAAGTTACATAGCGCATCGTAGTCCAAAGCACATTTTTTAGCTCCTTCCCACTGTCGTCGGTCATAAAGTACTCCAGCACCACGGTGTGCGCATTATACCATAACACCCTGCTGTGAATACGCACCCACTCCCCTACCCGGGCAGGACGCACATAGCTGATGTTATGGTTATACACCACCCACGCGGCCTGGTACTTCTGAATCATGTCGATCATCTCCACTCCATAGAGCTTCGGCACCTGATCCTCTCGTGCATTAAAAAAATAATCAAAGTACTTCGCATTATTTAAGTGACGTAAGGGATCACAGTCCTGAAAACGGATGACAACTCGACTTTCGGTTACCTTCGGATATACCTTCTCTGGATTATAACTAAACATGACTTACTGGATTAAATACATTTCTACACGCCTATTTCGCTCACGCGCTTCCTCCGTGGCTGCATTTTCCACTGGACGTGTTCCTCCAAAACCCGCGATACGCACGCGCTCAAAGGCGACTCCATTTAGGGTCAAATAACCCCGAATTTTCGAAGCACGCTGCAAACTTAATTCTTTGTTTAGCCCAGGGTCCCCTACATTATCTGTATGGCCTTCCAAACGAACTTTTAGGCTTTTGTCCTCTTGCAACAAGCGGACGAGCTCATCTAACACTTCAATCGACGTGGCGTCTGCAAAATCCGCTGTCCCCCTGTTGAAATTAATCTTACTCAGAACCAAGCTCGTCCCTACGCGTGCAGGTAACAGACTAACTTGTTGCCCATCTAAGGCCACCCATTCTTCTACCGCAAAATACTGCGGCACATAACCACTCGCACGCACGGCGATAGTCTTCCAGTCCATGCGCTCCGCACGGGTTTGCATGTAGGCAGACTGACCAGAAATTTCTTTGCGCACGCCGCGCTCATTACTGAAAATCAAGCTGTGGTTTAGCGCTTCCTCCGTGTCGTGCGCTACGACAGTGACACGTACGGGCTGAATCTGCTCACCGACAGCATTTTTAAAGCCTGATTCCGCCTTACCTGTAGCGGCTGTTGCGCTCTCCGTACTCGGAGTAGAAGTACTTGCCTGATTGCGTAGCGCTTCTGCCGCTCGTGCTGCTTCTGCCTCTCTCGCAGCTTCTGCCTGAGCAGCGCGCTCGGCGCGCGCTACACGCTCAGCTTCCTCGCGCCTTGCCAGCTGTTCAGCCTCTCGCTTGCGGGCTTCTTCTACTGCTGCTGCCTGTGTACGAAGCTCTTGCTCCTGCTGGGCTGCCGCCGCTAGTGACTCTCGCTCACGGCTTGTACTTGCTGCTTCCTGCACAGATTGGTTTTGACCCCTGGTCAAAACCTCTTGTCTTCTACGCGCCTCTGCTTCTGCGCGACTCCCTGTACTTTCCTGCTCCTCGGATACACGGGTGGTAGCATCGGCCTGCTGCACAGGTGCACCCCTACGGATGGCAGCAGCTTCTGCCACTAAGGCCTCCGCTCTGTCCGTGCCCAGACGAAACGTATAAAAATCCCCGAAAGCATTTGAATTAGAAGTTTGGACCACGATGCCACTAAAGTCCTCCGTATTTAGAAGCATAAATCCCGTCTGACGACCGAAGCGTCCTGGAATCTCAAAAGGCTTCGGGCGACTCCAGCTGGTCCAGTCCTCTCCTTGACGCACGGCATAGAAAACCTCTTTTCCCCCACGGCTATCTGCCTGGTTGGAGCTAAAATACAAGATGCCATTTTTTTCATCGTAAAACGGTGACTGCTCCTCTGCAAAGGTATTGACCACAGGTCCCAGGTTCACCGGCGAAGTCCAGTTGTCTCCTTCCATCTGCGTGCTGACATACAAATCATCATTGCCAAAGGATCCAAAAGAATTCATCGCCATCAAAATGGTTTTGCCATCAGCGAGCAGCCGTCCACTAAAATGATTGCTGTTGTTTCGGAAATTACCCATTTTCAACATCCCTACCAGGTTCCAGTTGCTCCCGCTTTTCAGATAGCGATGCACCCCTTGGCCGAGAGGCCCACGCGCATGATACACGTAGGCGGTCTGCGCATCAGGAAACCCGACCAAGACATCTAGGCCCTGGGTGGAAAGATCGCCCACCATTTCGGCCGCTTGTTCGAGGCCACCACTGCGGTACACATCCCCGGGATCAGTGGCGCCCCCTTTGTTGTTCGGGTGATATCCGATGGTAAAATACAGCTGCCCATCAGGTGCCTGAACAGGATGCTGTTCATCGTAAATCGTATTTACAGCTGTGGCGGGAGCTGGCGCTTGCGCAAAGAGCGAAGCTTGCATTGAAAAAAAAGCAAGTGACATCAGGCCACTTGCTCTCCAAACTAATTTTTTCATGAAACGTAACGTTACTGATCGAGAACGATGGCAAAAATAAGGGGTGCCACGATCGTCGCGTCTGACTCTATGATAAACTTAGGTGTCTCCAGTCCCAGCTTGCCCCAAGTGATTTTCTCATTGGGAACTGCTCCGGAATAAGAACCGTAAGAGGTCGTCGAGTCAGAAATCTGGCAGAAATATCCCCATAGCGGCACATTATCACGCTGCAGGTCCTGGTGGAGCATCGGAACGACGCAGATCGGGAAATCTCCTGCTATGCCTCCTCCTATTTGGAAGAAACCTACAGTAGATTCCTCTTTCGCATTTTCCGTATACCAGTCGGCCAAAAACATCATGTATTCGATACCTGTTTTTACCGTGTGCACGTTTTTTACATCACCGCTAATTACGTGCCCCGCAAACATATTGCCAAGTGTAGAGTCTTCCCATCCTGGAACGATAATCGGTAGATTTTTTTTCGCTGCTTCGAGTAGCCAGCTGTCTTTAGGATCGATTTGGAAACTTTCATCTAGCTTCCCGGAAAGTAAGATCTTATAGAAAAACTCATGCGGAAAATACCGCTCGCCAGCCTGATCTGCGCGCACCCATTCTTCTAAAATCACGTTCTCAATACGGCGCATGGCTTCCATCTCAGGTATACAGGTATCTGTAACGCGGTTCATGTGGCGCTCGAGAAGGTCTTGCTCCTGCTCAGGAGAAAGATCACGGTAATTCGGGATACGCTCGTAAAAATCATGGGCCACAAGATTAAAGACATCTTCCTCTAGATTGGCGCCAGTACAGGAAATGATGTGCACCTTATCCTGCCGGATCATTTCGGCTAAAGAAATGCCTAACTCAGCAGAAGACATGGCCCCGGCCAAGGTGATCATCATTTTTCCATTTTCGTCGAGGTGTGTTTTATAGCCTTCTGCCGCGTCGATAAGGGCCGCCGCATTAAAATGTCTAAAGTGGTGTTTTAGAAAGTCTGTTATTTTCATAGCTTATTTTTCGTGCAGTCGGCAGCTGGCCGACTAAAGAACAAAAATAGAAGATATCCGAAGGAAAAAAAATACCCCGAGCTGATTTCCTCAACTCGGGGCTTCGTCTTCTAAAAAGACCTGTTATTCGTTGCCTTTCGCGTAAGCCTCATTTAATCCTTTTACCACATCGTCTGTGATATCTAGGGATTTTTTAGAGTACCATACAGCCCCACCTCGGGTGTTCGAAAGAATCATTTCTAAGTCATTTTGCTTCGCGTAGCTATCTAAAAACTCATGGATACGCTCATAAACATCTGCATAGAGTTTCTGTTCATCACCAGAAAGCTCCTGCATGATATTATCCCGGTAGCTCATCAGGTTACGCTCTTTTTTCACTAAATCTTCCTGCTTAGCCCGCGCCTGATTCGGCGTCATAGACTGTGCGGTCTGCTCGAAGTTAGCCACTTCCTGCTCGAAGCCGCGTGCTCTACTGCTCAGTTCGCCTTCGAAACGACGGCCCTTCTCAGCGATCTCTTCAGACTTTTTCTTAAAAAATTCATAGTTGGCGATAACGCTATCCGTAAGGATGTAGGCGATTTTCAAATCCGAAATACTTACTTCCGTCTCAGCTCCTTCTGCAGAGGCAGAACCTGCGTCCGACGCCGCCGGACTATTGTTGGCTCCCTGCTGACAGGAGGTGAATAAAAATGCTGCCAGAGCAAAGATTCCTAGAATGCTGTTTAAGTGCTTCACGTGTTTTAAATGTAGGTTAATCGGCGCAAATATAACCAAACAATTTGAGGAACAAAGTTTCACTTTCGGGCGAATTGTTAATTTCCGTTAAAAGCTACTTGTCCTGTCGCTCCTTTTTTTTTGCATCGAGCTGCCCTTTCAGCACTACAGCCTGTCCGAAGAGGGAAAGGCCTACGAAAAAGGCCGCCAAGCCCCCCGTGCCCCAGAGGACCCATTCCAGGGCTCTTGCACCTTGAATCTTCATTCCTGTGGCCTCTCCGATCACACTCAGCCCGAAGCCCATAAGTATTATTCCTGCAGGGGCCAGCTGGAGCCACTTTTTTTTGATTTTATGCATGGTACGTTTGCTTTGGCCGGAGGCCGCCCACCAGCTTCATGCCGTGCCGCCCTCCAGGCCAGATAAAGGTTAAAAGAAAATTTCCTGAGCCAGGCGATACGTGTTCGCATGTGCCTCGATAATATGCGCGATCTTTTCGGAGTAGCCCCCGCCCATGCAGCACATGATGGGCAGCCGATTTCGGTGAGCGGTTTCCAGGACGATGCGGTCCCTTTCCTTACAGCCCTGCAAGCTCATGCCCAGACGCCCCAGCTTATCGGAGGCCAGTACATCGACCCCACACTGATAGAGCAGGAAATCTGGCTCTTCCGCATCGATCAGGCGGGGCAGTGTCTCGCGGAGCAATGCCAGGTAAGTAGCATCATCTGTTTTATCCTTCAGTCCGATATCTAGGTCTGACTTTTCCTTATGCATGGGGTAGTTCGCCTGGCCATGCATGCTGAACGTAAACACCTGCGGCACGTCGGCGAAAATGGCTGCGGTTCCATTCCCCTGATGCACGTCCAGGTCGATGATGAGAATTTTCGTAGCCAGCTTTTTTTCCACCAGATAAAAAGCCGTAATGGCGAGGTCATTCAGCAGGCAGAAACCCTCTCCCCTATCTTTAAAGGCATGGTGTGTGCCTCCGGCAATGTTCATGGCGACGCCAAATTCCTTTGCATACAAGGCCGCCTGCACAGAGCCGTGCATGATATGTACCTCACGGTCCACCAGCTCTTGGCTGAGCGGAAAGCCCGTGCGCCGGATCTCAGACTTGGAAAGGCGCAGCCCCTTCAGCCGCTCATAGTAGGCGAGGTCATGGGCCTTTAAAATCCAATCATCCGCCAGCGCTTTGGGGCTAAAGAAATTTTGGCTACGCAGTGTACCCTCATAGAGGAGTTGCTCAGGAAGGAGCTCATATTTTTCCATCGGAAAACGATGCCCTTCGGGCAAAGGATGGGCATAGCGCTCCGAATATGCGACTTTCAACATATCCTTTTCAACCGTTTTTAGGTTAAAATGTTAGCACAGGGAGCGCTGACTTAGGCTTCTTCCTCGTCCTCTTCTGTTTGAAAGGAATAAAAAGTATCATCTAACTGAAGGGAGTCCTCATTAAAGGCCTGCACGAAATGGGCCACCTCTTGCTCGCTAATGAAATCACGGTTTAAGGCAGCATCTAAGCCAATTCCCAGATCATGATTCGTGTCTAAGTCGATAAACTCCTGCACTTTCACGGTCTCTTCGTCTTCGATTTGATGAATCATCTCGGTGATAAACCAGCCGATCTCCTCCTCTTCTGGACTAAGCGGCTTTAGGTTGCCATCATCATCTTCCTCGTAGCGAATGGAGGAAAAGTTTTTAAACTTCTTGGCGGCTTCATGCTCTGCCAGCTCGATTACCTCTGAGGCATGGTGCAGGCGTAAGGTGTAAAGGGCCGCATCATAGAGTACATCTTTGCCTTCATATTTTCCGATAAACTGAAAGCGCATATACTCTTCCGTGTTGTCTTCTTCATCTACCAAGCGGAAATTTTTTCCTGTAGCAGCACAGGCCGCTTGAAATTTTTGTATAAAGGTTGGGTCAAAGCCCTCATTCGTGCTTTTCATAGGAGCTATAAGTTAAGAAATGGGATGCTATTCTATTTTACAAGTTACAAGGAACTGCGATAAGACCAAAATCGTAGGCATAAAATTGTATATCAACCACACAATTAGCGAATTACCAAGGGTTCAACACACTTCGACGAAATTGGTTTATGATTTTATGAAACTAGTTAATTTTTGTTCGCACGAAAACGTCTTTCTACAGTTTTTTTTGCGCCAGGGCGCAAAGGAAGGGCTTTAAAGAGGTAAAGGACTGACACTAACAGGTAAAAGGACGGTCATCTGCGAAGCTGAGGCTAGGAATAGTAGCGGTGCTTCCGAACAATTTTCGCCAAATCGCTGTATCTAGGGAGATGACAGTTTTACTTCCAGAGCCGGACCATGGTCCTCTTCTGCAGCTTTTACAGGCTAGGGAGGGCATCGATTTAGATTTTAAGCAACGGGTTACGGACCTCTTTAAAATAGCGCGTTCCATCGCGGGTTTTGCGAACACCCTGGGCGGTACACTGCTGATCGGTGTAAATGATCAGCGCAAGATAGCAGGCATAGACGCCGAGGAAGAGCAGTATATGATTTTAAAAGCGGTGGACACCTTTTTATCTCCCGCGCCGACGCTACGCTTTACGCTTTATGTCGTTCCTGAATGGTCGGGGGAAGTGCTGCTGGCGGAGCGACAGGTACTTGTGGTCCATATCTCTAAGGCCAGCTCTCCCGTCCTTACCCTATCCAAACAGGGCGAGGCGGTCATTTACATACGACAAGGCGATCGGACGCTTTTATCCCCTTGAGCTCTTTTATTTCCGGTGGCTTCTCGGAAGGCTTCTACACGATGTGTATTTGTTTAGGGCCTTCTTCTGGGGGGGCTGGCTTCGCCAAGGCTGACGCCAAGTAGGCTGTTGATCAAGCTCAAGATGAGGGAAAAAAGTAGCGCCCACCAGAAGCTATTCACTTGAAAGCCCTGAATAATTTCTGCTGCGATCAAAATAAGGATAGCGTTTATGGCAAGTAAAAATAATCCGAGTGTTAAAATGGTAATGGGAATGGTGAGGAAGATGAGCAGGGGCTTGATCGTTAAGTTTAAGAGTGCGAGCATGGCTGCGACGATAATCGCTGTCCAGAGATCCGCCACGAGCACACCTGGGAGTAGGTAGCTGGTGATGACGATGGAGACGCCCCCAAGGGCGAGTTGTGCTAAAATTCCTAATGCTTCTTTTGTCGTTCGGTTCATGAGCGTGGCCTTTCGTGTTCGCTTAAGTGAAATTACTTTCGTTTTTTAAAGAAAATACGTTTTGACTTCTTAAAAGTAAGGGTTTCGCCGTATCTTTACATCAATTCATCAACAAAATAATTACCCAAGTGATTTTAATCGTTTTATTTCTCTTGCATTGGTACTTCAGTTTGTTTTGCCAAAGCTTCTTTCTTCACCGGTATGCAGCGCATCAGATGTTCACGATGAACAAGTTTTGGGAGCGCTTCTTCTATGTCTTTACATGGATTTCTCAGGGGAGCTCCTACCTATCGCCTCGTGCCTATGCGGTATTGCATCGCATGCATCATGCTTACAGTGATACCCCGAAGGACCCGCACAGCCCGCATCACACAGAAAATCTGTTTACGATGATGTGGAAGACAAAAAATATTTACAACGACTACTTTAGCTTCCGTTTAAAGCCTGAAGAGCGTTTTTCAAAAGACGTTCCCGATTGGCATGCCTTCGACCTATTCGCTGACCGCATGTCCTCGCGCGTAGGTTGGGGTCTGGTGTACGTAGCCATTTACGTGTTAAGTATTTCTGTATTTGAGCTTGCAGGAACCCACTGGTGGATGTACTTTTTGTTACCACTTCACTTCTTAATGGGTCCGGTACACGGAGCGATCGTCAACTGGTCCGGTCATAAGTATGGCTATGCGAACTTTGATAATAATGACAAGTCCAAAAACAGCTTGTTACTAGATGTTTTGATGTTAGGAGAGTTATTTCAAAATAACCATCACAAGCTACCGAACCGCCCGAATTTTGCGGTAAAGTGGTACGAGTTCGATCCTACCTATCCGATTGTAAAGCTTCTGCATTTTAGCGGAATTATTAAACTGAGAACGGCATAGATTCCGTAAAAAATTCTTTTAGTTGTTTATGAAATTTTAGCTAGTGACCAACGGTACGATTCGAAAGAATAATCGTTGGTCATTTTTTTTAAAATACCACGATCCTATCGGTATTACCTGCACTTTTTAAAGATTGGCAAGAAAATTATTCGTTCTTTTTTCATAAAACCTTTGTTTGTAAATATCTGATTTTCAACATTTTAATTTATTTTCAGACAAACCCTATTGGTTTACAGGTTGAAGTTTACCCCCCTTCATTTGCATTTAAAAAACTAAATGAATAAGTTGGATGCAAATTTAAACTTAAACACTTATGAGAGAATTAACACGAGCAGAGGAGCAGGTGATGCAAATCCTTTGGAGTATCGAAAAGGGGTTCGTGAAGGACTTGTTAGAAAAAATGACTGAACCAAAGCCCGCTTACAACACAGTATCCACTATCATTCGGATATTGGAGCGAAAAGGTTTCGTAGCCCATAAGGCGTATGGAAAATCCCATGAGTATTATCCTATTATTTCTAAAGATGCTTACCGTACGTTTACGATCGATAATTTACTAAAAGGATACTTCGATGGCTCAGTGGCCAGCTTTTTAGCCTTTTACGCTAAAGACAACAGTCTAAGTAACAGCGAATTAAACGAAATTGTAGAAACTGCCAAGGCAGAATAAATCGTCCTGTCTCAAAAATATTTCTCTTGCTACGGATCCGTTCGGAGATTTGGATCTACGTGCTTCACCCGAGTACAAAGTCGTAAGGAAATGAAATTAAAAAACAAAAAGTCTTAGCTGCTGCGCTAGGACTTTTTGTTTTCGAAGAGGGGAAGGTAACTAGGAGCTGCATGCTCCGCACCCGAGATAGTACAAGCTATTTTAGTCTCAATTTCCCTTGGCTAGCACCGTAAAGATTAGCCATCCTGTAAAGCACGCGTGCACCTACATTTCCGTCCCACTGGTCTTCTCCAGGTCCTGGTGCGACTTCCACTAAATCAAATCCAATAATTTTTTTACCTGCACGAACCAGCTGTTTCATCAGATAGAGCATTTGCTCAAGCTCTAAGCCACCAGGAACAGGCGTACCGGTATTCGGGCATAGTTTCGGATCTAAACCATCGATATCAATCGTCACATACACTTCTTCCGGAAGCTGAGAGATGATTTCATCACAGATGATCCTCCACGCCTTACCTTCGAAAGCAGCTTCTTGAATTTGTTTGTCATAGAAGGTGGTGATGCGATTATTTTCTTTGGCCATGATGGCCTCCGCTTCACAGTAATCTCGAATACCCACTTGGACGATTTTACTGATTTCGGGGAATTTCAGAACATTATATAAGATGGAAGCATGAGAAAATTCGAAATCTTCGTAAGCGACACGTAAGTCCGCATGAGCATCGATTTGCAGAATGCCGAAATTAGTATGCGTTTCCGCTACTGCCTTAATGAGTCCGTAGGGAGTAGAGTGGTCTCCACCTAGAAGAGCGACGAGTTTACCCTTTGCACGGTAGTGCGCTGCCTGTGCATAAACCCATTCGTTCATTTCTTTACAGGCTGTATTTATTAAGTCCGGCACAGCCGCAAAACGCTCTGCGTCATAGTCTGGTGCTCCCTCTTCGAGCCAGTTGATGTAATTGGCCGCCAGGATGCGGTAGTTATCGCTTTTATTTTTAAACTCTTCCGGGATGGGAAGCATATAAACACCCATCTTCCAAGCATCCTTAATATCGTCTTGGAAGAGATCCAGCTGGGGGGATGCGGCCAAAATCGCCGCGGGCCCTTCTGCTGTTCCTGGGCTGTAGGAAACGGTAACCTCCCAGGGCACCGGGATTATAATTAGTTCGGCTGTGTCTGTATTAAATGGGAGACCAAAAAGTGCGTCTTTAGTCCCTACCCCGTTTGGGTCAAAATTAGAAATTTGTTCGTGTTTCTCTGACATAAGTTAAACTATCGTGTAAATAAGTAAACGTGTTTTAGAAAAGAATGGTTTTCGCTGTAAGCTACCACGAAATTTGCGTCCTTGGTTTTCAGCGCATTACACGTGATGCCAAGTTCCTTTTAGGTGGGCACAGGACCGTGTAATGGCGGACCAGTCATCTAAAGGAATCTCTAAGTGAAGCAGCATGCCTGTTTCCAAGTGTAGTCGATGCCCTGTAAGCGTATGGACAAGTTGGCTAAGGCCGGGATTATGTCCAATGAGCAGCACGTGCTGCAGCTTTTTCGGCCAAGAGGTGATATACTGAAGGAGTCTCTCCGGTGGAGCGAGGTAAAGGCTGACATCGGTATAAAGAGGCGGAGGAGTTCGAAAATGCTGGGAGACGATCTCAGCGGTTTGTTGTACACGTATGGCTGTGCTGCCGTGAACTTCTTGGATAGGCTGCTGCCAGCTACCAGAGGCACACTTCAGCGCATGAAGCTGGCGAATGCCTGCCGGGCTGAGGGGGCGCTGCTCGTCCTGACTCGCGGGAAGAGGGGCCGCTTCGCCGTGTCTTAAAACCAAAAGTGTCTTCATATCGTTACATTTTTATCCCTACAGGTTAGTAGGCGGATGCAAAGTGGGGGAAAAATACGCATTTTTCATGTAGAATAAATCCTCCCTTGAAAAATTAGAGTTAAAGAATTATTTGGAATAGAGTATTAGTAGCTCTATTTTTAGGGCTTTTAAGGCGGTTTTTCGCCAGAAATTGGAGTGGAAGGATACTATGTCAAAAAATTTAGTAATAGTCGAGTCACCGGCAAAGGCCAAAACCATAGAGGGTTATCTAGGCAAAGATTTCAAGGTAACTTCTAGTTATGGGCATGTGCGGGACTTGCCGAAAGGAAATGCGGCCATCGATATCAAGAATAAGTTTAAACCTACTTATGAGGTCACCCCTGATAAAAAGGAAGTCATCAAGCAGTTAAAGAAGTTAGCTAAGGAAGCGGAAACGATTTACCTAGCGAGTGATGATGACCGTGAGGGAGAGGCCATTTCTTGGCATTTAAAAGAAGTTCTAAATTTAAAAGACGAGCAGACGAAGCGCATTGTTTTTCGTGAAATCACGAAGAAGGCGATAACGAAGGCCATCGAAAATCCACGTACCATCGACATCGACCTGGTTAATGCGCAGCAGGCAAGAAGAATTTTAGACCGGCTTGTGGGCTTCGAGCTTTCTCCGGTGCTTTGGAAAAAGGTGAAGGCGGGGCTTTCGGCAGGAAGAGTACAGTCTGTGGCAGTTCGACTGACGGTAGAGCGTGAGCGGGAGATAGAGAAGTTTAAGTCTGTCTCCAGCTACCGGATCACGGCACAGTTCGATGTAGATGGAAAGGTGCTGCAAGCTGAGCTTCCCAAAAAACTGGAAACACGCGAGGAGGCGGAAGCATTCTTAAAAGCCTGTATAGGTGCGGATTTTTCCATAGATAACTTAGAGAAAAAGCCTGGCAAAAAAACCCCTGCGGCTCCTTTTACCACATCTACTCTGCAGCAGGAAGCGAGTAGGAAGCTGAGTTTTTCTGTAGCACAAACCATGTCCGTGGCACAGCGACTTTACGAGGCGGGGCATATAACCTATATGCGGACGGATAGTGTCAATTTATCCGACGATGCGCGTGCGGCTGCCAAGCAGGAAATCACGCGTGCTTACGGAGCTGAATTTCATAAGGAACGTAAACATTCCACGAAATCGGAGGGGGCGCAAGAGGCACACGAAGCCATTCGCCCTACCGACTTTAATCGCCATCAGATAAGTGGCGAGCGCAATGAAATGCGTTTGTATGAATTGATCTGGAAACGTGCCATAGCAAGCCAAATGGCCGACGCCATCCTAGAAAAGACACAGGTGACAATAGGCATTTCCTCTTTAGACCAAAAGCTGCAAGCTAATGGCGAAGTGATTACTTTTGAGGGCTTTTTAAAGGTGTATTTAGAGAGTACCGATGATGAGCCAGAAGACGATGAGCAGGGCCAGAAAGGATTACTGCCCCCGCTGAGTATCGGGCAAGCGCTGCTGCCCATTCAGCTAAAGGGGCGACAGACCTTCAGCAGACCACCAGCACGTTACACGGAAGCCTCTCTGGTGAAAAAATTAGAGGAAATGGGCATCGGCCGACCTTCTACCTACGCTCCTACGATATCTACGATCCAAAAGCGGAACTACGTGGTAAAAGAAGCGCGTGAAGGAACGGTGCGGGAATACGTGGAAATGCTGGTTCAGGACGATACTTTTGTAGAGCAGAAGAAAACTGAAATTACAGGCGCAGATAAAAATAAACTCTTCCCTACGAATATCGCCATGGTCGTGAATGATTTCTTAGTGGCACACTTCCCGACGGTGATCGACTATTCTTTCACGGCTAAAGTAGAGAAGGAGTTTGATGACATCGCCCACGGCGGTCAGCAGTGGGAGGATATGCTAGAAAAGTTCTACGGGGCATTTCACTCTAAAGTAGAGGATGCCGCGCATGTGGAGCGTGCAGATGTAAATTCCGCTCGGGAACTTGGCGTGGATCCGAAATCGGGGAAAGTCGTGATTGTTCGTTTAGGTAAATTTGGGCCGCTGGCCCAAATAGGAGACCAAGAGGATGAAAACAAGCAGTTCGCGAGTCTGCAGAAAGGCCAGTTTATCGAAAGTATTACCCTGGAAGAGGCATTAGAGCTATTTAAACTACCACGCGACGTGGGCATGTTTGAAGACAAAAAGATCGTGGCGGCTATCGGGCGTTTTGGGCCATATATACGCCATGACGGGAAATTCGTTTCTTTAGGTCGGGAGTATGATCCGCTGAGTATTACGGAAGCAGAGGCGATAGGTCTGATTCAAGCCAAGCGCGAGGCAGATGCGAAAAAATACATCAAAACCTTCGAGGAGAACCCTGAAATCCAACTGTTAAACGGTAGATGGGGGCCTTATATCAAATTTGGGAAAAACAATTTCAAAATCCCTAAAGATGTAGAAGCAGAAAACCTGACCTATGCTGAGGTAATCGAAATCATAGAAACGCAGCCTGAGAAAAAAGGAGGTAAACGATCTACGGCAGTGAAAAAGACTGCTGAAGGAGATGCTTCCGGGACAGCGGCGAAAAAAGCCCCCGCAAAAAAACGTGCAGCACCCAGAAAGAAGAAGTAAGAATATTTCCGAATAAAAGGGGGAGTTACACCATGGTGTTCTCCCCCTTTTTTTTCTCTTAACCTTTCTAAAGCGGCTTACTTCAGATGAAACAGGTCGTCTACACCGATCATCCTTTCTACGGTGAATCCCTCTCCGTAGGTCACCTGAATTTTATGGCCCATTTCACGAGCTCGAGCTTCGATAAAGTGGAAGAAGTTTTCGGAAGAAATAAAGCTTTCGGGCTCTGTGGACGCAGGATCATAAAACTGAGATTTGAAGGCCTTAATGCTGGCTAGTTTCGTCTTCCAGAAGGGTGTAATGTCAAAGACAAAATCGGGCTGAATAAAGTTGTTCTGGATATAGTGATAGAGGAATTTAGGTCTCCAAGGCTGCTGAGGATCCCCAGCCGCGTCCAAGGTCTCGATTTTCCTCAGGCCACTCATAAAAGCGGCTTGGGAAGCGAGAGCTCCTCCTTTTCCATGATCCGGATGGCGATCCGTTATGGCGTTAGCCAATACGATTTCTGGTTGGTATTTACGTATAACGTGTATGAGCGCATGCTGGTGCGCGGCGTCATTTTGGAAGAAAACATCCTGAAACCCTAAGTTTTCCCGAGCACTGAGTTGAAGCAGCTCACCTGCCTTATTCGCTTCTACTAAGCGAAGTTCCGGTGTTCCCCGTGTGCCCATTTCTCCAGCCGTAAAATCTACTATACCTACACGGTATCCTTTTGCTACGTGCGCGGCGATCGTTCCAGAGCAAGACAATTCTGCATCATCGGGATGTGCGGCGAGCACGAGTATATCTAATTTCATCATGTAACTTATCGAATGCGCAGGCGCTGACCTACGCGTAAAACTGAATTGGTACTTATTCCATTTAGAC
This sequence comes from Nitritalea sp., assembly GCF_054166705.1. Taxonomy (NCBI): domain Bacteria; kingdom Pseudomonadati; phylum Bacteroidota; class Cytophagia; order Cytophagales; family Cyclobacteriaceae; genus Nitritalea; species Nitritalea sp. The sequence continues at coordinate 59,234 of NZ_JBSZCV010000009.1, forward strand.
GGGTAATGGTACTCACCCGTACGCCGTAGCGTCTAGCGATAACGCTGAGGTTCTCTCCACTTCGCACACGGTGATAGACTGCTTCTTGCGCCTGTACGACATGCTGAAAGCTAGAGGCTGTGAGTGGATAGACATCCATTTTAATTCTTCGAAAACCGAAATCGAAAATCTCGGTCGGGTTGATAGACAAACCTTGATAGCGGATTTCATAGTGTAAATGCGGCCCTGTAGACCTTCCTGTACTTCCTCCCCTGCCTAAAATATCCCCTGCTTTAACTTCCTGACCCACTTCCACTTCTATTTTAGAAAGGTGGCCATATAGTGTTTCAAGTCCATTTTTATGGCGAACAAGGACAAAATATCCATAGCCGTTTCTATCGTAAGAGCGCATGCGTACGATCCCATCGAAGGTGCTGTATACTGGATCTCCTGTGCGAAGTCTTAGATCTGTCCCATGGTGCCAGCGATACCTTCGAAAACCGAATTCAGAGGTTATCTGTGTTTCATCGAGAGGCATGGCCCAGTTACTTCCGAAAAAAGGATCAAAGAGCTTGACGTACAGCGTGTCTGTGAAATTTTTCGGATCGAAGTCGTAAATATTGATTTTTCGCGAGTCCCATGAAGAAAAATACTCGTAAGCCGTCACCCAAATGCTATCGATAAGCACCTGCTCAGACACCTGTACAAGTTGATTTGTGGGTGCCCAGATAAGAGAAAGAGTATCTTCAGCGACGATAGAAAGTCGCTTTTTTAATCCCTCATGTCCTCTGAATAAAATACTATCTGTTACGCGTGTTACCTCTTCCAGGTATTTTTCCGGATCATATAAGCGCATGTCTTTAAGCAAAGGGTTCGCGGGAGTCGCTCCTTTTATACTATCGGGAGACGTATTTTTGGTGGCCCTACGCGAAGTTTGAGCCTGCGCATCGAAGATACACAGGCTCAAAATAAGGATACTCCATAAGACAATGAACCTCAACTGCATGCAGATAACTTAAACGAGTTCTTTTTCTGCCAGATGACGTTCTGCGTCCAGTGCGGCCATACATCCCGTGCCCGCTGCTGTAACTGCCTGTCTATAAATATGATCTTGTGCATCCCCGCAAGCAAAAACACCTTCTACATTAGTCCGCGTGCTTCCAGGAACTGTTTTGATATAGCCATTTTCGTCCATATCGATAATATCTTTAAAAATACCTGTGTTGGGCTCATGGCCGATGGCCACGAAAAATCCCTTCACATCGATCGTTTGCTTTTCTCCTGTAAGTCTGTTTAGGACACGAACACCTTCAACCTCCTCTTCACCGAGGATTTCTTCGGTCTCTGTATTCCAAAGAATTTCGATTTTTGGGTTATTCATGACACGTTTCTGCATGATCTGGGAAGCGCGCATTTCATCTCTTCTCACCAACATGTACACCTTGCTGCAGATATTGGCTAGATAACTTGCTTCCTCGCAGGCAGTATCGCCTGCACCTACGATCGCCACTTCTTGGCCTCGGAAAAAGAAGCCATCACAAACTGCACAGGCACTGACCCCTTTCCCATTTAGTCGCTCTTCGCTTTCAAGTCCAAGCCATTTAGCAGAGGCTCCTGTAGAAATTATAACCGTTTCGGCTTCTACTACATGTTGCTCATCTACCGTCACTCTATGGGGATGACCAGAAAAATCCACCCCTGTAATTTGACCATAGCGCACCTGCGTGCCAAAACGCTCCGCTTGCTTTCTGAAGTCTTCCATCATGGCTGGCCCCTGCACACCTTCCGGATAGCCCGGATAGTTTTCTACGTCAGTGGTGATGGTTAGTTGACCTCCTGGCTGTGCTCCAGTATAAAGAACGGGTTCTAAACCTGCACGGGATGCATAAATAGCCGCCGTATAACCGGCAGGACCTGAACCTATAATGAGCACTTTTACTTTTTCAGTAGCCATAACTTTATAATTTAATTCGCAAAATTGATTAATCCTTCTATCAGAACAAAGCTTCCTACTGTTAAAATTCCCTAAAGTAACAGCGCGTTCTCCTATGTATATACATGCGAATATACGGGTTTCCTGATAGGGATTACGCAATTTTTATCACAAAAGCACCTAGCTGCTAAATCCGAGGGTTTCTACTACCTATAGAATAGCCAAAAAGGAGCGCTTCGTTTACTACGTACAACCGGGTGATGTTAAAATTTAAAAATTCTGCGCAAAACATAGGCCAAAAAGGCATAATTCGCTCTTATCAAGCAGAAAATGATTGCTTTCCGGACACGAAATTATTTCAAAAAAAAAGCCATCCTCATGGATGGCTTTTTTAGAAGGAATTTTTAAGACTTCTTATCCAAGATAAGGCTTTAACGTCTTGCTTCTTGAGTTATGACGTAAACGACGAATCGCTTTTTCCTTGATTTGGCGGACACGCTCTCGGGTAAGATTGTATTTCTCACCGATTTCCTCTAAGGTCATCGATTGTTCACCATTCAGGCCGAAATAGTAGACGATAACATCCGCTTCCCGCTGAGTAAGCGTCGCTAGAGCGCGCTGTACTTCTTTTCGAAGCGAGTCATTCATCAAGCCATCATCAGGCGTATTTTCTCCGTCATTCTCCAGTACATCGAGTAAGCTATTTTCCTCGCCTTGTACGAAAGGAGCGTCCATAGAAACGTGACGACCTGAAATTTTCATGGTATCTACCACCTCACCAGCCGAAACTTCGAGCACCTCAGCCAGCTCCTCGGGAGAGGGCTCACGCTCAAATTTCTGTTCCAATTCAGAGAATGTTTTAGAAATTTTATTCAATGAACCCACTCGGTTAAGGGGAAGCCGTACAATACGAGACTGCTCTGCTAAGGCTTGTAAGATAGACTGCCGAATCCACCATACCGCATAAGAGATAAACTTAAAGCCTCTCGTCTCATCAAAGCGCTGTGCAGCTTTGATCAAGCCTAAATTGCCTTCATTAATTAAATCTCCCAGGGATAGTCCTTGATTCTGATATTGTTTGGCCACAGATACCACGAAGCGCAAATTCGCTTTCGTTAATTTCTCGAGAGCCAACTGATCCCCTTCGCGAATACGCTTCGCCAACAACACCTCTTCATCGGCGGTAAGTAGATCCACTTTACCGATTTCTTGTAGGTATTTGTCTAGGGATTGACTCTCCCGATTGGTAATCTGTTTGCTAATTTTTAGCTGCCTCATTCACAATAGGTTTAATAGTACGACGCTTTATAAACGGGTTACAAGGGGAATAAAGTTCAATTACCGAAAATTGTTTAATTTTTATGATTTTTTTCCTTGCCCTTCCGGCTTTGGAAGTAAAACCTTACGGGACAACTTGAACTTTCCAGTTTTCTTATCTACATCGATAAGTTTCACCACAATTTCCTCGCCAGCTTCTAGCACACCATCCATGGTTTCTAGTCTCTCCCATTTAATCTCCGAAATATGAAGAAGACCATCTTTACCTGGCATAAATTCTACGAAGGCACCGAAAGGCATGATGTTTTTCACCTTACCTGTGTACGTTTCACCTATTTCCGGCTGCGCTACAATCGCCTTAATGCGTGCAATAGCGCCATCCATCGAAACCTGATTGTTGGAGAAGATGTTAATCTTGCCCTGATTATCTACCTCTTCGATGACGATCGTCGCTCCAGTATCTTTTTGAATCTCCTGAATAACTTTACCACCAGGACCGATAACGGCTCCGATAAGCTCTTTCGGAATATGCATGTTGAAGCTTCGCGGTGCATGCGGCTTCAATTCTGGTCTAGGTGCATCCAAGGTCTTATTGATTTCATCTAAGATGTGTAGTCTACCAGCACGCGCTTGATAAAGCGCTTCTTTTAATACGCTATAGTCTAAACCTTCTACTTTTAAATCCATCTGACAGGCAGTAATTCCTTTAGAAGTTCCAGTCACCTTAAAATCCATATCGCCTAAGTGATCCTCATCTCCTAAAATATCAGAAAGAATAGAATAATTACCTGTTTTAGCATCTGAAATCATTCCCATGGCAATACCCGTAACAGGAGCCTTAATCGGCACACCCGCATCCATTAAGGCCAAAGAACCCGCACAGACTGTGGCCATAGAAGAAGAGCCATTCGACTCTAAGATATCGGATACTACGCGAATCGTATAGGGGTTTTCCGCATCGGGAGGCAATACCTTTTTCAAGGCACGCATGGCTAAATTACCATGTCCCACCTCTCTCCTTCCGGGACCTCTGTTGGGCTTTACCTCTCCGGTAGAAAATCCTGGGAAGTTATAATGCAAGAAAAACTTATTGTAACCCGAGATCATGGCGCCATCTACCATTTGCTCATCCAGCTTAGTGCCTAAGGTAGCGGTAGTAACCGACTGTGTCTCCCCTCTTGTGAAGACAGCAGAACCATGTGCAGAAGGCAGATAATCCACCACCGACCAGATCGGACGCACCTCATCCAGCTTACGTCCGTCAAGTCGTTTCTTTTCGTTCAGAGTCAAATTACGCGCAGCTTCTTTATGGATCTTTCCAAAATACTGGTTGATCAAAAAGCTATCGTATTCATGCTCTTCCCCTAAGGAAGCAACAAATGCCTCTTTAATTTCTTTAATCAGTCGCGAACGCTCACTTTTATTCGCGATCTGTTGGGCTACGACAGCATAACACTGGTCATAAAGCGCGGCATGCATTTTTTCAAACAAAGCCTCATCGTGCGTCTCATGCTCGTAAGCTCTTTTTTGTTCCGCACCTACTGCCTTGGCTAGTTCCAACTGTACCTCACAGTGACGGATAATTTCTTGATGTGCAAACTCCAGCGCTTCCACCATTTCATCTTCAGAAATCTCATCTGCCTCTCCTTCTACCATCAGGATATACTCCTTAGATCCAGCGACGATGAACTCCATATTGGCTTCCGCTAACTGCGTAGGCGTAGGGTTGATCACCAGCTCGCCCGCTACTTTCGCCACCCGAACTTCGGAGATAGGCCCATTAAACGGTATGTCTGAAACAGCTAGAGCTGCGGAGGCTGCTAAACCTGCTAAGGCATCTGGTAAAACGTCTGCATCTGCAGACATTAAAGTAATAGCGATCTGAGTATCAGCATGATAATCATCTGGGAAAATCGGACGTATAGCTCGGTCTACCAAACGGCTGATCAAAATCTCATAATCAGATAATCTTCCTTCACGCTTTAAAAATCCCCCAGGAATTTTACCGGAGGCAGCGAACTTCTCTTGGTAATCGACAGAAAGAGGAAGAAAATCCACTCCGTCTTGGGCTTCTTTTTTAGAAACAACAGTGGCAAGTAACATCGCATTGCCCATGCGTACCACCACCGAGCCATCAGCTTGCTTCGCTAAGGCTCCAGTTTCAATGGTAATTTTTCTACCATCCGCTAGGGTGATAGCTTTCGAAATGACATTTGGTAACATAAATGACTTTTAGTAAGAAATAACAAGAAAAGTAAGGTTTAACAAATAAGTAGACGAAAAAATAGGGTTCTTCTTGGTGTAGAAGAACCCTACGATAGTACTATTACTTACGCAATCCTAGGTCAGCTAAAACAGCTCTGTAACGCTCAATATCGTTTTTGTATAAGTAATCTAGTAAGCTTCTTCGCTTACCCACAAGTTTTAGGAGGCCTAAACGTGAGCCGTGATCCTTCTTGTTCTGTTTTAAATGCTCGGTCAGGTGCTTGATTCTGTACGTGAATAAAGCGATCTGAGACTCCGGTGAACCCGTATCCGTTTCAGACTTTAACCTGCCATGATTTTTAAACAACTCTTCTTTTTTCTCTGATGTTAAATACATGTTAAGCTAAATTTTAAAATAATAAATGCAAATGTAGTGTTTATCTAGCGGATTAACAAATACAGTGTTTCACGATGAGGTCTTTTCTTTCTTAAATCTTTTCTTCTGCCTCTCAAACCAGCTTACATATACATCCGCCTCGAAAAGACGTGCATCTTTTCGCGCCTGGCGCAAAAAGAAAATCCCAAAGGGCAGCAGCGCCAAATTCGAAAACCAAGTACCAAATAAGGGGGAAACGATGCCTTCCTTCGCCCATTTCTCTCCTGTGATGGTCAGCATATAGAATAAAATAAAAAAGATCATCGACAGTAAGACCGGCATCCCTAATCCTCCCTTTTTGATGATAGCACCAAGGGGGGCTCCTATTAAAAACATGACCACACAAGCGAAGGCTGTCGTATATTTTTGATAAATAGCAATCTGGAAACGTCGATATTCCCGCTCAAAATTATCTATTTTCGTTAGCCTAGTGCTAAAGTTATTTTTCAACGAACGAGCATTATTCATAGCAGCAGTGGCCGCTCGTGCTTCATAATTCCCCTTCTCTATGATACTATCCATCCTACTGCGCTGCGCATCAGTGAATTCGTATCGCTGCGAAGCCAGCTGCGCACTATAGGCCTCTACACGGCGCTTCCCTTCCGCAGCCGCTTCTGATAGCGGTGCCGAGCCCTGCTGCAGCGAAGCCACATTTCGCTGCTGCTGCACAGCCTTTAGACTACTAGACTCCTGGCTTTGCACCTGCCGCGCCCCCTCCAGTGGCGCAGCATCAGGCTCCAATACCCGAGTTACCTCTTCCCTGCCTGTTTCCACAGGAGGTACTTGTAGCAGATCGTCAGAAACCTCTGCTAACGTTCTATCTGCATTCGGATTCACCGCCACCGATACCTGCTGAAGCGCTGAGTCCCGGGCAGCACGCTGTGCTAGACGCATTTCACGACGTACCTCGCTGATGGAGTCTGCACGCTCCTTCATGGCAGCGACATGCTCAGGAGGCGTAAATTCCCTGTTACGCCCATAATAAGGAAAGGAACTTTTACTGGCCGAGAAGTTGAAAAAAACTTCTTTATTCATCTCCAGAGCCATGGAGTCTAGTCCCTCCTTCAGGCCTACTATCGTTTTAATGGAACGGTTCGTGGACCAAAGCTCATCGGGCGTTCGATTCATCTGGAAAGACTCCAGGTTAAAAATCATCTCATTTTCTGTAAAACGAGAACGGGTAAACTCTACCGGCTTCTCCCGAATACCACGTGGAGCACGTGCCTCCTTGTAACTCACCCCTTGATAAAGTGTCATCATCAGGTAGCGCTCATCCTCAAAAGGCTCCATCCGACCACTATCCGCTAAAATCACATTAATATTTCCCTGCCCCTCAGTATGATCATAGATAATGATGTCCTTTAAGCGTACATCGTCCACTTTTTTATTCACCTTTATATTATAGCCCGGAATACCACTATAAAAAACGCCCTCCTTAATATCCAGCGCCGGCGATTTCGTCCGTATATCATACAGCAGACTGAAGGTCTTTAAATTAATCTTGGGGACTAAGTAATTATTCGATAAATAAGCTAAAAAAGTCAATACCACTACGAAAACCGCTATGGGCCGGAGAGCCCGTAGCAGCGATATCCCGCTCCCTTTTATGGCCGTAAGCTCAAAATGCTCCCCTAAATTACCAAAAGTCATGAGCGAGGAAAGCAGCACCGCCAGCGGTAGGGCCATGGGTGAAATGCTGATCATAAAATAGGAAATCAGCTCCAAATAAATCGTAAACTCCAGGCCTTTACCGAATATCTCATCGAAATATTTCAGCATGTTTACTGTTAACAGGATAAAGTCCACCACTAAAAAAGTGAGGATAAAAGGGCCTATAAAAGATCCTAAAATTAATTTATCGAGTTTTTTCATGCTGCTCTATTCACCAATCGCTTAAGAAAGGCAAATTTCCGCATTTTTCAGCACATTCACCCCTTAAGCTCCTAAGATTTCTTTTAAATTCCCGACTAAACCCTCCCAAATGGAACGCAACTCCTCGTCAGAATAGTGTTCGTTCTGATCGACAATCTTTAAAAAGAGGGTTTGGGTCAACTCATTCTCCTCTAATTTAAACTCTATGTTAGCTGAATCCGTCACCTCACCGCCCTCGGGATGAAAAAACTCAAACTTTACATGAGCCAGCTGCCGGAGTGCGACGATCCGCGCATAATGCTCCTCCTTATCATAGGTAAAAATAAAGGTCTTATCGGGACTCAACTTAACCTCGTCTGCAAACCATGAAGCTAAACCACTCGCCGTACTTAAATAAGGGAACAAAACTTTCTTAGAAGTATTCACCTGGTAATCAGCAATAAATTTGTTTTTACCCATCCTGTGCTGCTTTTTCGTGCTTAAAATTTTATTTTTTTTCTGGTGACAGCTTGTTTTTTATACAGCAAGCCACCATATTTGCATTCCCATACGGAACGCGAAAGGGTTAAAACAAAGGGCTGTCTGAAAGCTTATTTGTTTTTTGGTAAGATATAGAGAATATTTCTTATCTCAAATAGGGGAAAGATTTATTTTCATCATGGCGAGGTAGCTCAGTTGGTTAGAGCGCAGGATTCATAACCCTGAGGTCACGGGTTCAACTCCCGTCCTCGCTACTTCTTAAGGAATGGTGTTTAGCCATTCCTTTTTTTTGGCCTCAGTCCACCTGAAAAGCTCACGCGCACCCACTCCTAGCAGCTCGAAAACTAAAAAAGACCCTCCCCCTTAGAGAGCGCCTTTTCTTTTTCATGCCACGAATTACATGCGTTTTTTTCCCTTTGGCGCGCGCGCCAAAGGCCATGCTTAAGCCTTTTTTCCATGTCGGGCTATCAGCACCTCCATCACCTCATCGAGGGTATACTCCTTCGCCTCCAGCAGCACCAGGTAATGAAAGAGAAGATCGGCCGCCTCCCCTAAAAAGAGGTCTTTATTATCGTCCTTCGCCTCGATCACAATCTCCACAGCCTCCTCCCCTACCTTCTGGGCGATTTTATTGATGCCCTTATGGAAAAGTGAGCTGGTGTAGCTGCTCTCCGGCGAAGCCATTTTTCGCTCGGCGATCACCGTACGCAAGGTGTCAATAAAAAAGGTTTTGCTCGTATTCTCCTGCGCGAAGCAGGTGTCGTCCCCCTTATGACAGACCGGCCCCACCGGATTTACTTGTATCAAAAGCGTATCTTGATCACAATCTAGACGCATATTGTCTACCAATAGAAAGTTGCCCGAGGTCTCTCCCTTGGTCCACAGCCTATTCTTGGTGCGGCTAAAAAAGGTCACTTGGCCCGTGGCCAAAGTCTTCTCCAAGGCCTCGGCATTCATGTAGCCTAGCATCAGTACCTTGGCCGTCTGCACATCCTGAATGATGACCGGTAAAAGGCCATTCACTTTTTCAAAATTAATTTCCTCTATCTTCATGCTTCTTGGATTCGTATCGAGATACCGCTGTCCTTCAGATAACGTTTTAGGCCCGGTATCGGAATTTCTTTAAAATGGAAAATACTTGCCGCTAGGGCAGCGTCAGCCTTGCCAAAAGTAAAGGCATCTCGGAAATGCTCCATAGTGCCTGCACCTCCACTAGCGATCACAGGAATGGCGAGCAGCTCGGCCAGCTCAGCATTCAGCCGATTCGCAAAGCCCGCTTTCGTGCCATCGTGATCCATAGAGGTAAGTAAAATTTCTCCTGCACCACGTGCTGCCACCTCTGCGGCCCACTGCTGGGTAATTAATTCGGTAGGACGCCGCCCCCCATGGGTATGCACGATGTCCTGACCGTCTACCGACCTGCTGTCGATGGCCACTACGACACACTGAGACCCGAATGCGGCTGCCATTTCATCGATTACCTCTGGGCGCTTCACTGCTGCCGAATTAATGGATATCTTGTCCGCACCAGCCTGCAAAAGCACGCGCACATCCTCCACCGAGCTGATGCCCCCTCCTACCGTAAAGGGAATATTGATCGCCTTCGCGATCCGTGTTACTAGCTCAGCTAGCGTCTTGCGCTTATCTACCGTGGCCGTGATATCTAAAAACACCAGCTCATCCGCACCCTCATCCGAGTACAGCTTGGCCAGCTCCACCGGGTCGCCCGCATCGCGCAGCTGCACGAAGTTGACCCCCTTCACCGTGCGGCCATCCTTTATATCTAAACAGGGAATGATTCTTTTTGTCAACATACGCTTTTCTACTCCACGAAAGAGGCTAATGTAGCTAAATCTATTCTGCCCTCATAGAAGGCCTTACCCACGATCACACCGTAAACGCCGATGCGCTGCAGGGCCTCCAGGTCTTCTACACCCGAAACTCCGCCACTAGCGATCAGTTGTATCCCTGGAATTTCAGCTAAAATCTCCTCGTATAGCGCTATGGAGGGACCTTGTAACAGTCCGTCTTTAGCTACATCCGTACAGATCACATACTGCGCACCTGCAGCCTGATAGCCGCGAATAAAATCGATCACATCGAGCTGAGTGGTTTCTTCCCAGCCGCCCACGGCTATTTTTCGGTCTTTAGCATCCGCTCCGAGGATAATTTTCTCCCCACCTTGTGTCGCTAACCAGCTTTTCATTAGGCTTGGATTTTTTACTGCGATGCTTCCCCCCGTAATTTGCTTTGCGCCCAGCGCAAAGGCCTCCTCTAAGCTCTCCTGCGCCTGAATGCCGCCTCCGAAGTCCACGTGCAAACTCGTCTCGGCACAAATCGCCCGAAGGACAGCACCGTTAACGATCTTTTTCGCTTTCGCACCATCTAAATCCACTAGGTGAAGGCGACGGATGCCAGCCTCCTCGAAGCGTTTGGCCACCTCCACCGGTTGATCAAAGTAGGCTTTTTTACTTGCATAATCGCCTTGCGTCAAGCGCACACACTTGCCGCCGATAAGGTCGATCGCTGGAATGATTTCCATGAATTTCTATTTATAAACGAAGAAAGTTTTCTAAAATTTGCTGGCCTACCAAGCCTGACTTCTCAGGGTGTGCCTGCATGGCATAAAAATTATCCCGGTGCATCAAGGCTGAGAAAGGCAGCGTGTAGGTGCTCTCCGCGATGGTATAAGGACTCAGTTCTGCATAAAAACTGTGCACATAATAGACATAGGCAGCCGCAGGAAGACCCTCTAAAAGTGGACTATTGGGTTTTTCTAATTCGTTCCAGCCCACCTGAGGCACCTTATCCATTTTGGGATTATCAGGACGAAATCGCTTGACCTGTACAGGAAATATACCTAAGCAGGGCGTATCTTTTTCCTCAGAATGGGCACAGAGCAGTTGAAGACCAAGACAGATACCGAAAAAAGGTTGTTTCAACTCCGGGATGACTTTATCGATACCTGATTGTTTTAATACTCGCATGGCGGAACTAGCCTCCCCTTGTCCGGGAAAAATGACCCGATCCGCAGCTCGGATTTTTTCGCTATCCGCGGTGAGCTCTGCTTCGGCTCCTAACCGCTCCAGCGCATACAAAACCGAGGTAACATTTCCGGCTTTGTAATCGATGACTGCTACTTTCATGCACAAATATAACCAAAAAATCCCGCCAGAAGTAGCGGGATTTATGTTTTGCTTACTGATTAGCCGTTTCAGCGAGCATCTCTTCCAGCACACGCTCGATTTCAGGAATCGAGTGGTACAGCTGCTCATAACTTTCGATGATAAAATACTTATCTTGGAACTTATCCTTCCAGTAAGGGGTATTAAAAATTTTCTTCACCTCATACGGATGATGCGCCGGCTCATCAGAAAGACAGAACTTGGTCTCACCCGCAGAGCTCAAGATACCTGCGCCATAAATGCGCAGCTCTCCATTTTCGCGGATAAGGCCGAACTCAATCGTAAACCAATAAATACGCGAAAGCAATTCGATCGCCCATGGATCATCGATATGTTTCAGCGCGATCCCCGCCAGCTGCTCGAGAAAATCTACATAATGCTGATTCGTCAGCATGGGCATATGTGCAAAAGCATCATGGAACATATCGGGCTCCTCGAGGTAATCTAACTGCTCCATTTTGCGCAGCCAGGTAGATGAGCAAAAGCGCTTGTTGTGCATGAGCCCAAAAAACAAGTCGTCATCTATGAGTCCTGGTACCACTTGGATTTCCCAACCGGTCGTTTCTGCGAGTTTTTTATTCACCTCCCGAAAATCTGCAATACGGTCAGCGGTAAAATTCACCTGCTTGATGCCATCTAAATAGGCCTGAGATGCAGCCTTCGGTAAGTTCACGATCTGACGCTCGAAAAGAATTTTCCACACCTGAAAGTCCTCTTCTGTGTAGGCCTCGTAATCCTGTTGTAAATCTTTTAGTCGGGGGTCGCTAAACACCCATTCTTTCGGTCTCTCTGTCATGCGTACGCTTTGGGTTTATATCTTATAGAACGAAATCTAGCGCAAGACGTTCCGTCCGGCCTTAAAACAGTCTGCAGACTAGTGCGCTTGGCTAAATTTCTTAAAATCTACTGCAGTTCCCGCTATTTTCCAACGCTTTTTTTACAAAAGGGGAAATGTCTTTCTTAGCGCGAATGTCTGCCGGATCTGTCCGATGAGCAGGGCACTTTGTGCAAAATCCAAGGTCTGCTGCCCATCTGAATAGGCCTTTTCTGGGATTCTGTGTGTTTCAAAAATAATGCCATCGGCACCCGACATAACCCCCGCCAGCGCCATCTGCGGCACATAGGCACGAATCCCGATACCATGGCTCGGATCCACCACTACAGGCAGGTGCGACTTGGCCTTTAAAATCGGTACAGCATTTAAATCTAGCGTGTTACGAGAGGCCTTTTCATAGGTTCGAATTCCACGTTCGCACAGAATCAGCTTTTCATTACCGCCAGAAAAAACATACTCCGCCGACTGCAGAAGCTCCTCGATCGTGCCGGAAATCCCACGCTTAATCATCACCGCCTTATCGACTTTACCCAGCTCATCGAGCAAGTTGAAATTCTGGGTGTTCCGCGCCCCCACCTGGTATACATCCACATACGGATACATCTCCTCGATCTGCGAGACCTGCATCACCTCCGTAACGATTTTGATTCCAGCCTCACGCGCCAGCTGATGCCATAACTTGAGCCCCTCGATGCCTAAGCCCCGGAAAGCATAGGGACTGGTCCTGGGTTTAAACACGCCCCCGCGCATCATGGTCACCCCACTATCCACCAGGTGGTCGATTACTTCTTTTATCTGCTCCTCCGATTCGATCGAACAGGGGCCGGCGATGATGGCCATCTCCCCGTCAGCGATATGGACGCCATCGCCTATTTGAATTTTTGTTGGCTTGGCTTTCCATTTTTTAGAGACCAGCTTATACTCATCCGAGACGATATGGATATCCTTTATTCCCGGCATGTGGCCTAAAAGTCGGATATCGAAAGGCTTTTTACCGATACCGATCAGGTAGTGTCCGAGCTGTGTCTTCACCTCGGTAATCTTGTATCCGAGATTTTGCGCCGTGGCGCAAATGGCCTCCAGCTGCTGCGTAGAAATCCCGGTTTCAACTTGTATAATCATGCTTCTTGAATTACGTTTTGTATGTACTGGTATATGTCCGCTTCCAGGTTTTGGCTCCCCGCTAGCACTTTTATAAAAGCACTACCGATGATGGCTCCATGACTATAGCGGGAGGCCGTGGAAAAGGTGTGCGCATCGGAAATACCAAAACCGATGAGCCGTGGATTTTTAAGCTGCATGGCTGCCACACGCTCGAAATAGGCGATCTGCTCCTCCGAAATAGAAGCCTTTGCCCCCGTAATCGCATGGGAGCTGACCATGTAAATAAAGCCATCGGAATGCTGATCTATCTCCCGAATTCGGGCCTCGGAGGTCTGCGGAGAAATTAGAAAGGTATTGCTCAAGCCATATCGCGTAAACAAGGCCTGATACTGCTCCAAATACAGCGCAATCGGCAGATCCGGGATGATCAAGCCGTCAATACCTAAGGCCTGACAGCGCGCACAGAAGCGCTCCTCTCCGTACTGCATGATCGGATTCAGGTAGCCCATCAGCACGACAGGAAGGGAAACCGTTTTCCGCATCTCTTCCAGCTGCTCGAAGAGGGTTTCCATGTCCATGCCATTCGCTAAAGCCTGTAAGTTGCTTTCCTGGATGGTGGGACCATCCGCAATGGGGTCCGAATATGGCATACCGATTTCGATGATGTCCGCTCCGGCCTGTTCCAGAGCCCGCATCACCGTCAAAGTATCGTCTTTGGCCGGGAAACCGGCCGTAAAGTAGATCGAAAGCACCCGCTCCTGCTTGTGCTCAAATAAACGTTTCAGTCGATTCATTTTTTTCTGCTTAGTACTTGCCCCATTTGATGTAGGTATCCAGATCTTTATCTCCGCGGCCGGAAAGATTGATAACGAGCACGTCGCTAGGTTTGTATGCCATCAGCGACAGCGCATGCAGCGCGTGAGAAGTCTCGATCGCAGGGATGATGCCTTCCGTACGGCTCAGCGCAATTCCTGCCCGCATGGCGTCGTCATCTTCCACAGCGATAAATTCCCCTCTGCCACTCTCGAAGAGGTGCGCGTGCACCGGCCCGATGCCCGGATAATCCAAGCCCGCAGAAATGGAGTGAGGCTCGACCACCTGCCCGTCTTTGGTCTGCATGAGCAGGGTCTTGCTGCCATGTAAAACGCCCGGCGTCCCTAATGCTGTGGTAGCCGCTGACTTGCCAGAGCTGATGCCCAGCCCCGCAGCCTCCACGGCGATCAAGCGCACACGCGGATCATTATAGTAGTGGTAAAATGCACCTGCCGCATTCGATCCACCCCCCACACAGGCGATGACAGCATCCGGATAATCGCGCCCCTCTTTTTCCAACAGCTGAGCCTTCATTTCTTCACTGATCACCGACTGGAAGCGTGCCACCATCTCCGGGTACGGGTGCGGCCCTACCACTGACCCGATGATATAATGCGTATCTACGGGATTATTAATCCACTGACGCATCGCCTCATTCGTGGCGTCCTTTAAGGTTTTACTTCCAGAGGTAGCCGGCACCACCTTAGCGCCTAAAATTTTCATGCGCTCCACATTCGGCCGCTGCCTTTCGATATCCAGAGCCCCCATGTAAACGGTGCACTCCATGCCCATCAAAGCACAAACCGTAGCCGTAGCTACACCATGCTGGCCAGCGCCGGTTTCCGCGATGATGCGCTTTTTCCCAAGTTTTTTTGCTAGGATTATCTGTCCGATAGTATTATTTACCTTGTGCGCTCCTGTATGACAGAGGTCCTCCCGCTTCAGGTAAATGGTAGCACCGAACTTCTCCGACAGTCTTTCTGCCAGATAAAGCGGCGTCGGCCGGCCGACAAAATCCTTTAGCAGGCCATGAAAGGTTTTCTGAAAGTCAGGCTCGGCGATGATGGCCTCATAATTTAGGCGCAGCTCCTCAATGTTAGGGTGCAGCATTTCAGGGATATAGGCACCGCCGAAGTTACCGTAAAATCCTTTTTCGTCAACTTTTATTTCGATCATGATACTCCTTATTTAATGCCTTCGAAAACCGCTCCAGAGCGGCAATGTTTTTTAGGCCAGGTACTAACTCAAACTTCGAATTGATGTCCACCCCGACAAGCTGGGGTAGGCCTTCGGCCAAATCTAATAGTTTAGCCGCACTGTTTTCGGTGATGCCTCCACTTACGATAAAGGGTAGGTCGAAAGGATAGTCGTATAACAGCTCCCAATTAAACTGCTTCCCGGACCCCCCATAGCCTTTCACCTGCGTATCGAAAAGCAGATGACTACAGAAGGGCACGTAGGCCGCTAGCTGTTGCCAGTCCACCGCATTTCCTACTGAAGCTACCTTCCAGATCTCTACGTCCTTCGGTAAGTTTTGGCGCAAAGCCTCCACCTGCTGCGCTGACTCCTTACCGTGCAGCTGCACCGCCTGTAGCGCTAGAGCATGGACCTTTCGCTCTACGACCTCATTTGGCTCATTGACGAATACGCCTACCTTCGGAAGCGTCAGCCGGGCATAATAATCTGTCAGCTCATCACGGAGATAGCGCGGCGAAGGGGGATACAAGATAAGCCCCATGTAGGCCGGGCGGATCCGCTCGAGCAGCACCTTGATGTTCGCAGGCTCGCGCATACCACATACTTTAATCCAAGGTTTACGCGACATCGTCAGGCAGGATTTTTATATAATTTACGATAGGCCTGCATAAAATTATAGGCAGCCTGATGCGGGCGGCTGCTCTGCATAAAACGCTCACCGATCAAGAAGCCCTGATAACCCACTTCACGGAGTTCGACGAGGTCTTCCGGGCGGTGCAAGCCGCTCTCGGAAATTTTTACGAAGCTGTCCGGAATCTGGCTAATTAAGGCATGGCTGGTCTGCAGGCTTACCTCAAAGGTCTTCAGCGAGCGATTATTCACGCCGACTACATCCAACTCAGGACATAACGAGCGCTCTAGCTCCTCAGCATCATGCACTTCCATGAGCACCTCTAGCCCGAGGGACTTGGCAAAGCGCGCCAGCTCCCGCAGGGTCTTCGGATCTAAAGCGGCCGCGATCAGCAGGATCACGTCGGCCCCCATACTTTTCGCTTCGATAATCTGATAGGGATCGATGATAAAATCTTTCCGTAAAATCGGACAAAAGTTAAATCTTCTGGCTTCCTTCAAGTCGTCAGCATGTCCACCAAAATACTTTTCATCTGTCAGTATCGAAAGCGCTGAGGCCCCCGCCTGCATGTACCCAATGCTGGTTTTTTCCACGCTGGCACTCCCGTTTATCAGCCCTTTAGAGGGGGACTGCCGCTTAAACTCGGCGATGATGCCGGTCTTTTCGGGGTCTTGGAGGTATTTTTTTAAAGAAACTACCTGATTGTCGAAAAAGACACTCTTTTCGAGCAGCTTCTCTGGAATCAAAGACTGCCGCTCCGCTACTTCTTCCCGCTTATGGGCTATTATTTGATCTAAAATCGTCATACGTTTTTTTATTTGCTTACCGCAAAGGAAACGGTAGGATTCACTAATTTTTTAAACACTTCATAGGCGCGTCCGCTCTTCAGGGCTTCGCGTGCTTGCTCCACAGCAGTCGGAAAATCGATGTCCGGACGTGCTACCTTTAACGCGGTGCCTGCATTGGCCAGCACCACCGCTTCCTGTGCCGCAGTCCCCTCTCCTTTTAGCACAGAAAGGAAAATTTTGGCGGAAGCCTCCACCGTATCCCCCCCTTTTATGGCAGCAGCCTCCAGTCGCGGCAGGCCTAAGTCGGCAGGGTAATAAATGCCTTCCCCGGAATTCTCCACGAGCTTAAAAGCTCCTGTGAGAGAAACCTCATCGTACCCATCTAATGCGTGCAAGATGCCGAAGCGGGCGTCTTGCTGCTGATAAAGATAACCGTAAAGACGGGCAAGTTCCAGGCTGAAAACGCCGACCAGCTGAATCTTCGGGCTGCTGGGATTCACCATAGGACCGAGCATGTTAAAAAAGGTTTTTACTCCTAGTTCGCGGCGGATAGGCGCTACCTGCTTCATGGCAGGGTGGAACAGGGGCGCGTGTAAAAAGCAAATATTCGCCTGCTCCATATTGCGCTGAATTTCACCTGCATCTGCTGTAAAGGCGTAGCCGAAGGAGGCCAGTAAATTGGAAGAGCCGCAGATGGAACTTACGCCTGTATTGCCGTGCTTGGCCACAGGCTGACCTGCCGCCGCCACCACGAAAGAGGAAAGCGTCGAGATGTTAAAGGTATCCTTCCCATCCCCTCCCGTGCCACAGAGGTCCATGGCAGTATAGGCACTTAAGTCTACTGGTACACAAAGCGCTAACATGGCTTCTCGAAACCCGCCTAGCTCCTCCACCGTAATACTGCGCATGAGATAGACAGTTAGAAATGCAGCGATCTGCGCCTGGTTCACCTCCCCGTTTGCGATGCGTACAAGCACCTCTCGAGCTTGTTCACGGCTGAGTGTTTTATGGGCAGTTAAGTGGTTTAGGATGTCTTTCATGTATACACTAATAACAGATTGATTCTAAATTTATTAAAATGACTGGGTTCATTAAGATGCTAACCAGTTTTTTACCATCTGGGCACCATTAGGAGTTAGGATGCTTTCCGGGTGAAACTGCAAGCCTGCCACACGGTATTCTCTGTGGCGCAGGCCCATAATTTGCCCATCAGGCGTCTTTGCGATGACCTGCAGCGCTTCAGGAAGGGCCTCTGCCTGCACCACCCAAGAGTGGTAGCGACCCACCGTTTGAACAGGGTCCAAACCAGCAAATAAGGGATCTTGCCCACACCGGATGTCTGTTCCTAGTCCGTGGACAACTTCTTTTAAATTATGAAGCTTGGCGCCGAACGCCTCACCGATAGCCTGATGGCCCAGGCAGATACCGAGGATATTTTTACTTGGCGCATAGCGCAAAATCAATTCCGGCATGATGCCTGCCTCCTGTGGAATTCCTGGCCCAGGAGAGAGCAGTATTTTGTCATAGTCCGCTACCTCCTCTACGGAAATGGCATCATTTCTCCGAATGGTCAGTGCCGCTCCATAGCCAAGGGTCCGGACGAGATACACCAAATTATAGGTGAAGGAATCGTAATTATCGACAACTAAAATCTTCTCCATTTCTTATAATTGTTCTGCAGCCTGAAGCGCTACGCGCAAAGCTTCTAATTTATTACTAACCTCCTGCAGTTCAGAAGGGATATGGCTTTTGGCCACCACTCCAGCGCCGGCTTGAAAGCGCAGCGCATTACCCTGCGAAATAAAGGAGCGAATCAGGATAGCATGGTTAAAGTCGCCATTAAAACCTAAAAAGCCAATGGCGCCGCCATAGAAGTTTCTGGAGGTATTTTCCAGTCCATCGATAAGCTCCATGGCTCGATACTTAGGCGCTCCGGAGAGGGTCCCAGCGGGAAAGGTATCTGCCACTAGCTGAAGCGGATTTGCCCCTTTAGGCAGCTGCCCGGTTACCTTAGACACCAAGTGGATCACGTGGGAGTAATATTGAATTTCCTTAAACACTTCCACTTCTACTTTTTCTGAGCTACGGCTGAGGTCATTTCGAGCCAGATCTACCAGCATGACATGCTCGGAGTTTTCCTTAGGATCATCGTAAAGTTTGCGCGCCAGCGCAGCGTCTGCCTCATCGCTACCCGTTCGTTTAAAGGTACCGGCTATAGGAAAAATGGTAGCTTGACCGCTCTTTACCACGATTTGTGCCTCTGGAGAACTGCCAAAAATTTTATACTGACCGTAATCAAAATAAAAGAGGTAGGGCGAAGGATTCACGGAGCGAAGTGCACGGTAAACATTAAATTCATCTCCTTCAAAGGCAGTCGTAAAAGTCCGCGAAAGCACGATTTGGAATACATCCCCACGAAAGCAGTGCTCTTGTCCTTTCTTTAGGATTTCTAAAAATTCCGTGTCGGTATAGTTACTCTTCTCCTGCCCTGTTCGGGCAAAGCGGTAGGCGGGGACATTTCGACTGCGGATAAGGGTTTTTAGCTCGGGGAGCAGGCTCTCCTGCGCTTGATCCTGGAGGTCGTGTTCGAGCAGGTGGAGTTCATTTTTAAAATGGTCGATGACGATAATGTGTCGATAGACCGCATAATGCATCAGGGGGTGTAGCGGGTCGGCAGCATGTCGCAGCTGGAGGGTCTCGAAATGCTGGACAGCATCGTACTTGGTAAATCCAAAAAGCCCATTCGTGATAAACTTATCTGAAATACTGCTGACCTGGCTGAAGCGTGCGCTAAACTGCTGGAGGGCGTCGACAAGGGACTGTCCCGCCTCGAGAGGCCTCCGTTCGGGTTGAGTTTCTCCGGGAAGCTGCTGGCTAACGTGCTGCCCATCGAAGGAAAAGTGAGCGATCGGGTTGAAACAGATATAAGAATAACTATTTTCCTGACCATGATAATCCGAGCTTTCGAGCAGGATAGGGTTCGTAAATCGGTCCCTGACTTGCAGGTAGATGCCCACAGGAGTTACGATATCTGCAAGCAGCTTTTCGTGTCGTGTGGTGAGATGAATCTGTTGGGGCATAGGGTTACATGCTTTCTTGAGGTAATAAAAAAAGGCCTATTGGGATGACCAATAAGCCTGTTCTATACGGTATACGATACGAAATAGACAATAGCAGATCAGTTTTCCCAGTGAGAAAATTTATGCTGCCACCACCAATATGTATTCGCGAGATTTTTCATAGATTTAACGCAAATATAAGCGTTCACATAAAACAACAAAAATAAAATGGGACAAAAATTAGCGCGATATTTTAAACGTAGCTTTGAAGACTATGAAGTGTGGGTAAAGGTAGAAGAAGCGCAGTGGGCAGGCACCGAGCTGATCGTGCATCCGGACGGCCTAGTGGAACGTACGGTCCTGACTTTTGACGAAGAAATCTACGAAGACTTGGCGGAAGATGCCTTTGAGGAGGCTTCAGCATTGGCTTTCCAGCTATTAGAAGCGAAAAGTATTCCTGCACGGGAAGAATAGAAGGCCCAGGGGTATACCGAAGACCTTCTTTCTATCGATACGTTTTGTGATTTTGCCCTTCGGGCAAAGGTTAATTTTCGCGAGGTGCTCCCCAAATGGGTACGATTTCCCTTTCTTCTACCCGGATGAGTACGCCCTCCTCGAAAGTGGCTAAAACGTAGAAGCGCTCATCCCGATTCACGCGATAGGTGATTTTACCGTTTTCCATGCTACTGATGAGAGCAGTACGATTTTGGCGTAAAAAGCGATTTTCCGTCATGCCCTGCTCAAACTGTGGCCTAGGGGTAAAAACGGCACAGGCGCTAAAGGCGAAAAATAGAAGTAAGTAAAGTGCTATTTTTTTCATGGAATGTTTTTCCAAAACCCATGCTCAAAAACTTTGCCACAAAATTTCTCTCTCATGTCTAGCGACTTAGTGTCAGCGGAGGTCTTTTTTTCTGGCTGGCTTTTGCCAATATCAAGAATTCACCTACCTTTGTATTCAAGCGGCACGACCAGCTCCTGTTGAATCCCCCAGGTCCGGAAGGAAGCAAGGGTAGATAGTTGTAGCGGTGCGATGCCGCTTACTTTTTTTTAGCCTTTTATCACATTTTTTCAGCTAATGTTTGCTAAATCCGGCATAGGTCCAGAAAAAGAGTAACTTTGTTTCACATAAAACTCTCAAACATGAAATTCTTTATTGACACCGCGAATTTAGCGGAAATCAAGGAAGCCTATGACTTAGGCATCCTGGATGGTGTGACCACCAATCCTTCCTTAATGGCCAAAGAAGGCATCTCAGGAGATGCTGCTGTCCGTGCACATTATAAGGCTATCTGCGACATTGTAGACGACAAAGTTTCAGCGGAAGTAATCGCTACCGATTACGAAGGCATGATCAAAGAAGGCATGGAGCTGGCCAAAATTGATGATAAAATCGTAGTCAAAATCCCGATGATAAAAGAGGGTGTGAAAGCGATCAAGTATTTCCATAATCAAGGCATCCGTACAAACTGCACCTTGGTTTTTTCGGCCGGTCAAGCGCTATTAGCAGCTAAGGCAGGGGCTACCTATGTATCTCCTTTCGTCGGTCGCCTCGATGACATTTCCTTCGATGGGCTGGAACTTATCGAGCAGATCGTACACATCTATCAGGCCTATGGCTTTGCTACTGAGGTATTAGCTGCCTCCGTACGCCATACGATGCATTTAGTGAAGTGTGCTGAGCTGGGGGCAGATGTAGTGACCTGCCCGCTGAAGGTAATTACGCAACTTTTAAACCATCCGCTGACGGATGCAGGCTTGGCCCAGTTTTTAGCAGACCATGCGAAAGCAGCCAAACAATAAGTAACTGAAAACGTTAAAGACCTTGTACAAAAAGACAAGGTCTTTCGTTTTATTTCGTAAATTCGCCCATACATGTATATTATAAAAGTTAAAGGCAAGGCTAAAATTCCCGATTATATCCAGATTCGAGATGAGAATTTCGTTCTAGTCGCCTACTTCCGAGCGGATAGACCCTTGAAAAATGTTGAGAAATTCGGTCTGGAAGGTAAGGAAGAAGCTTTAGAGACCCTAATTCGCTCACTCCCCTTCGGAAAACTACAAAAATTAGAGTTGGAATAAGCCCCAAATACCTATGGATTTCGAATCTAAAATTGTTTTACAGCTTCAAAATGCATGTATTCAGCAGGGCTTAAATGTCGTGCTCAAGCAGGTGGATTTTTCACTAGAAGCGAATGAGTTTGTCTTTTTAATCGGCAGAACAGGGAGTGGAAAAAGCTCCCTACTCAAGACACTCTATGCCGACCTGCCCTTAGAAATCGGAGAGGGAAAGCTAGCAGGATTCGAACTTCATAAACTAAAGCAAAAAGATGTTCCCTATCTGCGCCGAAAGTTAGGGATTGTTTTCCAAGATTTTCAACTGTTTCAGGACCGTTCCGTGGCGGAAAATCTTTTCTTCGTCATGCGCGCCACAGGCTGGAAAGACACCCAAAAAATGAAAGGGCGTATGGCTGAGGTGCTGCTGAAGGTAGGGCTGGCAGATGCTGCCACGAAGATGCCACACCAGCTCTCCGGAGGAGAACAGCAGCGGGTGGTGATCGCTCGCGCCCTGCTCAATAACCCGGAAATTCTACTCGCCGATGAACCCACCGGGAACCTAGACCCCGACGTAGCTGATGGCATCTTTAAATTATTCCAAGAAATAAATAAACAAGGCACAGCCATCTTGATGGCTACCCATAATTTTGATTTGCTGCGCAAGTATCCCTATCGCGTTCTGAAATGCGAAAATGGGACACTGATGGACAGTAAACACCATGACATCACGCTAAACACCTCCTATTAAATATTTTTTTAATCCAAAAAGAACATTTGGCCGCATAATTCATTATATTTAAAGCCTAATAAAATGGATTATGGATTATCTGAAACTTAAAATCAAATGGGTATTTTGCTTCCTACTCGTCAGCAGCGTATTTTTCGCTTGTAACGATGAGGTAGAAGAAGGCCCTTTACAAGAAGAGACTGAAGAAAATACCGACAATTTAAATCGTACGGTCAATAACTGGACCTTCGCGGTCATGAACGAAGTGTATTACTGGCTCGATGAAATGGGTGCTGGCGGCAGTAGAACAAGCGAGCCCCCGCTTTTTTTACGATCATTAATGGTACCCCAAGACCGATACACCCTCATGCGCCCCAGCGCTTCCGAACTGGAGGCTAGTTTGGAAGGAAGAAATCTAGAGGCTGGCTATGAATTTAACCTCATTTTAGGCGCTAACGGAAGGGATGTCCTCGGCGCGGTTACCTATATTAAATCCAACAGCCCCGCAGCGAGCACAGCCTTACGAAGGGGGGATTTTATTACAGCCATAAACGGTGTGGCTATGGATACGAGTAACTTTAGAGCTGCACTCGCCAATATACGACAGCCGCACACCATCACCTATGCGCAGCTTACCCCAGGAGCAGGCCTATCCACCATAGGGGATATCGAAATGCAAGTGACAGAAGTTGCCGAAAACCCTAACTTCTTAGACACCGTCCTCGTCGCTGAAAATGAAAAAATCGGTTATTTTGTCTATAACTTTTTTGCGCCAGGGCCTGACGGTAGCTTTGATACTGAATTAGCCGAAATTTTCGGTAAATTTAAACAGGAGGGTGTGCAGCACCTGGTAGTAGACCTGCGGTATAATGGAGGGGGCTTCACCTCCAGTGCAGTCGAATTAGCAAGCCATATCGGGAGTAATGTAAATAGTAACACCGTATTCTTCAGAAATAGATACAACAGCTTCTTAGAACGATTCGATCAGTTTCAAAACGTGGTCGCTAATTTCACAGATGCTGCTAACAATATCGGCAATCAGCTTGCTAACAACCGAGTCTATATCATTACCTCTAACCGAACGGCTTCTTCCAGTGAACTCGTCATTAATGGTCTTAAGCCCTTTATGGATGTGTATTTAGTGGGGGATGTTACAGAGGGTAAAAATGTAGGTTCTGCTCTACTGCGAGATAATCAAAACGAAGACAATGACTGGGGCCTGCTACCCATTATCTTCAAAAGTTTTAATGCAGATGACCGCTCCGATTACGGTGAAGGATTTATTCCCAATCGTGGACCTATAAATGAATTTATGGAACTCCCCTTCCAGGCTTTAGGCGATCCGGAGGAGTTTTTACTGCGAAACACCATCGATGTTATCCTCGGCCGTAACTCCGTGACTGGCAGAAGAAATGTCCAAGAAGGGCGTGCACTCCCCTACTCCTCACTCGAACGCCACCTTCGACATGGGCAAGCAGTAGATAATAGCAAAAACGAGGACCTACTGCAAGTAATCCCTTTCTAAGTAAGCAGCTGCAAGACTTTTCTCTCGGGCGGTATTTTCGGTAAAATATCGCCCGAAAACTTAACATAAGAAATGTGCCCTTCTCCTTAATTTAATAAATAAAAATGGCGACCTTTGGGCTAAACCACTAGTTGTCTTCTATGGAGTTAGGATTTAGCATCGCGATACTCTTATTAATCTATTTTTTGACTTCCTTATCTGTACTGTCAAAAGACAGTGATAGGTACCGCTTCTTTGATCGTGATCTCTACCGTAGAAAAGCGCTCCTGAAAAGTTATTTCCGCCTCATTCTTTTGAGCCTTATCGCCAGTGGCATCGTCACCGCTTTTATGGTATTCAAATTCATGTAAAAAGTGCAGGTGCCGAGCAGATACTTTGGCCCTAGGGCCAAAAAAAAAGCTGATAGCAGGTCTTCCCCACCATCAGCTCTCCCTAAGTTACTGCGCACGAGACCCTCTTAAGAGTTTTCCTTTAAATTTTCTTGTGCGAGACGAAATTCAGGCTCCAGCGCTAAAGCCTCCTGAAAAGCAGCTAAAGCTTCGGATTTACTTCCCTGCGCTACATAGACTAAACCTTTCAAATTTAATGCGGCGGCACGAAGCACAATCTCTTGTGACTGATTATCGCCCAAGTTAAACCCTATTTTTTCTTCCGCAGACTTTCTATCCCGAACGATCATCGCGATAGAGTTCAAAGCCTCCTCATGCTTTTCGAGCTGTAGCTGTAGCGTAGCCGTGCGGTAAAGGGTAAAAATGTCATTGCTGAGCAGGTACAGTCGCTCGAACTGAGGAAGGGCGCGGTCTAAAGCTCCCAGCTGCTCTAAAGAGTAAGCTGCTACCTCTAAAGCCACTAAATTCCGGTCATCGCGCTCTAATAAATCCAGTGCCGACACTGCTGCTGCGCCAAATTGATTGTTTTCAAAATAAAGCGATACCAAAAGCTCTGCGTAACGTGTGTTGTTCGGATTCCGCTCGATCAGCTCTAGGAGCTTCACACGTGCCGCAGACACATCATTATAGCGTAGCGCCAACTGGTACACCCTTTGGTCTGCTTCATTTCTTCTACGTAAGGTTTCGGAAATCTCCTGTCCCTCTGCCTGTTGTGCCTGCTGTTCCTGTGCCTCAGCGATACCGAATGTACCTAAAACCAGAAAAGCGATCAAGCTTACTTGTTTACAATTCATTTTTTTTCGTTTGTGTAATTCCTTTTGATACAGCTAATTTAGATAAAAAGGTGAGAGCCTCTTCTCTATTGTTTTGAATTTCGCCCTCAAGTATAGCTTCTTTTATTTCGTTTTTCAACTCCCCCACGATTTTTGAAGGTTTTAATTGAAAAAGATCCATGATTTCCTCCCCGCTAACAGGCGGCTGGAAGTTGCGCACTTGATCCTTCTCCTCGACCTCAAGCATCTTCTGCTCCACCTTGTCGAAGTTGGTCAAGTAACGCTTCACACGGGCATTATTTTTCGAGGTAACATCTGCTCGGCACAGTGTCATCAAATCTTCGATCTCATCGCCTGCATCAAAGAGCAAGCGCCGTACGGCAGAGTCAGTCACCTTATCGGATACCAGCGCGATCGGGCGTAAATGTAGGCGAACGAGTTTTTGGACGTATTTCATTCGCTCATCCATCGGCAGTTTAAGGCGCTTAAAGATCCCCGGCGTCATGCGTGCACCTTTGTCCTCATGCCCATGAAAGGTCCAGCCTACCTTTGGCGAATACCGCTTCGTAGCCGGCTTGGCGATGTCATGCATGATGGCCGCCCAGCGCAACCACAGATTATCTGTATGCTTCGAAATGTTATCGAGCACCTGCAAGGTGTGATAGAAATTGTCCTTGTGCGAGCGATCTCCCACGGAGTCTACCCCCTGCAGCTCCACCATCTCAGGGAAAAACTCCTTAAGCAAACCACTTACAAACAGCAGCTTAAAGCCATAAGAGGGCTGTGGACACAGGATAATTTTATTCAGCTCATCGATGATACGTTCCTGCGAGATGATCGAAAGGCGGCCCGCATTTCTACAGATACCATCAAAGGTTTCCGCTTCGATATCAAATTGCAGCTGCGCTGCAAAGCGGATCGCACGCATCATCCGTAAAGGATCATCCGAAAAAGTGGTGTCCGGAGCTGCGGGCGTACGTATGATCTTGCGCTTTAAATCTTTTAACCCATCAAATGGGTCAACCAACTCCCCGAAACGTGTGGCATTCACACAAATCGCCAGCGCATTAATGGTGAAATCTCGTCGCTGCTGGTCCTCCTCTAGGGTGCCATCCTCTACGATCGGCTTTCTACTATCCCGGTGGTAGGACTCCCTCCGCGCACCTACGAACTCAATGTCATAGTCTGCCAGTTTGAGCATGGCAGTGCCGAAATTCTTAAACACACTGAGGGGAACATGCGTGTCGTAGCTTTTGGCCACAGCTGTCGCCAACTCGATGCCACTGCCGACACAGACGAAGTCAATGTCCTTTTTCACCCCCCTGCCTAGCAGATAGTCACGTACAAAGCCCCCTACGACATAGGCTTCCACGCCCATACTATCGGCGATACGTCCTACTCGCGTAAAAATCTCATGTCCTGCTAAGGCCTCCAGATGCTTCATGCTTTTAAAATCTTTATACCACCCTCTGGATCTAAATAGAGCGCTTTATGTCCTTTGGCTTGCAGTAAAAAAGGGGCATCAACCACGAAAACCTCCGCTCCCTCCGGCACCTGCACCGGATACTTGGCAAACACCAGCTGGCTGATCGAAAAGAGCAAGCCATTCCAAGCAGGATGCTTAAGCACAGAAAAACGAATGATGCCCTCCCGAATGGGGCCGGCCTTAAGCACTGCATTCACCGGGCTGTGATACACCGTAGGCTTGGATGCAAACTGCACGATATCCAGCGACACTTCCGAAAATGGCGGACAGATGCTGCGAATTTGAAACAAATCAAACAGCAGCGCGGTGCCTTCCTGCCCGTCTTCTGCCGACCAGCTAGACGCCAAGACCCACTCCATGGGCTGCCCTAAGGCATCTTTTATCCAGACGCGCCCCTGCTGACGGATAGCCTCCAAAAGGCCTGCCGTACCTTGAATTTCTTTACTCATCCTGCAAATTTACTATTCTTTATGATTCAGTCCCTCATCTTGCCCCTAAATTAGCGCGGATACCTTCAGGAGCCGCCCTTAAAAGCGATGTGCGATCGGTCTGCCGCTAACAGTTTGGAAAAAGACGTGTTGTACTTAGGTATGCAGCATGTAAATTTCCTCCCCCTGATGACCCTGGCGCACCCTCAGCAGATTTTATATTCGCTACTAGTCAGCTTCCTACTGCTTTTGGGCTCCGCCCAAAGGTCCTTTACGCAGCAGACCTACTCCTTAGCTACTGATAAAAGTACTTTTCAAGTTGCGGGCACCTCTACCATACACGACTGGTCCCTGACAGGGAAAAAAGGAAGCGGAACCCTCGAACTAGAAGTTGAAAAGGGAGACCTGAAAAAAATCGCCCCCTTTACCTTGCGCTTAGAAACGAAATCCCTAAAAAGCGATCAAGAGAAAAATGCTATGACTGAAAAGGCGCATAAAAGCCTACAAGCAGAAAAGCATCGTTACATCCAATTTGAAGCAAAAAAGGTAGAAATCCTCTCTTCTGAGCGTCTCCGCGTGGAAGGTACCTGGACCATCGCCGGAGCTAAAAGCAACCAAGCGCATGAATTAGACTACACACTTGACGAAAGTTTCCAGGTATCAGGGACAGCCAAGCTGAAGTTCTCCGACTTCAACTTAGACCCGCCTACCGCGCTGCTCGGAAGCATTCGGGTACGGGATGAAACAGAAATCAAGCTCGAGCTTACCTTTAATAAAAAAGACTAGAGCACGCCAAGTTGCAGAAATTTTGCCTACCTTTGAATCCCATAAGAACACCAATTAAATCCCATCCATTCTTATGGCTTCTTCCAGCACTAAGTACATCTTCATCACCGGAGGTGTGACCTCTTCTTTAGGTAAAGGAATCATCGCCGCATCCTTAGCGAAACTTTTACAGGCACGCGGCCTGACGGTCACCATCCAAAAATTCGACCCCTATCTAAACATAGATCCTGGCACATTAAATCCCTACGAGCACGGAGAATGTTACGTGACCGAGGATGGTGCTGAAACGGACCTGGACCTGGGCCACTATGAGCGTTTCCTGGACACTCCGACCTCCCAGTCGAATAACGTTACCACAGGTAGGATCTACAATAATGTCATCACGAAGGAGCGAAAGGGTGAGTACCTGGGCAAAACCGTGCAGGTAATCCCTCATATCACAGATGAGATAAAAAGAAATTTCCTCAAATTAGGCGAAGACGGTAAGTTCGATATCGTCATCACCGAGATCGGTGGCTGCGTGGGAGACATCGAATCTCTTCCCTTTATAGAGGCCGTGCGCCAGGTGAAATGGGATATCGGCGTCAATAATTTTTTAGTGATCCACCTCACGCTGATTCCGTATCTGGCTGCCGCCAAAGAACTAAAAACCAAGCCGACACAGCATTCTGTGAAGCAACTTTTAGAGGCGGGTATTCAGCCGGACATACTCGTCTGCCGCACGGAGCATCACCTGCCTACTGAGGTAAAGAAAAAACTGGCGCTCTTCTGTAATGTGCAGCTCAACTGTGTGATCGAGGCCATGGATGCGGAGACGATCTACGACGTTCCCCTGCTCATGAAGAAAGAGAAGCTGGACGAGCGTGTGATGACCAAGCTGAAACTCAGCTCACGGGTAAACACGGACCTAGAACAGTGGAAGGAGTTTTTAGGGCGCCTAAAAAACCCTACCCAAGAGGTCACGATCGGCCTTATCGGCAAATATGTATCCCTTCCGGATGCGTACAAATCCATCATCGAGGCGTTCATACATGCTGGTGCCGCTACGGAATGTAAGGTCAATTTGCGTTTAATTTCCTCCGAGGAGCTGAATGCAGACAATATCGCGAAAAAGTTAGAAGAGTTAGATGGTATTTTGGTCGCGCCCGGTTTCGGCGAAAGAGGTTTCGAAGGAAAAATCCAGACGGTAAAATACGCGCGGGAGCAGCAGATACCCTTTTTCGGCATTTGTCTCGGCATGCAGGTGGCCGTAATCGAAGTGGCACGCCATTTAGCTCACCTAGAGGGAGCCAGCAGCACAGAAATGCATCCAGACACTCCCCACCCGGTTATCGGCCTGATGGAAGACCAGAAGCAGGTAGTTAATTTAGGCGGCACCATGCGTCTAGGGTCCTACATTTGTGAATTGAAAAAAGGCTCTAAAGCCTATACTGCCTACGGCAAAGGGAAGGTGAGCGAGCGCCATCGCCATCGGTACGAGTTGAACAATGCCTACCTAGACGCCTTAGAACAGGCAGGACTGCATGCCAGTGGCGTAAATCCAGACACTGGCCTGGTAGAAGTCATTGAATTAAAGGAGCACCCTTGGTTTGTAGGTACCCAGTTCCACCCAGAATATAAATCTACCGTCTTAACACCCCATCCTTTGTTCATTCGCTTTATTCGGGCAGCCATAGAGTACAAGGTAGCTCATTAAATGTGCTTTGCCCCGGCAGGGGCTTAGCTAATCCGTAGGAAATAGCCAAAAATCCGCTATTATTCCTTACTTTTGCATTTCAGAATACCAAGAACATATTTATGGATAAGAATCAAGCGACAGGATTAATCCTTTTCGCAGCCGTTTTGCTCGGCTATTCCATCTTTTTCGCGAAAACACCTGAGCCTATCGACGTAGAGGAGAGCAAGGGGGCGACCGAAAAAGTAGAGGCGGCGAAAGAAGCGGATGTAGCCGAAGACATTACGACGTTCCAACTTCCAGACTCTTTACTTGACCTGCAGGCACAACAGAAATTTGGTGCCTTCGCAGCATTCACGAAGGGAGAAGCGAGTACGCATACGATAGAAAACGAACTCCTCGAAGTAGAATTTTCCTCTCAAGGGGGAGAAATTCAGCGAGTTCGATTAAAAGAGTTTACCACCTGGAACAAGCAGCCGCTCTACTTATTGGATGAAACTTCTTCTACCATTTCCTATACGATTCCGACGCGCCAGGGAGATTTTAATTTGAATGACTTCTTCTTTCAGGTGAAAACCAGCACAGAGGAGCGCGAGGGAGAAACACTTCAGGTGCTCACCTTTACGGCGCAGGCAGAGCAGGGAAGTATAACCCGTACCTACCGTTTAGCGCCCAACAGCTATGTTTTAGAAAAAAACATCGCTGTAGACGGTTTCCGGCAGCAGCTTATGGACGGTCCGATCGCCATCAGTTGGGAAGACCGACTGAAAAAGCTGGAGGCCGACATCGAGGAGTCCCGCAGAAAAACGAATGCCAACTGGTTTTTTGCCAGTGACAGCTACGACTACTTCGGTGTGAACGCGAATAAGTCCGAGACCCTGTCTGAGCCGGTTCGCTGGGCTAGCTTCAGCCAGCGATTCTTCACCTCGGCCATTTTAGCGGATGGAACACCTTTTACGAATGGGCGCATCGCGCAGGACACGCCTGCTGACACCCTTTCGGTGAAAAACATGAGTTTGGCCTTGGCTCTTCCTTTGGCCGAAGGCCAAAATGAACTGCGTTATTATTTCGGGCCGAACAACTATAAAATCCTGAAGACCATCGCCCCGAGCTTCGAAAAGAATGTGGACATGGGCTACTTCTTTGTGAGCTGGGTGAACAAGTATATTATCGTTAATCTTTTCCAGTTCTTAGAGCGCTACGTAAGTAATTACGGGGTAATCATTATCTTGATCGTACTGATCATCAAGCTCTTCCTATTCCCACTGACGTATAAATCCTACATGGGAATGGCTAAAATGCGGGTGATTAAGCCGGAGATAGATGAGCTGAAGGAAAAATACGGCGATGATCCCACTAAGATGCAGACAGAGCAGATGAAGCTGTTCAGCCAGCTGGGCGTAAGTCCTATAAGTGGTTGTCTTCCGCTGCTGCTGCAGATGCCTTTCCTATTTGCGATGTTCTTTTTCTTCCCGAATAGTATCGAGCTGAGAGGAGAATCTTTTTTATGGGCACATGATTTGTCGACGTATGACTCGATTATCAACTTGCCTTTCACGATACCTTTCTATGGGTCGCATGTGAGTTTATTTACTTTGCTGATGACGGTTTCACAGATCGCCTACACCAAGTTCAACAACCAGCTTTCTACGCAGACCGGCCCACTGAAAAACTTAGGTTATATCATGCCGATCGGCTTCATGTTTATCTTAAATTCTTTCCCTGCGGCACTTTCTTTCTATTATTTTGTGTCCAACATGGTGACATTCGGTCAGCAGGCATTGATTAAGCTGTTTGTTGATGATGCGAAGGTCCGTCAGAAGGTAGAGGAAAACAAGAAGAAAAACGTGAACAAGAAGAAGTCTAAATTTCAGCAGCGTTTAGAAGATGCGATGCGTGCTGCCGAAGAGCAAAAGCAAGCCAATAAGAAGAAGAAGTAAGTTTTTCTCCTTCTTAAGCACATAAAAGCGAGTCCTTCGGCTCGCTTTTTTATTGCTTCTTTCTGGGGCTGAAATTCAGGAATCTGGAGCGGTGCAGGAGAGCTTTCGGTAAAGTCCCTTTCATTAGCGTTTAGAAATAGCCATATAAATGGTATATTTGTCCTTGTGCTAAAAACTAATCCAAACCGCGATGATAACAATCACCTTCTTAGGTCATTCCAGCTTCCAGATGGAGGTAGGGGGCAAGCATTTGCTTTTTGATCCTTTTATCAGCCCAAATGAAAAAGCGGCAGCTATCGATGTAGACAGCCTGGCTGCGGATTACCTCTTACTTTCACATGGCCATCAAGATCATGTAGCCGATGTGGAGCGGATTGGAAAGAGAACGCAAGCGACGCTTGTGGCGAATTTTGAAATCGCGAGCTACTACGGCGGTAAAGGAATCGAAAATTACCATCCATTAAACCATGGCGGCAGTAAGGTTTTTGATTTTGGGCGTGTAAAATATGTGAATGCGGTTCACTCCAGTGTGCTTCCAGATGGGACCTATGGCGGTAATCCAGGAGGCTTCGTGATTCAGCATGAGCGTGGAGCCTTTTACTATGCTGGAGATACGGCGCTTACCTATGACATGAAATTAATCGGCGAGGAATTCAAGATTGACTTTGCATTCCTTCCGATAGGAGATAATTTTACGATGGGCATTGACGATGCGCTTAAGGCAGCAGATTTTGTCGGTACAGACAAGATCATCGCGATGCATTTTGATACATTCCCCTATATTGAAATTGATCTAGAGGAAGCCAAACGAAAGGCCGCAGCAGCGCAGAAAGAATTGATTGTTTTAGAAATAGGACAGTCCATTACCTTATAAATGACTATGGGAAAAGTGATAGCGATAGCCAATCAGAAAGGCGGCGTGGGCAAGACCACGACGGCGATGAATTTGGCTGCGAGTTTAGCGGTCTTGGAATACAAGACCCTGGTGATCGACGCCGACCCTCAGGCGAACACGACTTCCGGCTTGGGTATCGATCCGAAGGCGATTGACAAAAGTATCTACGAGTGTATGGTAGACGGTGTGGAGGTAGCACAAATCGCCATTCCTACGGAAATCACGCACCTCACCCTGATCCCCTCGCATATCGACCTGGTCGGTGCTGAGGTGGAGATGATCAACTTGGAAAATAGAGAGGAAAAGATGCGTGAGGTCATCGCCCCGATCAAAGGGGACTACGACTTTATCATCATCGACTGCTCCCCTTCCCTCGGGTTGATCACGATCAATGCGCTCACGGCTGCGGACAGTGTCATCATCCCGGTGCAGTGCGAGTACTTTGCCCTAGAAGGGCTGGGTAAGCTCTTGAATACCATTAAAATTATTCAAACCCGCTTAAATCCGGCCTTAGAAATCGAGGGTATCTTACTGACGATGTATGATGTACGTCTGCGTCTATCCAATCAAGTGGTGGAAGAAGTCAAAATGCATTTTGCAGATTTAGTTTTCGAAACGATAATCCCGCGAAATGTCAAATTAAGCGAGTCGCCTAGCTTCGGGCTTCCTGCCATCGCTTTCGATGCCGATGGAAAAGGGGCGGTAGCATACCTCAACTTGGCGAATGAAATCGCAGCGAAAAATGGAATCGCAAATCTAAATGCTTAAACGAATCAACGACGATGGCGGATAAAAAACAATTTCAGAAAAAGGCGGCGCTAGGCCGGGGACTGGGTGCATTACTACAAGACTCTCCTGCTAAACAGCAGGAGGAAAGGCCCCTTACCCCTGCTCCACCAGCAGCCGGGATTCATGAAGTCCGTCTGAGTGATATTCAGGTCAACCCTTATCAGCCGCGGACGCATTTCGATAAAATCGCGCTGGAAGAGCTGGCAGAGTCCATCAAAGTGCAAGGCATCATCCAGCCCATTACGGTGCGGCGCCTGGAAGAAAACACGTATCAGTTGATTTCTGGTGAACGTCGTTTTCAGGCCTCCAAACTAGCAGGCTTAGAGCGTGTCCCCGCCTATGTGCGTACTGCGAACGATCAGCAGATGTTAGAAATGGCGCTGATCGAAAACATACAGCGGGAAAATTTAAATGCGCTGGAGATCGCCCACTCCTATCAGCGCCTGCTTTCCGAATGCGCGCTTAAGCAGGAAGAACTGGGAGACCGTGTAGGCAAAAAGCGGACGACGGTCAACAATTACTTGCGTCTATTGCGCCTGCCGCCCGACATTCAGGCAGGGCTGCGCGACAACCAAATTTCGATGGGGCATGCCCGTGCGCTGGTCAATATCGAGGATATCGACGTGCAGCTTTCGCTGTATAAGAAGATTTTAGCCGAAGATTTAAGTGTACGTAAGGTGGAGGCGCTCGTAAAGGCCCTTCACGAACCGAAGGAGCCGGAAGAGGGGCTAAAAAAAGAGCCCATCGACCCGTACAAGCAGTATGAGTTGAATAAGCTACAGCAGCGCCTGGCCAGCCACTTTGGCACGAAGGTACACGTGAAGGCGGATGCTAAGGACAAGGGGGAGATCAAAATCCCTTTTACTTCTACGGACGATTTAAACCGCATTTTAGAACTTTTAGCTGTTATTTAGTGCGCCCGAATAGGTCTATTGCCTGCGGCAAAGCTGCCCGTATGAATCGATTCATGCCATTTACGCGACACTTTCTGGGGATGCTGCTGCTACTTGTAGGGGCAGCTTTTCCTGTTTATGGACAGGACACCCTGCAGCGTTTAGATCCACGTTTGGAGCAACAAGCCGTAAAGGCTTTAAACGAGGCTTTCCGTACGCCGAAAAATCCGCGTCTAGCGACTATCCTCTCTGCTGTGTTACCTGGCGCTGGCCAAGTCTATAACGAGAAGCCCTGGAAAGTACCCATCCTGTATGGTGGTATCCTGACGAACACCTACTTTGTAGACTTTAATGGAAGACGCTTTGCGCTCTTTCGAGATGCACTTATCGCTTTCGATGCAGAAGAGCCGAATCAGTTTCCCAATTTAAACCGCGATGGGCTCGTGCGCAACGTTAATTTTTGGCGGAGGAATCGGGACACCACCTTTTTGATCTATCTAGTCATATACGTATTAAACATTGCTGATGCTAACGTGGATGCGCATCTATCGGGCTTCGATGTGTCGGAGGACCTCAGTTTTCGCTGGGAGCCCTACCAAGAAATCAGCCCGCTGGGATTGCCTCATGTTGGCTTACGCTTTAAAATAAACATCAATTAACATGCATATTCTTTTACTTGGCTACGGCAAAATGGGGAAAATAATCGAGGAAATCGCCCTTTCCCGTGGCCATCAGATTATTGCCCGCATTTCAGAGGAAAATAGAGCAGATCGGGACACCCTAACGGCAGCCGATATCGATGTGGCGATCGAGTTTAGCGCCCCGGAAGCGGCAGTAGATAATATCACCTGGGCTTTAGAGCGTGGCATCCGCGTAGTATCGGGCACCACCGGCTGGCTATCCGAAAAACCACGCTTAGATGCATTGGCTTTAGCCCAAAATAGTGCCTTCTTTTATGCCTCTAACTTCAGTATTGGCGTCAATATATTCTTTAAGGTAAATGCTTTCCTGGCCAAGCTCATGCAGGAGCAGTCCGCTTACCAGGTCGCCATAGAAGAAATCCATCATACGGAAAAAAAAGACGCCCCCTCAGGCACGGCTCTAACCTTAGCCGAAGGCGTTATGGCCGCACTCCCTGCCTATAGCGGATGGACACTAGCAGAAAACATGTCCGAAAACGATACACGTTTACCGATAACCGCCAAACGCATCGATCCGGCACCTGGCACGCATACAGTCACCTATTCCTCTGAAATAGACACACTTAGCATAAATCATACGGCACACAGCCGCCAAGGATTTGCGCTTGGCGCGGTATTAGTGGCAGAATGGATAAAAGATAAAAAAGGTATCTTATCCATGGATGATTTCTTATCTTTCTAAAAATTTTTCCTTCATGAGTGAACCTAAAAAGAAAAAGTCCGCCCTGAGAGAGTGGCTGGACGCACTGCTCTTTGCGGTGGTAGCCGCCAGCATCATACGTTGGCTTCTATTAGAACCCTTTACGATCCCTACGGGCTCCATGGAGAAATCCCTGTTGGTGGGAGACTTCCTTTTTGTCAGTAAAATGCATTATGGCGCTCGATTCCCCATGACGCCACTCCAGGTGCCTCTTACACATCAGAAAATTTGGGGAACCGAAACAGATTCGTATGTGGAGTGGATAAAACTCCCCTACTGGAGGCTACCAGGATTTAGCAGCATTAAGCGAAACGATGTGGTCGTCTTTAACTATCCTGAAGAGCTCGAGCATCCGGCAGACCTGCGGACGAATTACATCAAGCGGGCGGTAGGAGTGCCTGGGGACATCCTCGAAATTGAGCGCACCCAAGTGCAGATAAATGGTAAGCCGGCAGACGACCCGGAGCTGATGCAGTTTTCGTACGATGTGATGACGAATAAAAGTCTCTCCGCGGCCTTTTTTGACCAGTTTGGTATCGCCCCTGACGCTTTCTTTGGGTTTCGGGACAACAGTGGCTACATGGTGTCGGCGACTCCAGAAGTGGCCCGCCGCTTGCAAGAAAGCCCCGAGGTGGATCGGGTAAATCTCCGCTTAGACCGGCAGGGATATGGGGACCCGCGCATTTTTCCGGACGGGGATTATTTCGGCTGGAATAAAGATTATATGGGACCCATCGAAATCCCTGCTAAAGGCTGGACGATCACCATCAACGAGGAGACGATGGCCAAGTATGCCCGCACCATCCAGCATTATGAGCGCTTAAAAGATGTGCGCGTGGAGGGCAACAAGCTCTTTATCGATGGGCAGGAAGTGCAAACCTACACCTTCCGCCAAAATTACTATTTCATGATGGGCGATAACCGCCATGACAGCCTCGATTCGCGTTACTGGGGCTTCGTACCGGAAGACCATGTCGTCGGCAAAGCTTGGTTTTTATGGCTTTCCCTAGACAAGCACAAGAGCATGTTTTCGAAGATCCGTTGGAATCGAATCTTTAAGGGCATCGAATAAACTGAATGAAAAACCCATTAGCAGCATGACCTGCCTGTGCTTTTGTTGGCACAAAGTAAATGGCCCCATTCTATCTAAAAAAGAGACTGCTAATTCGGTCTCTTTTTTTTTACGACGAAAACCGAAAGCCTACCATCATTGACGAGTAAGCATTCAGCCTTCTCGTATCGTGCTCTCCTGCCAAAAGGCATGTCCGCACCTAGCTATTCCTTAGGCTCAAGCCAGCCTTTCCCCTTTTTCTCCGCTTGGCAGGAGAAAGTGCCTTGGCACGCGTGAGCGCTTTTACGCCTTTCACCACTGAATCGGCGATAAGCCCTGCTCCTGCAGGAAGGCATTTGCCTGAGAGAAATGGCCGCAGCCATGAAAGCCTCGGTGTGCCGAGAGAGGGCTCGGATGTGGGGCGTGCAGCTTGAGATGTTCGGGACGGTGCAGGATCGTCGCTTTTTTTTGGGCGAAAGCCCCCCATAACAGGAAGACCATCGGAGCCTCCCGCTCGGCAAGTACTCGGATAACTGCGTCGGTAAACTGCTCCCAACCTTTTTTTTGGTGCGAGCCGGCCTGATGGGCCTGCACCGTAAGTGTGGCATTCAGGAGCAGCACCCCCTGTTCCGCCCATCGGGTCAAGTCGCCATGCTCGGGGAAAGGGATCCCCAGGTCGCGGCGGATTTCCTTAAAAATATTTTGTAAACTAGGTGGGAAGGAGACGCCCTGCGGCACAGAAAAAGAGAGGCCATGGGCTTGCTGGGGACCATGGTAAGGATCCTGCCCTAAAATGACCACCTTCACCTGATGGAGCGGGCAAGCCTCAAAGGCCTTGAAAATAGCATTCCCCTTCGGAAATACCTGCGTCTGCTGATAGGCCTCCCGGACGAAGGCAGACAGCGCCTGGAAGTAAGGCTGGCTAAACTCTTTCGCTAGTGCGGCCTTCCAGGAGGCTTCAATTTTTACATCCATTTTGTGGACTTTTCGTTAAATAGTGAAACGCTTTACGTAATTTTGATCGATCTTCACACAAAATTAAAGGTTTCATGGTAAGTGCCATTACAGAGGGAATAAAAGTTAGCGTGCACGTGCAGTATCAGCGGGCCCATTCGAGCCCTTGGCAGCAGCACTATGTCTTCACCTATCACATCGAAATCGAAAATAATTCACCCCACACCGTGCAGCTGCTGCGCCGCAAATGGGAAATATTCGATGCAGCGGATAGTAAAAAAATCGTGGAAGGCGAAGGTGTCGTTGGGCAGCAGCCCATACTGGAACCGGGAGAAAAACACGCATATGTTTCTGGCTGCAACTTAAAATCGGGACTTGGCAAGATGCTAGGTACCTATACCATGGAACGTATCGTAGACGGTCAGCACTTCGATGTGAGCATCCCTGAGTTCCAGCTTTTGGCCGAAGACCTTCAAAACTAAGCGTAAATGCCCCCCATAGGTTTCGGTTTCCGCATGCACTGGCGGCGCTGGTGGCGAGCAGAGGGCCGTCATTCCTTGCAGTCTCCTTTGTTGCTGCAGCTCTACGATGCATTAGAGCAGGCGCCTCAGCTCTCGCTAGAGCAGGTATGTGAAACTTTGCTTCCCGCCTATCCGCTCCACATCCTTTCCGAACAGAAGGACATCCCCCCCCAGCTACCCCCATCGGTCACCGGCAGCCTCTGGCTTGTCAAGGGCTTATACCGGCAGCCCAGGCGTTTTCAGCAGTGGCAACACCTAAGCAAGCAGCCCCTGCTGGCACTCGAGATTCGTGGGGAAGGCTTGCTCCTCGTCGGCAGCGCCTTTAGTGCGGGGCATTACATTTTTGACTTATAAGCGCGGAAAAACAGTTCATTTCCGGCCCGTGGGCCAATGGAATTGTGGCAAGGCTCCTGCACGAAACGCTCAAAATGCGGTGCAAATAGCCCTTCATATGCTTGCGCCTCTCCTCCGAAAGGCGGTCCTTCCTTTTCGAAGTATCGGTTAAAGAGTACGCCAACTAATTTGCCCCCCGGGGCTAACAACGTTGCCATCTGCCGCACATATGCTGGCCGCAATGCTGGCTGCAAGGCACAGAAAAAGGTCTGTTCTAATATCAAGTCATACTGGCCCTGATGGGCAAAAAAATCCTGCTGATGCAGCTGCTCACTAGGAAAGTGTGGATTGCGCGCCTGAAAATCAGCAAGAGGCGCATCGGAAAGATCTAAGACGTGGATGTTTTGGAAGCCCACCTGAAAGGCATATGCTGCTTCATAGGCATTACCAGCACCAGGAATTAAGATTTTTAGCGACCTGTCTGTTATTTGGTCTAAATATTGCTTAAGCGGTGGAGAGACTTGACCCAGGTCCCAGCCCGTATTTTTAGTCAAATAGCGGGAAGTCCAGTAATTTTCATTTAATTTTGTTTCCATAGAAAAACGAGCGATTAACGTAACAGTACAGAGCTTATGCAGACAAATCCTACACCGCCGCCGGCCCGATCCGATCGGAATAAGAACATCTTGATCATCGCCTTGGCTATCTTAGTGCTGATTAGTGGTATAAAACTTTTTCTCGACCACCAAGACAAAAATAAGAAAACACAGGAGATCCTCGTGCTTTCGGAAGAAAATAACGAGATCAATCAGCGCTTGGACTCTGTCACCTATCAGCTCGATCTCCGGATCCAGGAAATCGAGCGACTGGGGGGTGATGTGGCTGCCCTAGAGGAGATTCGTACGCAGCTAATTAATGAGCGTAATTCAGAGAAACGTCGTTCGGCACAGGAAATAGAGCGCTTAAATCAGCGTCTGAAGTCCTATATAGCTCTTTTAGATGAAAAAGATGATGAGATCATCGCTTTGCGCAATGAAAACCAGCAACTCTTCGCAGAAAACCAAGACCTGAAAACCAACCAAGCGCGCATCGAGGAGCGCGTCGTGGAGCTGGATCAGCGGCGAGAAGAGTTGGAAAAGAAAGTAGACATGGCAGCACGTCTGAAAGCAGAGAATATCGAGATCGCTGCTGTTAATAGAAGAGGGCGTGAACGCACGGATGGCTTCCGCAATCGGCAGCTGGAAACCCTAAAAATTAGCTTTAATCTGGCCGATAATCCTGTGGCGCCCCATGGACCACGTGATATTTTTATCCAGATTTTAGCCCCGAATAGCCAGCCCATCTTTGATATCGCGAAAGGGTCTGGCACTTTTATGATCGATGGCCGTGAGGAATTTTATACCATGAGTCAGGCGATTATGTTCGATAACACACAGCAGGCCTTGGAAAACTTTTACGATAAGGAGACCAAATACGATACAGGAGAGCATACGGTACGCATTTATGCAAATGGTTACTTGATCGGAACAGGAAAATTTGAAGTCAAATAAACATTTCCATTCGAAATGAAGGCATAGGAAAGCGTCAGGTCTTGGACTTGACGCTTTTTTTAACTACTTTTGCGGACTGTTTAAAAAACAATTTATTATTATGTTCCAAAGAAACTACGAGACGGTATTCATTTTAACTCCCGTTTTGTCTGATGTTCAGATGAAGGATACCGTAGACAAGTTCGTGAACTTGTTAAAAGAAGAGGGGGCAGAAATTGTCAATGTGGAGAACTGGGGGCTGAAGAAATTAGCCTATCCGATTCAGAAGAAAACCACAGGATTCTATGTAATGGTAGAATTTAAGGCACTTCCTGATTTAATCAAGAGGTTCGAAGTTGAGCTGAGACGTGATGAAACGGTGATGCGCTTCCTAACAACTGTTCTCGACAAGCATGCATTAGCGTATGCGGAGAGAAGAAGAAAAGGCGAATTTAACAAAAAAGAAGCTAAGGAGGAGCAAGCATCATGACATTAAGAAACGAACCAATCAACCGTGTAGAGAATAGAAAAAAATACTGCCGCTTCAAGCGTCACGGTATTAAGTATATCGATTATAAAGATCCTAACTTCTTATTGAAGTTTGTTAACGAGCAGGGTAAAATTCTTCCGAGAAGATTAACCGGAAACTCAGCTAAATATCAGAGAAAAGTAGCTAATGCGATCAAGAAGGCTAGAATTTTAGCGCTCCTACCGTTCGTAACCGATGGTTTAAAATAGGCCAAGGATTCTCTTTAATAGTTAAAAATTAACACAACAATGGAAGTAATCTTAAGAACAGATATTAAGGGGTTGGGTTACAAAAATGACTTGGTAAACGTTAAACCAGGTTATGGAAGAAACTACCTGATTCCTCAGGGCTTCGCGGTATTAGCGACGGCATCTAACAAGAAGGCGCTTGCTGAAAACATCAAGCAGGCAGCGCATAAAGCAGAGAAAATCAAAACAGAAGCTGCTAACCTAGCTGAGAAATTACAGGGCATCACCCTAGAAATCAAAGCGAAAATCGGTGATTCTGGTAAAATTTTCGGTAAAGTAACGACACTTCAGATTTCTGATGCTTTAGCCGCTCAGGGAATCGAGATCGACAGAAAGAAAATCGAAATCACCACTCCAGTAGGCACTGCAGGTGAGTTCGAAGCGGATGTAGATCTTCACAGAGAAGTGAAAACGAAAGTGAAATTCGTTGTAGTAGCTGAATAAGCATCACTACCACACACATAAAAAGGGGCTTTCGCCCCTTTTTTTGCTTTTACCTTATGGCATGCTGCTTTACCTACTAGCTGCTTAAGCTCCTCTCCTTCTTTGCTAGTCATTGTGCTATTAGCACACTTATCCGCGTGCAGAGCAGTTGCTTAGCCACATCTCCATTTCTAGAAAGCTTGCGTTACCTTCTCTAAATCATCGAGTAATTTCTGTGACACCGTCCGCGGCTGTGCAGCCTTCTTTTCGCAAAGCAAGGCATAGGCCTGCTGACTCTTTTCCAGTAGACCCACAGGATTTTTATCCGCTATAAAACTGTTCCAGCACCAAGCTAGCTCTGCCGGTAAGGTTTCACCTAAACCAAGCTTTTCCAGCTTTTCTAACGTTTGCAAGACCGTTTTTTCCATTTTTTCTTCTTTCATAGCTTTCATGATTTTAATCAAAACATCAATTTTTTAAACAAACCCATGACTAATGTGCGCTATTTTTTCATAAATCGCAAATAAATCACCTATTTTTTAAACCCTAAATAACAACGAACCAGTTCACCTACGCCCTTTCTGCCCTTAGCATAAGCCCCAGATCAGAAAAAAAGGAATCATCCTTATAGCTATACCTGATAGCTAGCGCTAATGCGCTGACGCCTGTTGAAATCAAAAAATGAACCCTTCCTCCTACATCCGTTTTTTTTTAACTGAATATAAAGCGCTTAAGCAAAAACACTCTTTTTTTTAGACCCCACTCTTGGATATTTAAAGCCATAACCCTACTTTTGTACCACAATTACGGAAAGTAAAAGCGCTTTCTATCCTATATTGACCCATGGTGTAACTGGCAACACGTCTGATTTTGGTTCAGAAGAGTCTAGGTTCGAGCCCTAGTGGGTCAACATTTTCGGTTTTATCATGACCCATGGTGTAACTGGCAACACGTCTGATTTTGGTTCAGAAGAGTCTAGGTTCGAGCCCTAGTGGGTCAACAGTCAACCTCCCTTCGGAGGTTTTTTTTATATCTAAATTTCTGCCGCTATTTTTTCGTTCAGAATTCTACTACATTCGTAAAATTTCTTCTCCATGCTGCTGCATCTTTTGCTTTTACTTGTTGGCTTCGCTCTCCTGCTTTTTGGCGCAGATAAATTAGTAGCCTCCGCCTCCTCTATAGCAGGTAAACTAGGTGTCTCCCCCTTAATCATCGGCCTAACCATCGTCGCTTTCGGAACTTCCGCTCCTGAGCTGGTCATCAATATCCTTTCTTCCTATCAAGGTTCCTCCGAGATGGTGATGGGAAATGTTCTGGGAAGTAACATTTTCAACATACTCGTTATCGGCGGCACCTGCGCACTCATTTACCCCTTAAGCGTGCAGCGCACCACCACTTGGATCGAAGTGCCTCTCGGGCTGCTCGCCGCCCTTGCCATCTTCTTTGCGAGCCATGATCGGTTTTTCGATCAGGCGAACACTGATACCATTCAGGCCAGTGAAGGCTGGATGCTACTCCTTTTTTTCCTTGTCTTTTTCGCTTATAGCATCGCTGTAGCGCTGAAAAGTAAGGACAGCGCTACAGACCCTAGCGCAGCACTCCTCCCTTATGCCTGGCTATGGCTTCCTGCCGGACTGACCTTGCTCCTGTATGGAGGACATCTGTTGGTTGAAAATGCCACCGCCATCGCCAGCCTTTTAGGCATGTCCGAGCGCCTAATTGGCCTAACCATCGTCTCGGTAGGCACCTCCCTGCCTGAACTTGTCACCGGCATCGTGGCTGTACGTAAAAAACAAGCCGATATCGCCATCGGAAATATCGTGGGCTCGAATATTTTTAATGGCTTTCTCGTCCTCGGCGTTTCCGCCACCATCCGCCCTATCCCTGTCACCGCGCTTACCGACATCTATGTGCACCTGTCGGCTGCAGCCCTCCTTTTTGTCCTGATTTTCCGCGGCGCTGGGCGCCAAATCGATCGCGTAGAAGGAGGCTTTCTCCTGTTCCTATACCTCCTGTATATGGCCAGTCTTCTGCTCGGAATCGGATAGACAAAATAACCCTTTCGGCGACTCGAACGTTAGTACCTGCATACACACTTTCCACTATGCTTAAAACGCTTGTATTCGACGTAAACGAAACGCTGATTGACCTCAGCCCTGTACGCCTTTCCCTGAATTTGGCCTTCGGCCGGGAGGGAGCCTACAGCCAGTGGTTCACCTCTCTGCTGCACCAGAGCCTGGTCCAAAGCGCCCTAGGGCACGGCCATGACTTTTCTTCTCTGGGCTTAGCCGCCCTGCGCGCCATGAACACACAGGAAGACCGCGGACTGGGGGAACTGGAGCTGCTGGAAATTATGGACAGCTTCCGCATCTGCCGCGCCCACGCTGACGTCACAGACAGCCTGGAAAGCTTAAAAGCGGCCAACTACACCTTAATAGCACTCAGTAATAGCGAAGAGACAGGACTAGTGAAACTGCTCCAACAGGCAGATATCGCCTCTTTTTTCGACCATATCATCAGTGCTGAACGCTTTAGACGCTATAAACCGCATGCAGAGGTGTATACAGGGGCGCTGCGAGCAGCAAAAAAATTGCCCGAAGAGAGTGTCCTCATCTCTACCCATAGCTGGGACCTGGAAGGCGCTCGCTCCGTCGGTTGGAAAACCGCCTACCTTCTCCGCGAAGGAGTCGCCTTCTTTCCCCTACACCACAGTCCTGACTTCCTACTGGAAAACCTCGGGGAGCTCGCTGCCGCCTTGGAAGCAGAAAAAGCGCCCTAAACAAGACGCTTTTTCTGAAGACCAACCTACAAAGAAAGGACTACATGCTATTCTACCAATTGTGGCCGCGCCATTCGAAAAGGTGGCGCTGATATACTCTTTAAGAAGGCTTCTAGCGCCTGTTTCTCGGCTGCCGTTAAAGATAGCTTGACCAGCAGCTCGGATGTTTCCGGGAACAAAGGATCCTCTGCAAACTCAGGCCGAGGCTTTGGCCGCGCCATCCCAGCATCATACATGTTAATCACCCCCTCCAAGTGTGGAAACAAGCCATTATGCATGTAGGGTGCCGTAAAAGCCACATCTCGCAGCGAAGGGGTCTTGAAAGCCCCCACATCGGCAGGATTTCCTGTAATCTCGTAGCGTCCTAAATCCTGATGCGTTCGCCCATAAAAATGCAATCCCAAGTTATGAAATTTTTGATCCGTGAAAAAAGGACCATTATGGCAGTTGATGCAGTGAGCCTTGGTTCGAAAAAGATGTAAGCCCCACAGCGCCTCATCCGACATGCGCTCCT
The DNA here is from genome assembly GCF_054166705.1 of Nitritalea sp. Classification (NCBI taxonomy): domain Bacteria; kingdom Pseudomonadati; phylum Bacteroidota; class Cytophagia; order Cytophagales; family Cyclobacteriaceae; genus Nitritalea; species Nitritalea sp. Next base: position 103,672 of record NZ_JBSZCV010000009.1, read on the forward strand.
GCCTGCCGGCCATAAAATAATCAAAATCACTACGGCGCCCTGTGATGCTGCGCTGAAACATGGCCAGCGCCTCCCCGATACGCTCGGGAGTTATCCTATCCGAACCGAAAGCAGCCGAAAACAAAGGCGCATAGCCTGCGATGTTTCCTAATTTTTCCGGAAGTAGCTCCAACTCTTGGTTCATCTCCGTGTGATCCGCTATCGGCATGAGACTTTGGGCCTCCAGGCCCTCCACCCGACCATCCCAAAAGAAAATCTCCTGCTCCCATATGTTTTGAATACTCGGGGTGTTTCGCTGCCCCTGCTGATGATCATGTCCAATCCCTAAAGAACGCCCATTACTCCAACTGAGCTCCGGATCATGACAGGAGGCACAGGAAATCTGATTCGAAGCCGACAATCGAGGATCAAAAAAAAGATGCTTGCCCAGCGTAATCAGTGCCTCATTCCCAGCATCCTGCCGAAAGGGATTTTCGGGCAGTGCCTCTAACTCCCGAAAAGTACCCCCCTCTAAAAGGTGGGGGGCAGGCCAAGCACTACTCGGCTGGCTGTACCAAGCCCGTAATTGGGCAAAATCCACAGGGTCTTGTTGAAGACTAAAACCTAACAGCAGCAGCGTCCCCCATAGGGCCACATAACGTAAAATGGACTGTTGCATAGTACTTAATGAATGAAATGAATACCTAGTTGAGCCTGAACGATCCGCAGCGAAGCCGCTTCTTGAAAACCACTCACCGCACCGAGTCTAGCCCCCTCCCGCTCCAGCGATAGGAAGGGCGCTAGTGCGAACTTCTCGTATGCCTTTTTCGCCTGAAGGCGCAAAGACACCCGTGTAAACGTACGACTTTCCCAAGCTAACATCGGAGCGACGACCTCTCGGGTCACGATATTACGCTGAAACTCGGGAACTGCCAAATTTCCACGCGCATGGAACACCCGGTGGACAGCAGCATCCGGAAGAAGTACCCAGCCTCCGACAATGGGCACGCGGTAGGCCATGGAAATGCCGGCTACTACTTGCTGAAATTCCTGCGCATGGCTGGCATTAAAATCCTCCCGCTCCTGCCGGCGTGCCGACATATGCAAGCCCATCAGCCAAGCACCACGCCGGTGGAAAAGTTGAAAATCAAGCAGCTCCTCGGAAAATAGGTAGTTGAAGCCCGCAAATAAATGATTAAAATCTCTCCCATCCTCCTGTCGAAGAACCAGAAGCCCGGACCAGGAGGTCTGTTCCGCACCCTGATAGGTGAAGGCCAGCCGATTTTCCTTACTGATCAAATTAAAATCGCCTATAACTTGTTCATCTACCTGCCCCGAAGCAGAACCCCTACGCAGAAAACGCTCGTCAGAAATGCGATAGGTAAATTCGTTTTGGAATGACCAGCGGGCTCCCCGATGGTAGAGCGCTCCACCATACTGATGACCAGCACCGCTCAACTCATACCTCGGACGACGCAGCAGGTTAAACGAACCCAGCCCCATCATGGTGTACAAATTATAGTCGAGACGCCCGAAACTATCGTTCGAAGCATTATAGTTCGTCACCTGCCCTATTTCAGTGGAAGAAAAGCTGCCACCATGAGCGGCCAACAACCAATTTTCATGCAGCTGCCAGCCGAGCTGGGCTTTTAGCTGCAGGTAATAGTGAGAAATCCGTGGGCGAGGGTCGTTGCTTCTGTTATGCTGCGCCAAAGCATAGTCTGCCCCCACCCCCAGACGGATTTTGTCCTTCCAGAGCGATCGGTTCACATTTAAATCTGCGGAGAAACGATCATTGTTCCAGTTGCCCCGACGAATATTCGCGAAATAATAGGGGTTAGGGCCGAGCTCCCGTACCTGCTGCCAGCCTAAGGAATCAAATTGCTGCTTTTCATAACGAAACTGACCTTCCATACGCAGCCCTCCCACCTGGCGGTTGCCATAAGAAAAGAAGCCATACCCATGACTGCGCTCAGGTACCTGTGAAGGACTAAGGGGGGCGCGCTTTTCACCCGCCCAGGCACCGGAAAAGCCTATCTCTTGCTCCATAGCCTGTGCCCGTAAGGGCTGCTTGATGGCCTCGAACCAGCGTAATCGCTGCTCCTCGTCTAAAAAATCCAAAACAGGTGTGGTCTGCGCGAAAAGGACAGAATGCTCCATTTGGGAAATTAAGACGATGCTAAAGAGTAAGGTAAGGATGCGAAAAGACATAGGCGGTGCGCTTAATTTCCAGCAAATGTTCGCGGTGAAGCGATCGGGAAAAAGGTGAAATCCTCTTCGGAATTATTGGTATCCTGAAGGATCACCCGATCTCCGAAGGTTCTGGCCGTCTTGCGTACTACAGACTGGGAGGAGAAGCTTCCCGCCGGAACGAAGGTGTAGCCTGCATCCAAAAGGTTCGGTAGTTTCATCGGCACCTGATTCGTCGGGCTGGGCTGACATTCTACGGCATCCACAATCAAGGAAACCGGGATCTGGTAATATAGATTGGTGTTATCACGAATTTCAGAAACATTCGGCGTAGGATACTGCGGGAAATCACGCACGGGCGTATCACTTTTAAAAATCGCCACAGCCTCTCTGCCGGGGTTATCTAAAATAAAATCACGCCCGAAAATAAAGATATTTTTCATGTTCGGCACAGCAGGGTTATCGATGTCCGAAGCCAAAGGATTGGGAAACTCTTCCCCTAAAAACACCTCAAAATCGGCTCCGCTCAGATCTACCGTCAGCTCAGGACGAATGACCGTAACCGCCTCGCCATCATTGCCGACGAAAGGAGACTGATGGTTGATGGCCGTTTGTGCGAGCACGATGGACTTCCCCGGTGCTACAGGGTACTGCTGGCCCGTGCCTGGAAACTGATAAATCCACTTGCCATACAGAAAGTCTTCATTCGCACGCACATTACCGGGCATACCGATGGACTGCTGCCAGTCCCACTGCCCATCCGGCTGCGTAAAAGACTGCACTGTCGTCGCTGCCCTTCCTAATGCCCCCATGATGTACCAGCCATCCATAAAAATGGTGTCGTTCGAATTATTATACAGCTCCACGAACTGATCACGGAAAAGAGCACCCTCTACACGATCAGAACCAGCAAAATAAATTTGCTTGATTAGAAGATCGCCCACTGGCCCGGAGCGCAGCATCAGCTCCACCTGCGCATTTAGGGAACTGATCGCCACTGCCGAACGGGAGGCATTAAAGGCCACTTCCTCTTCATTTACTTGGAGGCCACTGAACGTGGCAAAACTCTCACGCGTAAACACCCGACGAGCGGCTATGTCGTATGTCCCACTCGGAATATTTTCCAAGACAAGCGCTCCACTTGCATCAGTGGTGCCCTCGAAAGTCTGCTGAGAGGTTACATTGCGTAGAGTAACCTCGGTGTTCGCTGCCCCTGCTCGATCAAACTGATCATCAAAAATCACCTGGACCGAAACATCCACCGGTGCTACCCGAGGTCCATCTTCTCTATTTTCGCACGCCACCATGGCGAGCACTACGACCATAAAAAAGGCCCACTTTCTAAACATCTGCATCGTATTAATATTTAAAATTTAACTCTAGACCGAAATAGGGCTCCTCATTTAGAACACCCACGACGTCGCCTTGAGGGTTCACATCCTCGGGACGTATATTCAAGAAATTATTCGCAAAGAAGCTGAAGCGTACATGCTTCCCGAGGTTCTTCGACAGGTTCAAATGAAAATTCATATACACAAAATCAGGCCGACGGACGAAGTTGCCTTCCACAGCAGTCTGATCCAGGATTCGGAAACGCGGATCATTTAAAAACTCCTCCTCGGTCAGCGAAAAGCGCTCTAAATTGTTATCCAAAAAGCCGATAGGCCTATTCGAACGATCAAAGGAGCGTGTGTAATTGGTAATAAAAAGCTGATGGCGAAGCGTCAGTACCAGTCCGAGTCGCGGCACATGATGCGACGCCGTCAGCAAGGCCAGCGAGCGCCCTGCCTCCGAAGCCTGGCTCCCATAGATGCCATACCAAATCTCCTGAGCAGGCTGAAAGTTACGCACCTGCTGCACCCGCTCGCGCGTATCTAAAAAGCTGGAGCGGTAATACGACAGGTTCAGGCTAAAGCTGGTATTGATCGCTGGAATGCGTTTCGTACTTAGCGTAGCCTCTAACCCTGTATTCGTATTCGAGGAGGTATTTAGAATAGAACGCTCCGTCACCACCACGGGCATTGTCTCCCCCGTCTGTCGGAAAATCGGCTGCTGCCCCTCCGGACGTGCGATCACCTCAAAGCGGGGCAGATCCAGCCGAACAGGGTCACTGTTGATGCTAAATCCATTACGCGTACTGTTGTAAAAGCCCGTTAGCCCTACCGTCACCCAGTCTCCCTTTATATGGAGGCCAAGCTCCCGGGTGCTGGTGCGCATGCTGCGCAAACCAGACGGATCATTCGGAATTACATGGGTAAAAGCTAAAAATAAACTCTCAGTCTCCCTGCCGGTAAAGAAGTTGAGCAAGGTAAAATCTTCAAACTGCGGCCCTGGAAACAGATGAATCAAACCCGGTGCCTTGACCGCCTCCCCAAAAGCCCCCGTCACGCGAACCTTATCGCTAAGTGCGTAGGAGGCATTGATGCGAGGAGAAAAACTCGTGAGCCCGAATTGTCTGTCCGCGCGCAAACCTGTCGATAAATTCGCCGCCTTCCCAAAGAGTGTTCCCCTCATACGGTTTTCCACATAAGCACCCCACTGATGCACCACGGGATTAATCTCCCGGAAACTGAGCGGTCGCTCATTCGTAGCAGCTCCCGCAAAACGAATCGGGCGCAGTGGATCAAATTGTCTGCCCTCTCCAAAATTACCGTTAAACCGATAACTGGCACCGTAGGCCAACTCATGACTGATCTTACCCGTACTAAAGTTCTTGTAAAAGTTGGCCTGCATACCACTAGATACAGGTAAACCATGGATTTCACGCCGTGCACGGTAGGAGCTGGGATGGAAAGTGCCGACATGAATGCCCGGCTCCATCGCCACCGTTACCGGTAACACACCGGGATTCACAAATTGATCCAGCACCGACAGGCTGCGCGATCGGTTATAAGAAACGACGAACTTAAACGAGTCAAAAACAGCCGTGGCCTTATTTACCTGCAGACGATTGCTTAAAGAAAGACCTTGGTTCTGATAAAAAACGATACGCTCAGTACCAAAATCCGGATCAATCCGAAAATCATCCAAATTGGTATGCATACTGAGACTGAGGTTATTTTTAATCGACTTAGATGCCCCAAAGAAGCTAGTCAAAATAGCATTTCCTGTAAGTCGATTAAAGGACTTGACATTATCGCGCAAGTCCGGATTCGAGTTCAGGTAATCAAAAGATACGTGTAAGGCATGCCGCTCCTGAAGTTGAAACCCTTTGTCCAACTGAAAATTACGATCTCCCCCCGCCTGCCGATAGGTGAAGCGCAGGGGCGACTGTCCCGCAGAGGTTTCGATGATGATGGCACCCGCTCCGATATCCCCATACTCAGCAGAGGCCACCCCTTGAATAATTTCTACCTTTTCGATGTTGCCCACCGGAATTTGACGCAAGTCAAACCCTCCTGCCGGCGCATCTCCCGATGCAAAACTTCGTCCACCAAAATTGGTCGCTCCCATGGAACGAAAAGTCCCCGCCGTCCTCGGGTTAAGGCCCTGCATGTTACTGTTGTTATCAAGCTGATTATCATTAATAAAAATCCCGATTCCAAACGCATTATTTAAGGACTGCTGACCCGCTAAAGCCGAGCGGAAATTAATCGCCTGCGCCCCCTGCAGCTGTGGATTCCGGATCTCCTGACCAGGGATCAGTTGCAAAAGCTCATTTAAACTGTTCGCCTGCGACTGCTCGATAGTGGAGCGATCGATTTTAAAAGCCGAAACGGACACATTTTCATCATCCCTTTCGGCCGCTACGACCACTTCCTGCATAAAAAGATCATTGTCCTCCATCCGGATGAGCACCTCCAGCACCTCTTGATCAGCTTGTAAGACATAGCGCTCCTCCACGGGCTTTTTACCTACCAGGCGCGCCACTAGGCGCAATTCTGCCGGGCGCTGCTGCAGGCGTATGCGAAACCTTCCTTCTTCATCCGCTAGTGTGTAAGCACCCGATCCCACCGAAAGGGTGACATAGGGCAAAGGGCTCCCGCTATGCTTATCCACTACCCTTCCCCTCACTTCCCATGAAAAAGCAGCGAGATCCAGCGTAAACCCGAAAAAAAGACAGCAAAAACACGTAAATAATAGACGCATACGGTAAGATTTACGACAAATATATGCGTATTTAGATTAATTCTAATTAATGAGAAGATTGATTTTTTAAATAGAATCTATATTATTAATAGATTTTAAAAATAACTACCTCATAATTATCTATAATGTAATATTAACGAAAAAATGCAACCTTCTAAAAGCAAGACAAAACGGCAATATCCGTCGAATAGCGGTCCATAGTAGTCCAATTCCCCTGAAATACATCATTTAAATAAGAATCCTTTTGATTTGAAAAAAAATGAGGAATATTCGCCTTTTCAACACCCCTTTCTGTGAATCGTTTCATCGCCCTACTCGTCTTTTCTCAGTTCGCATGCACCTCGGTGTGGTTTGCGGCCAATGCAGTTCTGCCCACCTTAATCGCCTCGGGCCTTTTGCCTGAAAATGCCTTGCCCCACCTCACTGGCGCCGTGCAGCTGGGCTTTATCCTCGGTACATTTACCTTTGCACTTTTCAATGTCGCTGACCGTTTCAGTCCCCGCTATGTCTTCCTCTCCGCTGCCCTGGTAGCCGCCGGCAGCACGGCCGCGCTCTTACTTCCTCCTATACAGTATGGGGGCATGCTGGGGCTACGGCTGCTCACAGGCTTTGCGCTAGCAGGCATCTACCCTGTAGGCATGAAAATCGCTGCTGACCATCATCCCGAAGGACTGGGTAAAGCCCTGGGCTTCCTCGTAGGGGCCTTAGTCCTAGGCACCGCCTTTCCCCATTTCAGCCAAGCCTTCCTCGGCCAAACGGACTGGCGCCTGGTCATCCTAAGCACCTCACTCCTTGCACTGGTCGGGGGCATTACTCTGGGCCTAGGCACACAAGATGGCCCCCACCGAAAAGCCGGACAAAAAATCGCTCCCTGGGCCTTCTTGCACGTCTTTCGTGTCCCTAAATTTCGAAGCGCCGCCATCGGTTATTTCGGCCACATGTGGGAGCTGTATACCTTCTGGGCTTTTGTGCCCTTTCTGCTCAGCGCCTATAGCCTGCAGCATCAACTCACCACACTACCCCTCTCCCTTCTGGCCTTCAGCTGCATCGCCATCGGCATGGCAGGCTGCATCCTTTTCGGACTCATCAGCCTAAAAAAAGGCCCCGCAGCACCTGCCGCCTGGGCCCTAAGTCTCTCACTGCTTTGCTGCCTCAGCAGCCCTTTCTTCTTTCTACAAGGAAACAGCTGGCTTTTCATCGCCTTTTTACACTGCTGGGGCTTCTTTGTCATCGCCGACTCCCCGCTTTTTTCCACCCTCGTGGCTGGCACCGCGCCCGCAGCACAAAAAGCCACCGCCCTGACCATCGTCAACTGCCTCGGCTTCGCGCTCACCATCGGCAGCATACAGGTCATGGAATTCTTGATCTCACGCATCGGCATGCCCTATGCCTTCACCTGGCTGAGCATAGGCCCACTCCTCGGCCTCGCCGTATTTTTGCGCGGACAGTTTCCTTTCCTTTGGCCAGGGGCCAAAAAACACGACTAAAGCAATTTCTTAATCAAACCAAAAAAGCGATAGGGAGGATATTTAGCTGGCAAATCAAAGCCCGCCGGGGTGCTGACCACTGCCCGCTGATGCGAAAAGGCATCGAAGGAGCTTTTGCCATGATAATGGCCCATCCCGCTCGCGCCCACCCCACCGAAAGGCAAGTGATGATTGCCTACATGCATGATCGTGTCGTTTATACAGGCCCCTCCAGAAATACACTGGTTTAAAAGCTGCTCGCCTGCCTCCGCCTTGCCAAAATAATAGAGCGCCAGCGGCCGCGGACGGGAATTTATCAACTCCCGAGCTTCCTCGATAGCATCAAACGTCAGCACAGGCAAAAGCGGGCCGAAAAGTTCTGCCTCCATCAATTTTCCCTCCACAGGCACCTGATCGATGATCGTGGGGGCGATGTACCGATCCTCCCGATCCACTTGGCCCCCATAGTAAATGTGGCCTTCGTCCAGCAGCGCATGTAGGCGGTCAAAGGCCGCTTCACTCACCAGACGGCCATAATAGGGGCTCTGCTGAGGGTCTTTTCCGTAAAATTTCTTAAACGCAGCCGCTAACTTGGCTAAAAAAGCTTCTTTTACCTGGCTTTGTACCAGTAGATAATCCGGCGCTATGCAGGTTTGACCTGCGTTCAGGCTTTTGCCCCAGGCGATCCGCTTGGCGGCAATGTCCAGGTTCGCCTCCGCATCCACGATGCAGGGACTTTTCCCGCCGAGCTCTAAAATAACGGGCGTCAAATGCTCAGCGGCCGCACGCATCACTATTTTTCCCACCTTCGTACTTCCCGTAAAGAAAATGAGGTCGAATTTATGTTGCAAAACATGTGCGCCTACCTCCTGATCTCCTGTGACCACAGCCACATGGGCAGAAATAAAATATTCTTTTACCAGGCGCTGCAGAAGAGCGGCGGTGTTTGGGGTGAACTCAGAGGGCTTCAGTAGCGCACAGTTGCCTGCTGAAATAGCCCCCACGAGCGGGTTTAGCGTCAGCTGAAAGGGGTAGTTCCAAGGTGCAATAATCAGGGTGCAGCCCAGGGGCTCCTTGCGGATTTTCGAGCTGGAGGGCTTCATGTACAGCGGGGTAGCCACTTTTTCGGGCGCTGCCCAGCTGCGGATATGCTTCAAGTGATAATCGATTTCCTGAAGGACGATGGCGATTTCGGTGAGGTAGGCCTCTTCATGGGACTTGCCCAGGTCAGCCTTCAGCGCCCCCACGATGTCGGCCTCATGGCTGGTGATGGCGTCTTTTAAGCGCGTCAGTGCCTCGATGCGGAAATCCAAGGGCCGCGTAGCACCGGAGTTAAAAAAGGTACGTTGTTTCTCGATCAGCCCATCGATCGCCTCGAGCGGGGTTTGCCGTATTTCAGTTTGCATGTTGTTCTGGTTTTTTTGATTCCGCTCTACCGACAAAATGGTCCATAGAGCTATAGATTCCGAGCACGCTATCCATCAGCCAGTCGTAAAGGGCCAGCGGCAAAAGCCCCTGACTGATTCGAATGAGCCGCATGGGGAGCGGCATGCTGAGGTAGCGCTTGCGCCCCGCCACTGCTTTAAGGATACGCTCTGCCACACGTTCCGGTTTCAAAATCGGCAAGATCGGGGAGCGAACGCCTGCGAACATGCCCGTGCTGATGTAGTAGGGCATGACCGTGGTGACGGAGATGGAGCTTCCGGTACGCTTCAGCTCGAGGTGCAAGCTATCCGCCCAGCCCACAGCGGCCCACTTGCTGGCGGCATAGACGGCCATACCGGGATTGGCCACCAGACCGGCCGCGCTGGCGATGATGGCGATGGCTCCCTCCTGGCGGGCCTGCAGCACAGGGAGTAGATGGCGTGTCAGCAGGATGGGCGCCAGGGCATTCACCTGCAAGACCTTTTCCATACCTGCCGCCTCCTGCTCATGAAACTGGCCTTTCGCCACGATGCCCGCATTATGCAGGAGGATCGTGGGGGCATGCCCTTCCGCACGCAGGGTGTCCGCATAGCTACGGATCGCTTCGGCATCGCTGAGGTCTACGACAGCTTTATGCACGGGAGTGCCTGGGGGTAGCCTGCGGCAAAGCGCCTGTAGCCCTTCTCCATCCCGGTCGAGTAAGAAGAGATGTGCGCCGCGTAGGGCTACTTTTTCTGCCATCAGCGCCCCGATACCAGAGGCGGCACCGGTGATGAGGACGGATTTACCGCTGTAGAAGTCTTTTTTCATGGGCCTAGGGGCTTTATGGGTTCTGGTCAGTCTAAGATACAGGAAAATTTATGGGCAAGCTGTCTTTTTCCGAAAAACTATAGTCACAAATACTGCACCTAAATCGCTTTCGCAGCTACGCTGCCTGTCCCTTAAACTTCTTTTTATGCCGCTAATAATCCCCAAATTCCGCAGCCCACGGGCTGGCCTTCTCCCCTGCCTCTTCCCTCAGAAAGGCCGCCACGGGAGCCCAAACCTGCCCTTTGCGCAGCAAATCCAATGACTGCTCCAAAAAGCCGTGCAAGACCTGATCCGACTGAATCCCGGGCACCTGCTCGCGGAAGGCTTGATGCGCCAAACCGATGGGCATACCGGCCCGAAGCGGCTGATGAAAATCCAGGGCCTGCGCTGCACAAAACAGCTCGATCGCCAATACTTTTTCCACATTTTCAATAACCTGCAGGGCCTTTCGCGCACTGATGCTGCCCATGCTTACATGGTCTTCCTGCCCTAAAGAGGTCGGAATGCTGTCCGCCGATGCAGGAAAACAAAGCCCCTTATTTTCGCTCACCAGCGCGGCGCTCGTGTACTGCACGATCATAAAGCCGGAATTCAAGCCGGTTTCTTTCAGGAGCAATTTGGGAACACCGGGCGTGTCCCCACTAAGCGCCAAATAAATCCTGCGGTCGGAAATACTCCCCAGCTCGGCCGCAGCCAGACAGGCATAGTCCAGGGCCATGGCTAGCGGCTGCCCGTGAAAATTGCCTCCACTAAGCGCTTCTTCAGCGGATAGCACGATGGGATTATCCGTCACCCCATTCAGCTCCACCGCTACAAGCTCCTTTAGATGCAACCACGCATTTCGCGAGGCTCCATGCACCTGCGGCATGCAGCGCAGCGAATAGGGATCTTGCACCCTGGCGCAGTCCCGATGCGAAGCCACGATTTCAGAGTCGGCCAGAAACTGGGAAAGCTGATGCGCCACATGCTGGCACCCCTTAAAAGGCCGGAGGGCATGCAGCTCGGGTCGGAAGGGCGTCACCGCCCCCATGAGTCCCTCCAACATCATGGCTCCTATTAGGTCGGCATAGTCCAACAGCTTTTGCATGCGCTCCAGGACCTGAACGGCGTAGGCAGCGATAAACTGGGTGCCATTAATCAGCGCCAGCCCCTCCTTGGGTCCGAGCACCAGCGGCGCCACTCCCCTTTCCTGCAGCACCTCGGCAGCTGGCCGAATTCGCCCGTTCACCAACAGCTGCCCTTCCCCGATGAGGGGCAAAAAAAGGTGCGCTAGCGGCGCCAGATCCCCGGAGGCCCCCACAGACCCCTGCTGCGGTACCACCGGAATAAGCCCTTGCTCCAGGTGCCAAAGCATCCGGTCCAGCGTGCTTTCCTGAATACCCGAGTAGCCCTTTGCCAGTGCTTGAAGCTTTAAAATCAACATCAGGCGGGCCGTTTCCTCTGCGATGGCGGGCCCCATCCCCACCGCGTGGCTCTTCAAGAGGTTTTCTTGCAACTTGCGCGCTTGGTCGGCGGAAATATGCTGGGTACAGAGCGGGCCAAAGCCTGTATTGATACCGTATACAGGTGCGGCGCGATCCACGATTTTGGCAACCTCCTGCGCGCTGGCACGGATTTTTTCCCTGCTTTGGGCAGAAATTTCTCCGCGGATGGTTTTGCGGCTCAGCCGCAAAGCCAAAGAGGCGGTCAAGGGCGTCTCGCCATAATAAAAAGTAGGCATATCGGACATGATATTTTGGGTTTAGCGTTAGGTCTTACTGGAGAAAAGAAGTAACTTATAGTTTCATGTAAGCTACAAGGAATAATGGATATTAACGAATTGAAAACGAAAGACGGGTACGTCTTGATGCGCTCGGAAGTTTTTGGTTTTCCACTTTTGTGGTTAAAACCACACGTAGAGGAGCTGACTAGGGATGAATTTATTCATTTTATAGCTGACATCAAGTTAAATGGCTTGAGCGATGCATTAAAAGCTTCTTTACATAAGCGCAGAAAAGAGTTTCCGAATATGGTTCCTCTTGATTTCGGAATGCTTTTGAATACAACTTTCGACACCATAATCTCCAACTATTATGCCGATTTCAAGCGTTTAGGATACGCGCATCTCACGCATGATGAAGTAAAAATCGATTAAAGGCAAGGGGTCGCCTGTTTCAGCTGGGCTCAGCGGACCCTTTTCCGGAGGAGGAGGTGCAGGCAGGAAGTGGTAGTAGTTGAGCGATTTCCAAAGAAAATTTCTCTGCCCCCTGCCGGTTCAAGTGGCCCCGATCGTAAAAATACTCTTGCCGCGCTAAAAACTCCTCGCTCGCTAACAAGTCCAGGATGGGCACCTGCCTGCGCTCAGCGAGGGCATAAACAGGAGCGAACACCTCCTCGGGGAAGGTGGCATAAAACGGAGAAATCACCAAAAACAGCGGCACATCCCGCTGCTGACAGAGCGTAACGATCGCTTCCAGCTTGGCCATTTTCTTGGCATCCAGCGTTTCCGGAACCTTATAAGGAGCTAAAGTGAGCGGCCTGCTCCCTTCCAGGGGTCGAAAACCATGCAGCTCCTCCCGAACCGAGGTCACATTTCCCGAGAGAATGCGGATAAACTTTTTATTGAAGCGAAAGGCGCGACTTTGCAGCAGGAACTTGTCGTACCAGTTATAGGCGATCTGCCGATCGAAGTTGGCAGACACCTTATTATAAAAGGGCCGCAATTCATGCAGATCCTGCTCATTAAACCTTACCTTACTGACATATATGTCGCTATAATTTACCTCTAAGACAACTGCCTGTGGCTGATGCCGCTCCAGGACACTGCCCAGCACCGCATGATGATAGTGGATCCCTGTCCCCTCTCTTCCGGCGTTATAGGTCGTCAGCCCCGTCACTTCTTCGATCAGTTGGGGATGGTAATGGTTCGCGGCTCTGGACGAGCCAAAGATCAGGAGCTCCTCCCTGGACTTCATCACCGTATAGTATTCGGTGGCACTGACGCCAAAAGTGGCCTGTTGGTAAAGTGCATAGAGCCCTTCTCCGATACTGAAATCGAGTGCCAGGAGTGTAAGCAGAAAGAAAGCGCCGGGGCGCAAAAGGGTTTTGAGCTTGGAACGAAAAGAATGCATAAATGGAAGAAGTATTAAAACTGGAAATAAATAAATTGGCTATTGTCGAAGGTGCCTATAAGTAAAAGCAGCAGAAAGACGAGGGCCAGGCTCGTATAGCGCACCAGCACATGCGGGCTTTCGAAGAGCGCAAACTTTTCTGGAAAAAACTCCTCCCCGATTTCTTTTATCAGCAGCACGGTGAGAGCGATAAAGCCGATCACAAAGAGCTCTGCTTGGATAAAGAGGCTGTAGTCGCGCTCGGTAAAGAGTTTTTTATAGATAATGAGCGCGTCTGTTAGGCTTGCGGCGCGAAAAAATATCCAGGCGAAGGTTACCAGAAAGAAAGTTGCGATTACCTGGAGCAGGTACTGCAGGGAAAAGGCATGCTTCCCCTCTTTGGGCGCACGCCCTATTTTTTCCATTACCACGAAGAGGCCATGTAGGGCACCCCAGACGATGAAGGTGAAATTCGCACCATGCCAGATACCACTCACAAAGAAGGTGAGGAACAAGTTCCTATAAGTGCGCCAGTGCCCATTTCGATTCCCTCCTAGCGGGATATACAGATAATCCTTAAACCAAGTGCTGAGGGAGATGTGCCAGCGACTCCAGAAGGCCGTCACAGAGGAGGCGAAATAAGGGCGGCGGAAATTCATCATCAGCTCAAACCCGAGGCATCTCGCGACGCCAATGGCGATGAGGGAGTAGCCGGCAAAGTCGCCATAGATCTGAAAGGAAAAAAATACCGAAGCCAGGGCGAGGGTGCCACTGGAATGGCTCTCTACATGCGCAAAAACTGCATCCACATACTCGGAGAGGTTATCGGCCATGGCCAGCTTGAGAAAAAAACCCCAGAGCATCATGCGCAGCCCCTCACCCACCCTTTGGCTGGAAAAAGTCATGCGCTGCCGAAACTGTGGGAGCAAGTTACTGGCCCGCTCGATAGGTCCTGCCACTAACTGGGGAAAAAAAGAGACGAAGAGCGCATAGCGCCCGAAGTGCTTTTCATGGGCCACCTGCCCCCTGTACACATCCACCGTGTAGCCGATGGCTTGGAACGTATAGAAAGAGATGCCCACAGGAAGCAGCAGGTCTAAGTTGGGCACCTCCCAGCGCAGCCCGAGCAGCTCAAAAAATGTGGAAACGGTGCTGTTTATAAAATTATAATACTTATATAACCATAAGATCAGGAGGTTGGCAGTGATAGACGCAACCAGGATGGTCTTTTTTCTGCCGGGCTTACGTTCTCGGTTGATAAAAGAGGCCGCTGTCCACGTCACTGCTGTAGAAAAAAATAAAAGCAAGGCATAGATCGGCTTCCAGTTCATGTAAAAGTAGTAGCTGGCACCTAAGAGAAAGGCCCAGCGGTATTTATGCGGCAGCAGGTAAAATCCAGCTACAACGAGCGGAAAGAAAACTAGAAACAGGAGTGAATTGAAAAGCATAAATCCGTTACACACGTGAAAGAGTGAAAAAAGAGGGGCTAAAACGAATAAAAACTCGTGAAAGCCTTGACAAAAACCTTTGTGTGTATCAAAATTTCGGCTGGAGCGCCATGCAAAACAAAAATATAGGTTTTTTACGATGTAGCGATAAATTCTAAAAAATATTTTTGCTGTTTTTTTTCATGAGATACGTTTTATAAGATATGAAATACGTTTTCATGTATCCAAATACATCCGCCACAGACCTACCCCCCGAAGGAAAAGTGAACCAGGAGTGAGGTGCGAAAGCAAGAGAGATGGAGTGTAGCCCGTTGCGACAGACCTATGGTCCTGTGGCGCAAGCTCCTGAAGCCTACATGGAGCGCTCACTTTTGGCATTTACTTCCGGGCATTAAAGCCCTATACTTTTTATACAGGGCTTGAATGACAGTCCGATACAGATGCGTTCTTGGCCGATTTTTGAAGCGCGCATGCGTTCTTGCGCGGATTGCGCGGCGGTGCAGTTCATGATTTTGCCCGGATTGGGCCACATCGCGCTTTTCGAAAGCAGTACAGCCCGAGCCGCCTTTAACGCCTTTCTGCGGTAAGGACCAGGGGAAAAGGAAGCGGATCAAGAAAACTAAAAAAATGGGTTCAGGATGCTTGTAAATGGGAAAGAACATTCAGCACATCTTGAATGGGATTTTCCAACTAAACACTTATCTTGGCCTTAAGAATATCTAAAATTAGAAGCAAAACGCAACCTATTAAAAGAGGGACAGGCCTAAAAATATTCAACATATAATTTTATGTCAGAAGACCAAAAACAACTGCTGGAAACCCAGCTCTGGAATATAGCCAATGTCCTTAGGGGCAAAATCAGTGCAGACGATTACCGCGACTACATCCTGGGCTTTATTTTCTACAAATACCTGTCGGAGAGGCAGCAGATTTATGCCAACACACTTCTGGAAACAGAAGAAGAAAAGGACTATCTCAAGCTCACTGACCCCGAACTGCTGGAAGCCATCAAAGAAGAATCCCTGCAGCACTTGGGGTACTTTCTCAAACCTGAGGAACTCTTCGAATCCATGACCGCAAAAGGCAATGCCTCCACCGAGACAGACAGCAATTACATCCTCGAAGACCTCAAAGCCGTGCTCAACCACATCGAGCAGAGCACCATGGGCACGGATTCCGAAGAAGACTTCAACGACCTGTTCTCCGACATTGATCTCAGTTCCAACAAAATCGGTCGTACCCCAAAAGCCCGAAACGAGGTGGTGGTGCAAATCCTAAATTACCTCAGTAAAATCGATTTCCGCTTGGAAGACGTAGAATCGGACGTTCTGGGAGATGCCTACGAGTACCTGATCGGCAAGTTTGCGGCTGGGGCAGGAAAGACAGCAGGGGAATTTTACACCCCGCAACAAGTATCCAAAATCCTCGCCAAGATCGTGACCACAGGCAAGGACAAATTGAAGTCCGTCTATGACCCGACCTGTGGCTCTGGCTCCCTCCTTCTACGGGTAGCCAAGGAAGCCGATGTCAGTGAGTACTTCGGGCAGGAAATGACACGTACCACCTACAATCTCGCCCGTATGAACATGATCCTGCACGGTGTCCACTACCGCAGGTTCAACATCGCTTAGGAAGATACGCTCATGCATCCCCAACACCTGGGCTATCGCTTCGAAGCAGTGGTAGCCAATCCACCTTTTTCCGCTCACTGGAAAGGAGATGGACACCCTTTGTTCCATACTGATGAGCGCTTTTCACAGTACGGCAGACTGGCACCCAAGACGAAGGCAGACTTTGCCTTTATGCAGCACATGCTATATCAACTGGCGGACAATGGCGTCATGGCCAGTGTATTCCCCCATGGCGTACTTTTCCGTAGCGCAGCAGAAGGGCAGATCCGTAAGTACCTGATTAAAGAAATGAACGTGCTCGATGCCGTGATCGGACTTCCTGCCAATATCTTCTACGGCACCAGCATCCCAACCTGTATCGTGGTACTGAAGAAATGCCGTGAGCAGGATGACAATGTGGTCTTTATCGACGCCAGTGGAGAAGGAAACTTCATCAAAGTCGGCAATCAAAACGAGCTACGGGAAGAAGATGTGGAAAAGATCGTTCAGACCTACCGTGAGCGCAAGACCATAGACAAGTACAGTTATGTGGCCACCCTAGAGGAGATTGCTGAAAACGACTACAACCTCAACATTCCACGCTATGTGGACACCTTTGAGGAAGAAGAGCCAGTGGACCTGAATGCCACAGCGGAAGAAATACAGCAGCTCGATGCAGCACTAAAAAATAATGAAGCGGTACTGAAAGGCTTTTGTGAGGAGTTGGGAATTAAAACGCCGTTTTAGCCTTGGCAAGTTCTGAAAACCTGCCAAGGCTTTCATTCACTTGCTGCAAATATAAAAAATCATATTCGCAGGAAATTGATTATCTGCAAATATAAAATCATATATTTGCAGAAAAATGAGTAAATGCAATTATAGAAACTCATAATTGCAGCAAAGCGTGAACAAAACTTTTCATCGATGAGGGACATCAGAGATTTCAGGGCAGGTACTTGGCTGAAGCAGCTGGAATATAAGAGTTTCAGCCCCAATCCTATTCATGAATCATGGATAGTGCATGATCCTGTTATTCTGTCCTTGCTAAGTCAGGCGGACCGAAACTTAGGTAAACTCGATGCTTTTTCTGACTTGGTACCTGATATCGATTTCTTTATCAAGATGCACGTCACCAAAGAAGCCACGGTCTCCAGTAAAATTGAAGGTACGCAGACTTCCTTTCAAGAGGCTTTGGCAAAAGAAGAAGACTTGGACCCGGTGCGTAGAGATGACTGGCAGGAGGTACATGCTTATATAGAGGCCATGAATCAGGCAATTGCGGCCATGGAAAAACTTCCGATTTCTACCCGACTGATACGAAAAACCCATGCGACTTTACTCCAAGGTGTAAGGGGACAGGAAAAACTCCCAGGAGAATTCCGCAGCAGTCAAAACTGGATCGGGCCAAGCCTACGGCATGCCATATTTGTTCCTCCTGTGCATACAGAAGTTCATGGACTGATGAGTGATCTGGAGGAATTTATCCATGACGATGCCCTATTGGTTCCTCACTTGATCAAGATAGCCTTGGTACACTATCAATTTGAAACCATACATCCCTTTCTCGATGGTAATGGCAGGATTGGGCGGTTGCTGATTACCTTGTATCTATTGGACAAAGGTTTATTAAAATATCCCACTCTCTATCTTTCCGATTTCTTTGAGCGCAACAGGAGGGATTATTATGACAACCTGATGCGGGTAAGGGAAAAGGACGCTTTGGGGGAATGGATTGCTTTTTTCCTGAAAGGAGTGATCGAGACCACCGAATCCGGCATCCGGACCTTTCAGGAAATCATCCGATTACGGGAAAAATATGAGTTTCAGGAACTGATCAAGCTGGGTAAAAAACAAGCAGATGCCAAGCGACTGATTACAGAACTGTACAAACAGCCGATTGTAGATGTAGCCCAAGTGGAAAAGATGCTAGGCGTCCACAATTCCACCGCCAACCGGATGATCCGTGATTTTCAGGAATTGGGTATCTTGGAGGAACTTACCGGCTTCAAGCGCAATCGGATATTTGCATTTCGGGAGTATATCGATTTATTTTAGACTAAGGATGAAATCGAGCATGACACAAGCGAAACACTATGGAATGACTATCCTCCACGCGAGATTCCATGTGACCTTTGAAAAATCAATTATTGACACATGAAAAATAAAACTAAGAATAGTATAGGCATCAGTCCTGTCAGGTTTTTAAAACCTGACAGGACTTTCGTGCTGAAAGGATTTTGTGAGGAATTGGTGATTAAAGCGCCGTTTTGAAAATGGAAACAAAAACACCAAATATGAGATTCAAGGATTTTTCTGAGCCTTGGGTACCAAAAAAACTTGGCAACATCTGCTCAAAAATTGGGAGCGGAAAAACACCTAGGGGTGGTGATACTGTCTACGCAGATGAAGGTGTACCTTTTATTCGAAGTCAAAATGTATTGGACTCAACTCTTCATTTAGACGGTGTATGCATCACCGTTGAAACGCATGAGGAAATGTCAGGAAGCAAAGTTTGTCCAGGCGATGTGCTGCTAAATATAACGGGGGGTTCTATAGGCAGAAGTTGCGTCGTACCTGCTGACTTCGTGGTCGGAAATGTCAATCAACACGTTTGTATCATAAGACCCGAAAAAGATAACTCAAATTTCTTACAAGCACACCTTGCTTCTCATAGAGGCCAAAAACTGATTTTTCAAGGTCAAACAGGTAGCGGGAGAGAGGGGCTAAATTTTGAAACAATCAGAGGATTCAAAATCAGTTTCCCCTCCCTCCCCGAACAACAAAAAATCGCCTCCTTCCTTTCATCGGTGGACGAGCGTATCGAGTTGATGGAGCGAAAGAAGGAAAAGCTGGAAGCCTACAAAAAGGGGGTGATGCAGCAGATCTTCCCTTCGTCGGGCTCAGGACAGGCTCCACAGATCCGCTTCAAGCAGGATGATGGCAGTGCGTTTCCTGATTGGGAGGAGAAGCGGCTGGGGGAGGTGGCTATTTTTTCAAAAGGAAAAGGGATATCCAAAAACGATATTGATCCAAACGGAAATGTGGAATGCGTACGCTATGGCGAACTTTACACCGATTACAAAGAAGTGATTGATTTCGTAAAGTCCAGAACTTCTCTTAATCCAGTAGGTCTAGTTTTAAGCAAGTCAAACGATGTACTCATTCCATCCTCTGGTGAAACCCAGATTGACATCGCAAGGGTGACTTGTATTATCAAGTCTGGAGTGGCATTAGGCGGAGACTTAAATATCATTCGGTCAAAATTAAATGGGGTTTTCCTTTCCTTTTATCTTAATCACCGACGAAAGCATTAAATCGCAAAAATGGCACAAGGTATTCCTGTTGTCCACCTTTACAACAGTCAGTTGAAAAATCTTGAAATTGAAATTCCTTGCAAAGAGGAGCAAGAAAAAGTCGTCACTTTCCTTCGCACCTTGGACCAAAACCTTGAAACACTCAACAACCAGATCCAGAGTTTACGTACCTAGAAGAAGGGGTTATTGCAGCAGATGTTTGTATGAACCGGTTAAAAAATTGATCAATTCATTTAGGTGATTCCCTACCCCTAAAACCCCTTCAGGGGTTCAATCCCACAGGGCATTAGCCCCGAGTCGCCACTCGGGAAAAAACCATTCCATATACCTCACAACCCCTTCAGAAGTTCAATCCCACAGGTTATTAGCCCCGAGTCACCACTCGGGGTAAAAAAGACCCTATATTCCCCCAGTCGGCCAACTCCGATAGGAGTTGAATTAAAGGGCCCGCATCTCCTCCGTGAAAAATTCAACTCCTCCGGAGTTGGGATAACCAACGGACAACCCATTCCAATCCCCGAGTTCCCACTCGGGGCTAATAACCTGCGGTAGTCAACTCCTATCGGAGTTTTTTACAGATAATCCTCAAACCCAAAAGGAATTCAAACTTTATTAAGGTTAAAGTCTAACCTATTATTTCTTGTAATCCACAAACCCAGAAGGAGTCCAAATCCGACAGGTATTAACCCCAAGTCGCCTTTCGGGAAAAAACCATTCCATATACCTCACAACCCCTTCAGGGGTTCAATCCCACAGGGCATTAGCCCCGAGTCGCCACTCGGGGAAATGACGAATCCGCATTCCCCATCCCCACAACCCCAGCAGGGGTTGAATTACAAAAGGTAACGAGGATCAAATTTTACCCCAAATTCATTCAAAACCATCAAATATTCTTCCAAAAAACTGATCTTCTTGTGATGCTCTTCCTGATTTTTGATGTAACCTACAATATAACCAAGAGAGGAATACTCAAAGGTAAAAGCCCCATATCCTTCCTGCCATCCTTCAAAGCCATCAAAAAGATCTTGGGCCTTTATCATTTGATTGGATGCCAATTTCATGTCTTTTATGAGATTGGCTAAGGAAATAGATGGGTGCAGGGAAATGGCCATATGTAAATGGTCTTCCACTCCATTGATGCGGTGAACGTGACAATTTTTATTTTTTAAAATTCCGTACAGGTAGTTGAAAAAGTCTTTTCGGCCTTCCTTTTTTAAAACAGGTTTTCTCTGGTAAGTAGTCCAGATGATGTGATAATGGATAGAAGTGTATGTACTGGCCATATGAATAAATTTTACAGCCAAATCTAAAAAACATCAACCATTCTGACTGATAATTAAACGGTTATAATCGGATAAATCATACCATGAAAAATTCAACTCCTCCGGAGTTGGGATAACCAACGGACAACCCATTCCAACCCCCGAGTTTTCACTCGGGGCTAATAACCTACGGTAGTCAACTCCTATCGGAGTTTTTTACAGGTAATCCCCAAA
The DNA here is from genome assembly GCF_054166705.1 of Nitritalea sp. NCBI lineage: Bacteria > Pseudomonadati > Bacteroidota > Cytophagia > Cytophagales > Cyclobacteriaceae > Nitritalea > Nitritalea sp. The sequence continues at coordinate 124,588 of NZ_JBSZCV010000009.1, forward strand.
CCCAGAAGGAATTCAAACTTTGTTAAGGTTAAAGTCTAACCTATTATTTCTTGTAATCCCCAAACCCAGAAGGAGTGCAAACCCGACAGGTATTAACCCCAAGTCACCTTTCGGGAAAGAACCATTCCATATGCCTCATAACCCAAGCAGGGATTTAATCCCATCAGCGCATTAACCCAGAGAGACCATTTGGGGAACAAAACGATTCCGCACACCGCAAAACCCCTTCAGGGGTTCAATCCCTTTAGGGCATTAGCCCCGAGTTGCCACTCGGGGAAATGACGAATCCGCATTCCCCATCCCCACAACCCCAGCAGGGGTTGAATTACAGAAACACAGGTCCCCTACGTGAAAAATTCAACTCCTCCGGAGTTAGGATAACCAACGGACATCATATTCATTTCCCCGAGTTTTCACTCGGGGCTAATAACCTGCGGTAGTCAACTCCTATCGGAGTTTTTAATAATCCTTTATCAAAACCAGAGTGTTTGATTAGGGAGTTATTGGTGTAAAAAGCAGAAAAAAACAAAAAATCAAAGCCTTTGCATTTTCCGATTTCCTTCCTCCGAACGGTAGGATGAACTCAAGTAAGAAATAAACCCCGATCCTAGCTAATTACACACCTGCACAGCACGCAGGCCTTCGCTAGGATCAAAGTGTTTTACAAAAATGTAAAAATATATTTACTTTTTCGCAACTATTTACGTACCTTTACAATAACAGTACACGCCACGCTACCCACTTGAACAGCGTCCCAGGGCGTGTCTTTTGCTTTTTAAGGGTTTGTGTTATATTTTGCAAAGTATGTTTGAAAAGAAACCCACTACAATAAAAGAGCAAATTTCGCTGCTGAAGTCCAGGGGGCTTGAAATTTCTTCAGAAACAGAAGCGGAACATTTTCTGTCACATATCAGCTACTATAGGCTTGGCGAATACTGGCACGCCATGCATTCTGACAAGGTCAACCATATTTTCAAACCAAACAGTAAATTCGAAGATGTCATCGCTCTTTATTGCTTCGACAGAGAACTGAGGATTTTGATCTTTGATTGCATTGAAAAAATTGAAATCAGCCTGAGAACAAAACTGGTTTACCACCTTTCTCATGAATTTGGACCGTGGTGGTTCCAAAACTTTGACATTTTCTCCGATAGCAGAGCATTGGTCAAAACCCTGGCAAGCATTGAAGATGAATTGAGTCGAAGCAAAGATCCAATTATAAAAAATCATTTTTCCAAGCATAAAGACGACAATAGATTTCCTCCAGCATGGAAAACCCTTGAGCATACGAGTTTCGGATCACTTTCGAAACTTTATGGCAATCTCAAGCATACTGTGAAATCCAAAGATAACATCGCAGAAGAATATGGTACAATAAACCACACATACCTCCCAAGTTGGCTCCAATCAGTCGCACAAATAAGAAATTACTGCGCCCATCATGTAAGACTTTGGAACAGAAATCTACCTGGAACATTCAAAAGCATCACAAAAGCCCCTACGCCTTATAAATGGATTTCAGAGGCACCCAAGCAACATGAATTCCAAAAACTTTACGTTCACCTATGTGTTATCAAATATTTGCTCAACATTGTTGCACCAGAAAATCACATGACCCAAAAGCTTGTCGGGTTATTTGAAAAATATCCAAATGTGGATCCAAATGCACTTGGGATGCGAGTATCCTGGGAACTAGAGGAATTATGGACTTTCAACCAAACATAGAATTCATTTTCAAAAAGCAAAAGTAGCTTTGCAATGTTCATTAGTTTTCCACATCTTGCTTCAACATCAATTTTGAAACTGGCAAAAGCTTACATTTTTCCTACATGACCACACAACCCGAACAGGCGTTAGAAAACAATCTGGTGCAGCAGTTGCGGCAGCTGGGCTACCAAAAGGTACTGATCCCAGATGAAGCAGCTTTGCTCAAAAACTTGAAATCCCAGCTGGAAAAACACAACAAAACCCAGCTGAGCGAAAAGGAGTTTGCTCAGATTCTAAACGCCCTCAATAAGTGATCGGTCTTCGAGCGGGCCAAAATCTTGCGGGACCGTGTGGCTTATACCGACGACAAAGGAGAATCCCGCACCATCGAGCTGATCAACCTGATCCATTGGTGCCAGAACGAATTCCAAGTGGCCCAGCAGGTGACCATGGAAGGCAAATACAAAAACCGCTACGACGTCACCATCCTGATCAATGGACTTCCACTGGCACAGATCGAACTCAAAAGACGCGGCCTGGAACTTAAAGAAGCTTTCAAACAAACCAAACGATACGGCATACACTCGTATGATGCCGGGCAAGGGCTGTACCAATACATACAACTTTTCGTTATAAGCAATGGGGTCAACACGAAGTACTACGCCAACAGCTCTTTCAACCAGCGCGCATTCAAGCAGACCTTTTACTGGACTGACATCAAAAACAAGCTGATTACCCAGCTTTCAGAGTTTGCCGACGTCTTCCTGGAGAAATGCCACCTCTCCAAGATGATTACCAAATACATTGTCCTGAACGAGACCGCCAAATCGCTGATGGTGCTACGACCCTACCAATACTACGCCACAGAAGCCATCGTGGAGCGTGTGAAGAGTTCACCCAAATACGGCTATATCTGGCACACCACTGGTTCAGGCAAAACACTGACCTCATTCAAGACCGCCCAGATACTTACCAATCTGCCACAGGTGTACAAGGTGGTCTTTGTAGTAGACAGAAAAGACCTGGACACCCAGACTTCACAGGAATTCAACAGCTTTTCGAAGGGAAGTATTGACGCCACCAGCAACACGAAAAAGCTGGTGGATCAGCTCACTGGTGATGACAAGCTGATCGTGACCACCATTCAAAAGCTGGCCAAGGCAGTGAATAAAAACGTCTTCAAGAGCAAAATGGGACAGCTGCAGGATAAACGCATCGTATTCATCTTTGACGAATGCCACCGCAGCCAATTTGGAAAAACTCATGCCGATATCAAAGACTTTTTCGGGAATTGCCAAATGTTTGGTTTTACAGGAACACCCATCTTTGAGGAAAATGCAGGATCCAACAAATTTGGGAGGCGTACCACCACCATGCTCTTTGGTGACTGACTCCACAAATATGTGATCACCGATGCCATCCGGGACGAAAACGTTTTGAAGTTCTCCGTCGAGTACATCAGCACTTTCAAAAAGAAAGACCACATCTTCGACATCAATGTGGAGGCCATTGACGAGGAAGAAGTCATGAATGCCCCTATTCGGTTGAACAATGTGGTGGACTACATCATCACCAACCATTCGCGAAAAACCCACAGCAGAACCTTTACCTCCATTTTCTGTGTATCCAGCGTCCCTACATTGATCGAGTACTACAAGTTGTTCCAATCCAAAAAACTGTCTGGAGAACATAATCTGCGTGTGGCCACCATCTTCTCCTATGGAGCAAACGTCGATCTGGTAGATGACGACATAGATGAACTCGGAGCAGTGGGCGATGATGAACAGTCTCTGCCCCTGGCCGCAGACGAAAAATATCTTGCCGCTTACGGCAGCAACGAGAAGAAGCATCCCAGAGAGTTTCTCGACGATTTCATCAAAGACTACAACAAGGAATTTGGTACCAACTTCTCCACTAAGGACAGCCAGACTTTTTACAACTACTACAACGATGTAGCCAAGAAGGTGAAAAACAAACAGGTTGACGTTCTCTTGGTAGTGAACATGTTTCTGACTGGCTTTGACAGCAAGACACTGAACACCCTGTATGTGGACAAAAACCTGAAATACCATGGACTGATACAGGCTTATTCCCGTACCAACCGTATTCTGGATGAACTCAAGTCACAGGGCAATATCGTTTGTTTCCGAAACCTGAAATCTGCCACAGACCAGGCCATTGCCCTTTTCTCCAATCTGGAAGCCAAGGACGAGATTATCATGGCGCCTTATGAAGAGTATGTGCAGAAATTCAACGAAGCGTACATCGAACTTCTCAGTATCGCTCCCACCGTAAATGCAGTGAACGATCTACCAGACGAGGAAGCACAGCTGACATTTATTAAGGCGTTTCGTGAGTTGATGCGGGTGAAGAATGTTCTGGGAACTTTCACAGAGTTTACTTTCGAAGATCTGTCCATGCAGGAACAAGCTTTTGAAGATTACAAAAGCAAGTACCTTGACATGTACGACCGCAGCAAGGGTTCACAGCAGAAAGAAAAAGTTTCGATACTCAACGACATTGATTTCGAACTGGAATTGATTCATAGGGACGAGATCAATGTGACGTATATCCTCAAGCTTTTGGCAAACTTGAAAGATGCCAAACCAGAAGACCAGGAAAAACAGAAGAAAGCCATCATAGACCTGATGGTGGGAGAAGCGCAGCTAAGAAGCAAGCGGGAATTGATCGAGAAGTTTATCCGCGAACAGTTGCCATAGATTGCAGATGCCGAAAACATCCCCGAGAAATTTGCTGTTTATTGGACTAAGGAGCGCATGGATGCACTAAAAAACCTTGCCGAGAGCGAAGGTCTGAAATCCGATGGATTGGAAAAGGTAATCGGAGACTTTATTTACACAGAGAAGGAGCCTCTAAGAGACGAAATTATAGCGCTTTTAAAAGAAAAACCTCCTCTAAGAGAGCGCAAGAGCATCGCAGAACGAATCAAAGAGAAGATCATGGATTTTGTAGAGACCTTTATCAACGGAATAGCGGAAGCGGCGTAAGGTCAAGAAGTCCTGATCGCCAGAATAGAGTGTAAACTCCCCCTATAATCGGGCCATATAGAAAGTTTTCAAAGCACCTTAGACCGAACGCTGAAGAATCAGCTATTCTGGTCTTTGGATGAGTTAGAGGACAGACTTAACAGCTTCGACGGAACTTACAACAATAGGCGCATAGACGCTTCTATCTCTTATTTTTGGCCCACGAAGTTTGAGGAGCTTTGGGAAAAAAGAAAAATCGAAATGATAGAAAAAGGGAAAAATAAGATTTAATTTAAACTCAAAATCCCATACCAAAGTATATCGGGTGATGGGAGCCTGAGGAAAGTCTCCTACTGATATCAAACATCGTATAGGGTGAATCTATAAAGCAATATCATAAATAAAAAAGTCCGATTATAGGGGGCTAGACCAATAGAAGAAAAAAAACTAAGCCCAGATCACAAGCCAACTGGAGGCAATATCTTCCAAAATACCAGCATTACTTTGGTTGTATAGTGTTTGCTTTCGTCTACTTTCCTTCCCTTCCCCTTTTGCTTTCGTTTACTTTCGTCTACTTTCCTTCCCCTCCCCTTTTGCTTTCGTTTACTTTCGTTTACTTTCCTTCCCCTCCCCTTTTGCTTTCGTTTACTTTCGTTTACTTTCTTTTCCTTTCCTTTTAGGTTTCTTTTGCTTTCGCTTTAGGTTTCGTTTCCTTTCTTTTCCTTTCGTTTTCTTTCTTTTGCTTTCGTTTTCTTTCTTTTTCTAAAAATTCCCGGAAACTGTGGGAGACTATTTAGGGATAGTTCGGGTAAATGCTCGGTAAGTATCAAGGATAATTTTTACCCTCGTCACTTGAACGAGGGTAAAAAATTGATAAATTTACCCTCGTTGATTTCTCAAGTGTAATCTTTACCCTCGTTCCTGAACATGTTCAATAGAAAAATTCCATATAATAATCTCCCCGCCTTACCACCAAAAATTGAATTGGAGACCAAAAGCATACTTTTGAAAACAATTTCCGCAAGTAGGGCTTTGGCTCAACTGAATGGAGCTATTGGAAATTTACCTAATCCTACCTTGTTTTTGGACACTATCCATCTACAGGAAGCAAAGGCAAGTTCTGCCATAGAAAATATCATTACAACCAATGATGACCTTTACCAATCACTAATTGCAGATAAAAAATTTGAAAATCCTGAGACTAAAGAGGTACTTAGGTATAAGCAAGCACTTTGGCTAGGTTTGGAGCGCTTGGAATCACGACCATTTATTACGACCAATCTTTGCATAGAATTGGTTCAAACCATAAAAGGGAATACAGCTGGTATCAGAAACACTCCTGGTACTACACTATCAAATGCAAATGGTGAAGTAATATATACTCCGCCAGATGGGGAAGATATTATCAGGCAAAAATTAGCGGATTGGGAAAAATTCATCAATGATAATGAATCAATTGATCCCTTGATCAAAATGGCGCTGATGCATTATCAGTTTGAAGCGATTCACCCTTTTGCTGATGGTAATGGTCGAACAGGAAGAATTTTATTGCTCTTATTCCTTAAACAATCAGGGCTTCTTGATATTCCTGCTATTTATTTGAGTGAATATATCATACAACATAAAAATGATTACTATAGACTTTTGATGGAAGTAACTGAAGAACAAAATTGGGAAAAGTTTATCCTCTACATGCTTGAAATGGTTGAGAAAACTGCCAATCATGGGTTAAAAAGATTGGAGAATGTAACCCAACTGATGGAATCTACCGCTGAAAGTATTCGAGTAAAATTGCCCAAAATATATTCTAAAGATCTTGTAGAAATTATTTTTCGATTGCCTTACACTAAAAGACAATCTTTGATAGATGCAGGATTGGGAACTCCCAAAACTGTAGGGAATTATCTCAGCATCTTAGAAGAAAAAGGGTTTTTGGTTTCAAAAAAAGTAGGGAAAGAAAAACTTTATCTCAACACGCCTTTAATGAATATACTCGAAAACAGTAATCTTGAATAGTTTAGCAATAAGCTACTAGCTTCGAGCTACAAGCTTGAAGCTAGTAGCTCGAAGCTCGGAGACCGTTCATTCAAGTGTGTCTGCTCACTTTACAAGTATGAAAACGATAAACCTAGACAGCCCTTAATCAACTATCCCGAACTATCCCTCCCGCCCTTAATAAACTATCCCGACTGTTCGAGACTGTTCACTTAACTATGTCTGCTAACTTGGGACTTTTCACCCATATTACCCCTTGTTAACTTACCACTACGGTTCGCACCCACCCCTAGTTGCCGATCCCCCCGAGCATACTGCCCCCACAGCCACGAACACTAAAAAACCCGCCCCAGCCTACTACGGCCAGGGCGGGTCTAACAAACCCTTTCGGGTACCTAATAAAGCATGACCGCCTACTGAATGTCCTTCAGCAACTCCTCCACCGCTTTTTCCAACTGCTGATCCACACCGCGATCAATCTTGCCCGGCATATTCTTCACCTCGAACATCGGAGCCGTCTCATTATTCTCCATCCACTCCCCTGCCTTATTCTTGGCAGATATCGGCACGATACCCCAGCGGGTGCCATCCGACAGCCCTTCCCAGCCCGCAAAGGAACAGGTGCCCGGCGTCGGCATCCCCACCGTCTTACCAATCTTCAAATCCGTATACCCACAAGCAAAACAATGCCCATCCGAATAATTCGCCTCATTAAACAGCGCTAAAGTAGGCTTCGTCCAGCGGAACGTCGGCTCATAACCCACCACACGATCCTCCGTCGCATACGTAATGAACTTCTCACCCGTAAAGAACATGGCCAAATCCGCCACCAAGTCACCACCACCATTAAAACGCGTATCCACGATGACGCCCTCCTTGTCATGGTACTTGCCCATCATCTCCTCGTAAATCGTCCGGTAAGGACCATCTGACATGCCCGGAATATGGACGTAGCCCAACTTACCCGCACTCAAACGCTCCACCTCTTCCTGGTTTTTCTTCACCCAGCGGCGGTATAAAAGCGCATTCTCCTGACCTAAAGTGATCGGCTTCACCGTATGCTGGCTCCGCTTGCCCGTCGCCGGATCGAGCACGTCGATCAACACAAACTTGCCCGCCTTACGGTTTAAAAACTTGGCCCAGTCCGCATCTGCAGCTAACAGCTCCCCATCGATACGCTCCAGCACATGGCCCGCCGCGATGTTCAGCCCCGCACGATCCAGCGGACCCCGTGGCAGCACCTCCGTAATCTTCACACCGTCACCCTGATGCGCATAATCGATTAAAATCCCCAAGGCTGCAGTCGCATCGGCATTAGGAATCGAACGACTGTAGCGCGCTCCCGCATGGGAAACATTTAACTCCCCGATCAACTCGGACAGCATCTCCGCAAACTCGTAACTGTTGCCAATATGCGGTAAGTACTTCTCGTAACTTTGCGCCAGCGCCTCCCAGTCCACGCCATGCATGTCCGAGGTATAAAAAGCCCCCTTCGTGCGGTTGACCACATGCTCGTACAGGTAGGCCCGCTCCGCATCGGCATCCACCGACATCTCGCCCGCTATCCGGATCGACTCCTTCTTAGAAGCATCCGCCGACAGCTTCGAAATACTGCCCCCACTGAGCAAATACAGGTTTTTCATGTCCTTATCCCACACCAAAGAGCCCGAGCCGGCATCCAGCTTCTGCACCATCTTCGTCTCCTTCGTCTTCAGGTCCGTGGACCACAGGTTCAGCCCCTTCTCGAATCGCGCCAGGTAAAACAGCATCGTCCCCTCTTTGTTCAGCACCGCATCACCCAAGCTTGAAGAGTGAATGGTCAGACGGGCTTTGCGCTCGCGCAAATCATCAAAGTCGATCTGCAGCTCCTTCGTGCCCTTTTTATCCTCGTCCTTCTTGTCGTCCTTCTTCTCGTCTTTCTTGTCCTTCTTCTGCGCCTCCTCGATGGCCTTCAGCAGGTCCTCCTCCTCTTTCGTGCGGTTAAACTTCTCAAATGCCTCCTGCGTGAAGAAAAGCGTATACACATCGCGCTGACTGCCGCCACTCGTCGCAAAGCCTTTCAAGCCATCGCGATTCGTAAACCAAAGCATCTGCTCGCCGCCATTCACCCACTTGGGGCGGCCATCGCTGTAGCCACTCTCGGTGATGTTAATGGGCGCCTTCTCGCCAGCCACATCCACCAACACGATCTCCCCATTCGCCAGCGTGGTGTTGTACTCCGCCAGCAGCCACTTGCTGTCCGGACTCCAGGTAAAATACTGGTCGCCATCGCGCATGTGCAGTAAAAACTCAGGGCCTAGGAGCTCCTTCGAAGCACCACCGCTCATTGGCCTAACGCGCAGGCTGCGGCGCCCACTCACATACGCCAGCCACTTGCCATCCGGAGAAGGAAGCGGCTGATAGACATCTTGCTCCTCTTCTACCACTACAGATTCTTTTAACAGCGTGCTGGCATAGAAGAAAGGCTCCTCCGCCGCACGTACCTTCTCAGTCTTGTAAATGCGCCACTTGCCCTCACGCTCGCTGGCATACAGCACCGACTTGCCATCCTCACTGAAGGTCACAAAGCGCTCCTGCTCAGGCGTCTGTGTCAGCCGCTTGGTCATACTGCCGTCCACCGCCGTGACGAAAACCTCCCCACGGGCGATAAAAGCGATCTCTTTGCCGTCAGGCGAAACAGCCATCTCACTCACCCCACCCGACACATTTATGAAACTGTCCGCATTTTTCGTGGCCTGATGGCGAATGCTCACCTCCACACGCTTCGGCTCCTCTCCCTCGCGGAGGGTGTACAGCTCTCCATCATAGCTAAAGCAAAGCAAGCCATCTGCAGAGCTACTCAAAAAGCGCACAGGAAAATCGGTAAAGCGGGTCAGCGGCCGCGCCTCTTGCTCCTGGGCGATCGGCGCCTTAAACACATTAAAACTGCCCGAGCGCTCACTTAGGAAATAGTAAAAATCAGGGTTCTTAGGATCGAAAACAGGATTGCGATCCTCACCAGCAAAGCGGGTCAGCTGCTGATGCTGGCCACTGCTCTTCTCATACATCCAAATGTCCCGCGTGATGGCCGAGGTATGCTTCTTGCGCCACTCATTCTCACCGCCTTTTTTATCCTGATACAGCATGCGCTGCCCGTCCGCACTGAACACCACCGCCTCAGCGGGGAGCGTCCACACCTGATCCACACGGCCACCCCCAGCAGCTACCTGATACAGTTCAGGCTGCGATCCGGTCGGGTACTGCCGATGGGCAGCATCATCCAGGCGGCTGGTACTGAAAAGCACCTGCTTGCCATCCGGGGTAAAGGTGTACGGGAATTCGTCATTTGAGTGAAAGGTTAGCCGGCGCTCATCCCCTGCCTCCAGGTTGAGGACGAAGACGTCAAAATTACCATAGCGATCCGAGGCGAAAGCCAGCTGCTTGCCATCGGGAGACCACACCGGCATAAAGTCATGCCCTTCATGGCTGGTCCACTGCTGGGCAGCCCCTCCGGCACTGGGGACGATAAAAATATCTCCTTTATAGGTAAAGGCGATATGTTGGCCATCGGGAGAGATCGCTGGGTAGCGGAGCCACTGGGGACTCGCCGCCATACTCAGGCCTCCGGCCAAAAAAAGCGTGGCGGCCAAGCCACACCGCTTAAATAGTCGTATGATGCGCTGCATAAAGTTAAAATTGTTGCGGCCGAAAATACATAAAAAATCACAGCATAACAGGGATTATTTGATTACCTGCGGAAGGGACGCTGGTAACGGACGCGGAGATCGAGGTTTTGGGCCACCTGCGCATGGGCTTTCAGGGAGGCGCCCACCGCAAAGCCCGGAAAGAGCTCGTAGAACAAGAGGTAGCGCTGATAGAAGGCCTCCGGCTGATAGCCCTCCGGCTTAAGGGCATACCAGGCGAGCCGCTGCTCAAACTGCACCCGCCCCACCCATAAGGTATGGGACAGGAAAGGAGCGATGATACTGCCGCTTTGCGCCTCAGGGCGCGCCCGAAACGCCTCATCCTGAATAAATTCTACCCCTACGCCCAGGGACTGCAAGTTGTTTACCCGCCGCTTGGCACCCAGAGCCAGCCCCGCAGTGAGGCCCCGTCGGTCCTGATCGGGCACGCTACGGTTGGTCAGGCCACTCTCCACCTCCCAGAGCCAGCTCCGCGGAGCTGCTGCCGCTTGATGCCGCTCCCACTGGGGATGGCCGGAAGGAAAGTAGCGCAGCCCCAAGCCCCACATCGGATAGTTCATGCCCCGATTCGGCTGCCGCTGCCCGCCATTCGAAATATGATGGTAGTTAAATGCCGCAGAAAGCCCCCAGTGGGTACTGAACTGATAGCTGAGTGTCGGGCTGGTGTACAACAAAAAACTGATAGGCGCCGAAAAAAAGGTATTGTCCGGATTCGTTTCCGGGTCGAACAGGCGGTTCAGGTAGGCGGGGCCGATGCCACTGCGCAAGCTAAACTGCCAGCGACGGTCTGGGCTTTGCCAAAGGATGGGCTCGAAGTCTGCCGTCAAGCTAAGTGCCGCGCCCAAAACCTGCGGATTGTTAAAATTATGATAGTGCAGGCGAAGCCCTAGGTAATGGTGACACTGGCAGCGCTCCCACTGCCGCAGGCTCGTCTGCGCCCAGTCCAGGGAAATCGCCCCACCGAAAGGCTGGGTCTGGGAGACCTCCACCAGATCGCGTGCATGAGCGATAATAAAGCCCGTACTGCCCTCCGCACTGATGCGCTTCGGGTGACGTACCTGCGCCTGTAGCGGGCTGTGAACGCTGTATAGGCTGAGAGCAAAAAAGAAAACAAGCAGCTGTTTCATCCTCTTAATAGACTAATTTTTTTAGGGAAAGTTACAGGCCCGAGGGCCAAAAAAGAGGGTTTGAAAAAAAAATTAGAGAAAACCTTGGATAAATCGGCGCGATGCGAGACCTTTGAAGCATCCTAACGCATTTTTTATGTGGTGGGATTTATATAGAAGAGGCGAGAGACAGGCTCTATGACCCTCTGGCAACCTGGAAAATCCAAGGTGCCAATTCCTGCCATCGGTTGATACAGCCGAAGGAACTATAAATTCTTCGACCATGAGATTTATACCTGACGTTTTCTTTACCTCTATTTCCCAAGCGAAAGCTTCTTGTACCCTACCAGCTTTGCAGGAAGGTTTGTCACGCCTCCTTTCCCCTGTTTTTGCGCTCCGCGCAAAGCAGCCTTTTCTCCTGAGCCCATTACTTCCTTCAGCTAACCGGCCATCGCATGGTCCGCAGGGAAGCCCCATCGGCTCTTTTCGAATTTCTTTCCTTTTACCTATTGGTAGCAGCCAAGGCTGTTGCTGTATGCGTATGCTTTAAGCGATTTGGCTAAGGCAAAGCTTTCTTTTGTCTTTATCCTTCTGGCGATTTCGTTTAAAGCACCTCCGCTCCTACGGGCCCTTTCTGTGGCCCCTCACCTTTCTTTACATTCCTAATCCTATAAACCACTACTTATGTCAACGTACAGATTCGAAACCCTTCAGTTACATGCCGGCCAGCAGCCGGACCCGAGCACGAATAGCCGTGCGGTACCCTTGTATCAAACGACCTCTTACACCTTTAATTCGGCCGCGCATGGCGCGAATTTATTTGCGCTGAAAGAGTTTGGAAATATTTACACACGCATCATGAATCCCACTACAGCCGTGTTCGAAGAGCGCGTCGCGGCGCTGGAAGGGGGCGTCGCGGCGGTGGCTACGGCCTCCGGGCAGGCAGCTCAGTTTCTGGCGCTGCACACGCTTCTAGAAAGTGGGCAAAACTTCGTGGCAGCGCCGCACCTTTACGGAGGCACCTACAATCAGTTTAAAGTGTCCTTCAAGCGGCTGGGAATCGAGGCGCGCTTCGCTTCCAGCCTGAATGCTGCCGACTTTGAAGTCCATATCGATGCGAACACACGTGCGATTTACTTGGAAACGATCGGTAACCCCTCTTTCAGTGTGCCCGATTTCGACGCGATCCGAGAGGTAGCCGAGCGCCATGGCTTGCCCATCGTCGTGGATAATACCTTCGGGGCGGGGGGCTACCTCGCACAGCCGCTCAAGCTGGGCGCCCACATCGTGACCGCTTCTGCCACCAAGTGGATCGGCGGCCATGGCACTTCCATCGGCGGTATCATCGTAGATGGGGGGAATTTCAACTGGGCGAATGGCAAGTTCCCGCAGTTTACCGAGCCCTCTGAGGGCTATCATGGCCTGAAATTTTGGGATACTTTCGGAGAGGGTAATCCGCTGGGGCTTCCCAATGTGGCCTTTTCCATCAAAACACGCGTGGAAGGGCTGCGCGACATGGGGCCGGCACTCAGCCCATTTAACTCCTTCCTTTTATTACAAGGACTCGAGACCTTATCTTTGCGCGTGCAGCGCACCGTGGACAATGCCCTCGAGCTGGCGCAATGGCTGGAGGCACATCCGCTGGTCCGGAAGGTTCACTACCCGGGGCTGGCCAGCTCCCCCTACCATGAAAATGCCAAGAAATATTTGCGGCACGGCTTTGGAGGAGTGTTGAGTTTCGAGCTAGAGGCAGATGCCTCCGCTACTTCGGCCTGCATCGATGCCCTTCAGCTGGTTTCACATGTGGCGAATGTCGGGGACGCGAAAACCCTAATTATTCAGCCCGCCGCCACGACGCATCAGCAGCTCAGCGCAGAGGCCCGTGCAGCGGCAGGTGTGAGCGACAGTTTGCTGCGCGTGTCCCTGGGCATCGAGCATATAGAAGATATAAAAGCAGATTTCGAGCAGGCCTTTCAGGTGGTGGCACAGCGCCAGGTACCTGAGCAAGCCTAAGTGAAGAACTATGAATCTACAAGCGCCTTATCTCATCGTGGATATGACTGAAGACTATTTTCACCACACGGCCCCTTTTCCGCTGGAATCGGGGGAAGTGCTGGCTGGGTTTACCCTGAAATATACCTGTAGTGGACACCTAAAACCGGAGAAGGATAATGTCATCTGGGTGGTGCATGCACTCACGGGGGATGCGAAACCGCATGAATGGTGGAATGGCCTAATCGGAGAGGATAAGTTTTATGATCCGGATAGGCATTACATCGTATGCGCAAACCTGCTGGGCTCCTGCTATGGCTCCAGCCATCCCCTCAGCGTGGATCCTGACAGTGGGCAGCCCTATTACTATGATTTTCCTCAACTTACCACACGGGATATGGCGCGTGCCTTAGATTTACTGCGTGAGCATCTGGGCATACGGCGGATTCATACGCTTATCGGGGGCTCCCTCGGAGGTCAGGTAGGACTGGAGTGGGCACATCACCTGGGGGAATCCCTGGAACATGCCATCATCCTGGCATCAAATGCCAAGTCCCGGCCTTGGTTGATCGCCTTTAATGAGGCGCAGCGCATGGCTATAGCTGCCGACCAAAGCTGGGGAACGCGTAGCCCGGAGGCGGGCAAAAAGGGCTTGGAAGCCGCCCGTGCTATGGCTATGATTTCCTACCGACATCCCGATAATCTGGCCGCGAAGCAAAACGACGCGGAGGAGAAGCTAGACCACTTTCGGGTGAGTGCCTACCTGCGCTATCAGGGTCAAAAGCTCAGCGAGCGCTTCGATGCGCTCAGCTACTGGACGTTAACTAAAGCCATGGACAGCCATGACCTGGGCCGCGGACGTGGCGGGCTGCAGCAGGCACTCGCCGAGATTCGCGCCAAGGTGCTGGCCGTGGGTGTGGACCGCGACCTCTTGTTTAGCGCGGAGGAGTCTCGGGAGATCGCCTCCGGAGTGCCCTACGGCAGCTATGGAGAGCTGCACTCCCACTATGGACACGATGCGTTTTTAATTGAATACGAACAGCTTAGCTACCTCCTGCGCTCTTTCTATTTGAGCAGTGGAGTTCCTGTTTAGGCATGGCCTTAGGCCAAATTCCTATTGCCTCGATGCGGCCTTTTGGCTGTTATCGGGGCTTTTTTTGCTTTTAGCCTGTTTGTCCGCGAAAAAATACCATCTATCTATGTGATTACGCTGTTTAAACGATTTTTTGGCTACACATCACTTTACCCATAAAAAAAATAGGCATTTCGCGTACTTTACAATATGAAATACGCACAAATAAAAGAAACCTGTCTTTATGTTTCGGATATCGAACTCGCGGTTCAGTTTTATCATGAGATTCTGGATTTTCCGTTGATTCACGTTAGCCCAAACAGACACGCGTTTTTTCGCTGCGGAAGCTCTGTATTATTGTGTTTTTTACCCGAAGCCACGAAAAATGAGGAAGAACTACCGCCTCACTTTGCCTTCGGCAAGCAGCACGTCGCCTTCGAAGTCTCTAAACGTGACTATCTGAAGACGAAAATGGATTTTATGAAAAAAGGAATCCAGCTCACGCATGAGCAGCACTGGCACAGCGGACTGGAAAGTTTTTACTTTGAAGATCCCTTTGGGAATGTGTTGGAGGTAGTCCCTCCGGGTATTTGGGAGTATAGCCCCAAGTGATTTTTGCGCCCTGGCGCATCGCGTACCAGCGTAGCGTACCTGTTAGATTAGCGTACTGGTTTGGGCCGGGGAAGGTGGATCCCCGGCTCATTTTTTTTACTCTCTCCCGGAGGCAAGATTAAGGAATACGCTCAGTGGCTTTCCGATGCGCGTGTCCAGGTCACCGAGCGCCCGACGAAAGAGACGCCCACATAGCCGCGTAGCTCGAGGGTCTGCTGGTTTTTCAGCGTCATATGACTGGAATATTTCTTGCCATTCGTCGGATCATAAATTGTTCCTCCCTCATAGCGCTCCCCGTTGAAGTGAAAATCCTCCAGCAGGCGAATACCCAGCAGGGGGCGACTTCTCTGGCTTTTATCTGGATTATTTTCATCTAAAACAGGCTCCTTCACCTCTGGATCGGGCTTGATCCAGACGAGCTTGCCATAGAATTTACCCTTTTCCTGAAAAAGCTCCACCTTAGCATCCTTATCTTGTGTCCACCAGACGCCCAGGATATCCCCCGCGCTTTGGGCCTCGGCCCGCTGTCCAGCGAGTAGCTGGAGACCCACCACAGATAGAAATAGGATAAAAATTTTTAATTGCTTCATTTTTGCAGTAATCTTGTTGTTAGAAAGAGTACCCGATTTCCAAGGCTTTTGTTTCACGTGTCCCCATCCACCACTTCATATTCTTTACATCTCTTCGGTGAAGCGCTTTCGCTGTTGCCGGAAAAGGCCATTTGGTCTGCTACCCACCGTGCGCTGTTCCTGGCAGACACCCACTTCGGTAAGGCCACGCATTTTCGCAAGGCCGGCATTCCCATTCCCGAGCAGGTGCATGCCGGCGATTTTCAGCGGCTGGCGGCGCTGCTGGCGCGCTACCCGGTGGAGCACGTGTATTTTCTGGGAGACCTCTTTCATAGTGATTGGAACAGCGCTTGGGAGGATTTTATGGACTTTATCGCCCATTTTCCGGCCCTAAACTGGCACCTTATCAGAGGCAATCACGATATTTTACCGCCGCAGCTGTATGCAGGCAGCCCCCTGAAGGTTCATGCGGAAGGTTTGGCCCTGGGCCAACTGATACTGCGGCATACACCCCTAGAAAAGGGGGAGGCTACAGCAGCTGCTGGAGAGCGTCTCATCCTCTGCGGGCATGTGCATCCCGGCTTCCGGGTACAGGGGCGCGGGCGGCAGCAGCTGCGAATGGCTTGCTTTTTGCGCCAGGGGAATCAGCTGATCGTGCCGGCCTTTGGGAGCTTCACGGGCCTGCATGTACCGGAAATATCCTTAGCGGATAGCGTGTACGTGATCTCTGGAAGTGCAGTACTGCCCTGGCCGCTGGAAAAGACCCTCCGCCGCTAAGGTTCTTTAACAGAAAGGAATTGGCAATATTCAAGAAAGAAACGTACTTTTGGAATTCTAATGGATCGGTAACGCATGCGCACAAAAGCCAGAAAAAAGACCCGCTTAGGGCGCTTTAAATTTTTATCCGTGCTTTTCAGTACGACCCTTTCCCTGTTTATCGTGGGACTTTTCGGCCTGATTATCATCCAGGCCAAAGTGCTCAGCTCGCTCATCCGCGAAAATGTGGAGGTGCAGGTTTTCCTGAAAAAGGGCCTAAGTGAGCAGCAGTATGCCCAAGTGCAGCAGCGCATCGCTAGCCAGCCTTACGTTTTAAAAAGGGAAGGAGAAGCGCTCATCCACTTTACTACTGAAGAAGAGGCGGCAGAAAAATTTCTGGCTGATACCGGAGAAGACTTCATGCAGTTTCTCGACGATAATCCCCTGCGTGCCAGCATCTCCTTTAGTGTGGCGGAAGAGTTTCAAACGGCCGATCAGCTGGCAGAAATCAGCGCCAGCCTCGAAAAGATGGAAGAAGTTTTCGAAACGAGCTATATGAATGATTTATTGGAAGCCATCAACCAAAACATGGTCAAGGTTTCCTTAGTGATGGCTGGCTTTGTACTGATTTTAGTGCTTACCGTGATCATGCTCATCCATAACACGATTAAACTCGCCTTATTTTCTCAGCGTTTCTTGATCCGCAGCATGCAGCTGGTGGGCGCCACCCGGGGCTTTATCCGGAAACCCTTCTTGGCCCGTTCTTTCGTGTATGGTGCCATCGCGGGCGGGATCTCTTCCCTGCTGCTGTATGGCCTGATTCTGTACACCCAGCAGCAGATCGATGGCTTTAGCCTGCTGAGTGAGCTCAACTTGCTTCTCGGGCTTTTTGGTGGCTTGGTGCTGGCCGGGGCCCTACTGTCCTTTTTCAGCACCCTTTCGGCCGTAAATAAATATTTAAATATGTCCTTAGACGAACTGTATTAAACCATGGATAAAAAACACTTTGCGTTTACGCGTGACAACTACCGCCTGATGCTCATCGGCCTAGCGATCATCCTTTTAGGCTTCACCTTGACGGCACTGGATGGAGAGCCGCATGGATTTGGCTTTTTAGGACTGACCTTAGGGCCTGTGCTGACGCTTGGGGGCTTTTTATTTCAGTTTTACGCTATTTTTTACACCAAGAAAACGGATGCCTAAGGCGTTCTGAATACATTTATGGATCTTATAGATGCTGTCATCCTGGGAATCATCCAGGGCTTGACCGAGTTTTTGCCTGTTTCCTCCAGCGGGCATCTGGAAATCGCGACTTACTTGCTTGGCGATGAGGCTGTACCTGAAGAAAGCATGCTTTTCACGGTGGTGCTGCATTTTGCCACGGCGCTGGCCACGCTGCTTGTCTTCCGAAAAGATTTGGCTGAGGTAGCGGGCGGGCTGTTTCAGTTTAAGTGGAATGATGAGTTCAAGTTTTCTTTAAAAATCGTGCTTTCCATGATTCCCGCCGTGATCGTGGGTTTGTTCTTCGATGAGCAGCTGGAGCAGTTTTTCGGGGGCAAAATCGCCTTTGTAGGTGGCATGCTCTTGGTGACGGCCACCTTACTGCTGCTGGCCGATCGGGCGAAGCACACGGAAAAGGAAGTCTCCTTCGGCGCTGCAGCGATCATCGGGCTGGCACAGGCAGTGGCCATGTTACCGGGGATTTCCCGTTCAGGTGCCACGATTTCCACCTCTGTACTGCTGGGCATCGATAAAAATCGGGCGGCGCGCTTTTCCTTTTTGATGGTGGTGCCGCTGATATTCGGAAAAATCGCCAAAGATATTTTGGATGGTGCACTCAGCTACACCACGGAAGGCTTTCCCCCTTTGGCCGTAGGCTTCCTTTTTGCCTTTATTTCCGGCTACTTCGCCTGCACGTGGATGATTGCGCTGGTGCGCAAAAGTAAACTCACCTATTTTGCGATCTACTGCGCGATCGTCGGAACCATCGCCCTAGTGGTCGGGTTAAATGCCTAATGATGTCAGAAACCAGTCCTACACCCACTCCATATGGAGAGGTGTTTTTAGTCAATAAACCGCATACCTGGACCTCATTCGATGTGGTCAAGAAAATTCGCCATGCCTTACAGGTAAAAAAAGTGGGGCATGCGGGCACACTAGATCCTTTGGCCACCGGCCTGCTGATCATCTGTGCCGGTAAAATGACCAAGCAGATCGATTCCTATATGGCGCAGGAGAAGGCCTATGAGGCTACCTTCGTGCTGGGGGCCACCACCGAAAGCTTCGACCTGGAGAAAGAAGTAGTGCCCGTCGCTGATCCTAGTGGCATCACTGCCGCCCAAGTGGAAGAGGTGCTCAGTCGCTTTCGGGGTGCGATCGAGCAAGTTCCTCCGCAGCATTCGGCGATAAAGGTGGATGGCAAACGGGTCTATGCCTCCGCGCGGAAAGGGGTGGAAGTGGAGCTGCAGCCGCGGCCGGTGGAGATTTTTGAGCTGGAACTGCTCGCCTGCGCCCTGCCTGAAATTACGCTCCGCATTCGCTGCTCGAAAGGCACCTATATCCGGTCTTTAGCGCGCGACATCGGGGAAGCCCTCGGCGTGGGTGCGTACATGTCTCGCCTGGTGCGGACAGCCATCGGTGCCTATACGCTGGCGGATGCGGAGGAACTACCTGCCCTGATTACGCGACTTAAAGCAAGAAGAGCACATGCAGATTTATGAGGGAATAAGTAGTTTCCGCCCACTACAAAAACCCATCGTCACCTCGGGAACCTTCGATGGCGTGCATAAAGGGCATCAAAAAATTTTACGTAGCATCCGCGAGCAGGCCGATGCAGTGGGGGGAGAAACGGTGCTGATCACGTACTGGCCACACCCTAGGCTCGTGCTCTATCCGGATGACCACCAGCTGCGCCTGCTGAGTACCTTTGAGGAGAAAGCGGCCCTGCTGGCCAAAAATGGGATAGATCACCTGCTGACCATCCCCTTTACCCGGGAATTTGCGCAGCTCAGCCCAGAAGACTATGTGCAGCGTATTTTAATCGACACCATCGGCACGCACAAGTTAGTCATCGGCTACGACCATCGATTTGGTAAGGATCGGGCAGGTTCTTTTGCGTACTTGCGGGAGAATGAAGCTCGTTTTGGCTTCGCGCTGGAAGAGATCACGCGCGAGGACATCGAGGACATCGGGATCTCGAGCACCAAAATCCGGCAGGCACTTTTACGCGGCGATGTGCAGACGGCCCATGATTATCTGGGCGCTCCCTATGAGTTAAACGGCATTATTATTAAAGGCCAGCAGGTCGGGCGCTCCATCGGTTTTCCGACAGCGAATGTACATCTCCCCCATGATTATAAGTTGGTCCCTGGAGAAGGTGCCTACGCGGTTCGCATCCAAGTAGAAGGGGATGCTTACGACGGCATGCTAAACATCGGCAGGAGACCCACCGTTAATGGAATTAATCGCAGCATAGAGGTAAATCTTTTTAACTTTACAGGTGACTTATACGATCGTCGTGTGCGGGTGCACCTGGTGGCTTTTTTGCGCGAGGAGCGCAAATTTGATGGTCTCGAAGCCCTAAAAGAGCAGCTCGAAAAAGACCGCATGCAGGCGAAACGATTACTTGAACGCAAATAACCTAATACACGCTACTATGATTACGAAAACCGTTAAAAATGCAGAGGAGGCGGTGGCGGATGTCCACAGCGGCGCCGTGCTGATGCTGGGAGGCTTCGGGCTTTCAGGCATTCCTGAAAACAGCATTCAGGCCCTCCTGGCCAGGGATATCACGAACCTAACGTGCATTTCAAATAATGCGGGGGTAGATGATTTCGGCATCGGCTTGATGTTAAAAAAGCGCATGGTGCGCAAAATGATCTCCAGCTACGTGGGCGAGAATGCGGAATTTGAGCGGCAGCTCCTGAGCGGAGAGCTGGAGGTAGAGCTTATTCCTCAGGGGACATTAGCCGAGCGCGTTCGTGCAGGGGGTGCCGGCATACCGGCTTTTTTTACTCCCGCCGGTGTGGGCACGGAGGTAGCCGAGGGCAAGGAGGTGCGCGAATTTGATGGTAAGTTATACCTGATGGAGCGCTGGCTGAAGGCGGACTTTTCCTTTGTAAAAGCGTGGAAAGGAGATACGGCGGGCAACTTAATCTTTAAAGGTACCGCACGGAATTTTAACCCCATGATGGCGGCTGCGGGAGCGATCACCATCGCAGAGGTAGAAGAATTAGTGCCAGCAGGTACGCTCGATCCCAATGCCATCCATACGCCGGGCATTTACGTGCAGCGTATATTCGAAGGCGTAAATTATGAGAAGCGCATCGAGCAGAGAACTACGCGTAAGTAATGTAGCCACCTAAAAACCCGAACCAAGCATGTTAACAAAAGATCAAATCGCGCAGCGTATCGCCAGAGAGGTACAAAACGGTCAGTATATCAACCTGGGCATCGGCATTCCGACCTTGGTGGCCAATTATATTCCAGATGAGCTGGAGGTAGTGCTCCAGTCCGAGAATGGACTTTTAGGCATCGGCCCCTTCCCTACTGAAGAGCATGTAGATCCGGATTTAATAAATGCGGGCAAGCAAACGATTACCATGACAAAAGGATCTGCGCTGTTTAGCTCTGCAGAGTCCTTCGCCATGATTCGCGGGGGCCATGTGCACCTGACCATCTTGGGGGCGATGGAGGTATCCGAAAATGGAGATATCGCGAACTGGAAGATCCCGGGCAAGATGGTGAAAGGCATGGGAGGAGCGATGGATTTAGTGGCCTCTGCAGAAAATATTATCGTGGCCATGCAGCACTGCAGCCGCAGCGGTGAGTCCAAACTCCTCAAGCAGTGTTCCCTACCGATTACCGGCATTCGCTGTGTCAAAAAGATCGTGACCGACCTGGCCGTATTGGAAGTGATGCCCGAAGGTGGGTTTCGACTGCTGGAGCGCGCCCCAGGCGTGTCGGTAGAGGAAATACAGGCAAAAACCGAGGGCAAACTGCTCGTGGACGGCGACATTCCTGAGATGACATTTTAAAGACTACGCTGAACTTATTTACTACACCCACCGTTTTTTCGGTTGACCAAGAATTTATTTACTACCGATGAAAAAGTCTACGATTAATTTCGAAGTTGAATTAGATGAAAAAAACATGCCCAAGCAGATCCTTTGGGATGCCTCTGATAAAGAGGGTGCTGGCATGGAGAGCACACGCAGCGTAAGCTTAAATGTATGGGACAACTTAAATCACTCAACCCTGCGTATCGACTTGTGGACAGATGACATGTCGGTAGCCGAGATGAAGCGTTTTTATATCGATGTGATCGGGGGCATGGCCCAAACCATCCTGAATGCTACCGGTGACGAGTACATGTCAGAAGAGATGAAAGACCTCTGCGATCGTTTGGTGAAACATGTGAACGAAGAAAATAAGCGTAACAGTCAGCAGTAAAACCAAAGATTTCGCTAACGAAAAGCCGAACTACAGAGTATGTAGTTCGGCTTTTTTTTTGCACCCGCAAATTAGTATGCATGCATAATGTATTGAAAAACAAGGATTTAATTTGAATAATCAAGTAGCGTAAAAAAATATTACTCTTTCTACGCTGAATTTAACAAAAGAGCATTGCAGATATCAGGTATTTTAACAAAATTGTAATGGGATAAGTGGGCTTTTTCCTAAGGAAATAAGGAAAGCACTGACTCCCGACCAACGTTAAACCCAAAATACCTATGCAAACATTTACCAATTACATGGGGAGATGGAGCTTGCTTGTTAGCGTATTTATGCTGATGAGTTTTCAAGTAGCCACTGCTCAAACCACCACAATTTCTGGAACGGTTCTGGAAACAGGTACAAATGAAACCTTGATCGGGGTAAATATCTTGGTGAAGGGTAAAGTGATCGGTACGGTGACCGATGCGCGGGGGAATTTCAACTTGCGGGTCAATCAGGCACCTCCGCTTACACTTGTCGTGAGCATGGTGGGCTACACCTCGAAGGAAATCGAAATTACCCAGCCTGAGGTGAGTGGTCTACGAATAGACCTGGCCGAACAGACGCTACTTGGCCAAGAAGTGGTGGTTTCTGCCTCCCGTGTGGAGGAGAGCATCCTACAGTCTCCAGTTTCCATCGAGAAAATGGATATTCTCGCCATCCGCGATACGCCTTCGGACAACTACTACAAGGCCATCGCGAATTTAAAGGGCGTGGATGTGACCTCTTCTTCTATCAATTTTCAAATCGTAAACGCTCGAGGTTTCAATTCGACCGGAAATACGCGCTTCGTGCAGTTAACGGATGGCATGGACACTCAGGCACCGGCGCTGAATTTCCCCATCGGCAACCTAAACGGTCCTTCTGAGCTGGATGTGGAGTCTTTAGAATTTATTCCTGGAGCAGCTTCGGCCCTATACGGGCCTAATGCCTTCAATGGTATTTTATTAGTGAACTCAAAAAACCCTTTCGAATATCAGGGCTTCAGTGCTTTCTACAAGCAGGGAGTCAACCACCTCAATGGACGTCCAGGCGAACCTACTAGTCCGCAGCCCATGTTCGAGGGCTCTATTCGTTACGCGAAAGCCTTTAATAACAAGTTCGCTTTTAAGGTAAATGCTTCCTTTATGCGTGCAGAAGACTGGTACGGTACCGACCAGACAGACCTGAACTTTCGCGCGCAGGGAGACCTGCCGTTTAACCCAGGTGCTGACCGCGTGCACGTTTTCGGTGATGAAGTGGCGAACAACATAGGCTTATTACGTAATGTAGGCGCCATCCAGCAGCAGGCTCAGCAGCTCGGTTTGGGCGGCTTTATCGGCAGTATCCCTGATCAAGTGGTGTCACGAACAGGCTATGACGAACGCTTTTTAGTGGACTACGGGGCGTCAAACTATAAGGTAAATACCGCCTTACATTATCGCTTGAATGATCGCAATGAGCTTTCGTATACCTTTAACTATGGGGCAGGGACAACAGTCTACACCGGCGCACAGCGCTATTCTTTAGCGAATTTTGACATTCAGCAGCATAAACTAGAGCTGAAAGGCGCCAATTACTTCGTGCGTGCCTATACCACCATCGAAAATTCGGGTGATTCCTTTATTGCCGACTTGGTAGGTGTGAATGTCAATCAGCTTTGGAAGGATAACAGTGCTTGGTTCGGAGAGTACACCATCGGCTATATGGCGGCACTCGCACAGCAAGGGGTAGCGCCAGGTACTTTCGGTAGCCCTCAGCAGCAGGCGGCAGCCCATCAGTTTGCCCGTGGCGTGGCCGATACAGGACGTCTTTTGCCAGGTACTCCGGAATTTGATGCGGCTGTAGCGCAGGTGCGAGGCGATGTGATTCCACAAGGAGCACTCTTTAACGATCAGTCTCGCATGAATATGCTCGAGGGGATGTACGATTTCAGTGAAGAAATAAGCTGGATCGACTTGCAGGTAGGTGCACAGTATCGCGTTTTCGACTTGCGCTCGAACGGAACCATCTTCGCAGATGTGGAGGGAAATGACATTACGATTTCTGAGTGGGGCGGCTTTGCGCAAGCGTCCAAACGTTTGTTTGCTGATAAATTTAAAGTGACCGGTTCGATTCGCTACGATAAAAATGAGAACTTCGCCGGCCAATTTAGCCCACGGATTTCAGGAGTACTCACGGAAGGCAATCATAACATCCGCCTTTCTTATCAGACTGGTTTCCGTATGCCGACTACTCAGGCACAGCATATTGACCTGAATGTCGTTTCGGCACGTCTTATCGGAGGACTTCCTTTCTACCGCGAGAAGTACGATATCTTCACGAATTCCTTTACACAGGCTTCTGTGAACCAGTATATCGCGGCTGTGGGTGCTGGTGCCAGTCCTGTTTCTCCAGCTGCTACTAGTCTTCTTGTGCCGGCTACGGAGGAGTTGATTCCTGAACTACGTCCAGAGCAAGTGCGCTCGATAGAGGTGGGCTATAAGAGTCTTTTAGCGAACAATCGCCTGTTAATCGACGCCGCCTATTACTATAATATCTTTAATGATTTTATTACGCTTTCTTCTGTACGGCGTGCTCCGGGACCTGTATTTCCAGTTCCTGCTAACGCGGAGCAGCTCGCGATCAATGCGCTCAATGCGCCGACGCTTCTGACGCCGATCACGACTCCAGGGCAGGAAAACACTTTCCAGACCTATACCAATATCACGGGAAGAAATATCCTGGCACATGGAGCCGCTATCGGTCTACAGTATAACCTGCCGCAGAACTACACGATTTCTGGAAATTATAACTTCAACAGGCTCATCACAGATGTGGGAGAAGATTTCCTAGCTGAGTTTAACACGCCGGAGCATAAGTTCAACATTATTTTCGGTAATCGTAAACTGACCCGTAACCTCGGCTTTAACGTCGCCTACAGGTATCAGTCTGCCTTCCGCTGGGAGTCCAGTTTTGCCATCGGCGATGTGCCGGAGGTGCATACGGTAGATGCTCAGATGAGCTATCGCCTCCCTTCCATGAAGTCTATTTTAAAGGTAGGCGGTTCGAATATCTTTAACGAGCGTTACTTCCTGAATTTCGGAGGACCTACTATTGGTGCGATTTATTATGTATCCATCACTTTCGATGAGCTATTTAACTAATTCCGACTATGAAATTTAATCTAAACTATACACTTCTCGGTGCGGCCCTATTAGCAGCTGTGTCGTGTACTTATGAGTTTCCTGATACCACAGTAGCGCCACCGGATTCCGGAGACGTAGACCTTTCCCGCATTATCAATGTTGGAAATTCACTTACAGCGGGATTTATGGATGGCGCACTCTACACGCGTGGCCAGCAAAACTCCTTTTCGGTCATTTTAGCAGAGCAATCCATTGCTGTGGGTGGACGTTCGGCACGCCTGCCGGACATCAATTCGGAAAATGGGTTTTTTGGCTTAGGGCCAGGGGGGCAGCCTTTGGGCCGATTGGTTTTGCAAACGAATCCACAGACAGGAGCGCCCGCCCCAGCCCCCATCGGACCGGGAGATATTCCAGCGCCTTTTACAGGTGATCGCGCGGATCTGGATAACTTTGGGGTTCCGGGCATTACACTTGGAACAGCGCTCACCCCACTTTTAGGGGGGCCTGCTTCCCCGGAAAACCCAGCCTTTAACCCTCTTTATGCCCGTTTTGCCAGTGCTCCTGGCCAAAGCACCGTTATCGGGGATGCCGCTGCGGCACTTGCATCGGGAGGCACTTTCTTCACCTTTTGGTTAGGCAATAACGATGTACTTGGATATGCGACAGGGGGTGCGGCAAACCCTGCCATCCTGACTTCAGATGCTGACTTTCAGATGCGTCTAAATGCCGCCCTAGGTGCACTTCTTCAGGCAAACCCAGCCGCAAAGGGCGCGGTGGCGAACATCCCGAATTTGGACGTGCTGCCATTCTTTAACTTGGTACCTTGGAATGCACTTCCTTTAGATGGTCCTACGGCAGCTTTCGTGACGAGCCAGTTTTCGGATTATAACAATGCGCTGCTGGCCTTTCAGGCCCAAGGGGTCATCACTGCCGCCGAAAGAGAGCTCCGGACAATTCGCTTCGTGGCGGGCCAAAATGGATTTCTCATGGAAGATCGCTTCCTTACGGATCTGAGTAGCTTCGGGCTTCCTTCTATTCGCCAAAGTAATGCCACGGATAAACCTGTACTTCAGCTTTCGACAGCTTTAGGGCAGCCTGTCAACAATAATCCGCAGCTTGTTCGAGGAGTGAGTTTCCCGGTAGAAGATAGCTTTGTACTGACGCGTATCGAGCAAGAAGAGGTGCAGACCAAAATCAATACCTTCAATGGTCTTTTGGCAGCAGCCGTAACAGCGCAAAACGACCGCTTAGTGCTCGTGGATGTGAACAATCTTCTGACGCGCACCTTAAACGGTCAGGTTAGTGCAGGCAATATCCCGCTCACAGCTTCGATCACTCCTCCCAATGGAGGTTTCAGCTTGGACGGTGTGCACCCGAACGCGCGCGCGCATGCATTCGTAGCGAATGAGTTCATTCGGGCCATCAACCAGAAGTGGGGGGCGACCATTCCACTGGCCAATCCCAATGAGTTTATGGGGAACGACCTTCCTCAATAATCCCCTTACCGCAGACTAATTTCTGGGCTGTTCCTTTTTGATTTGTTTCTTTTCTCTAGGTCTTGTACTTTCAGGAGATAAAGAGAATCAAAACGAGAACAGCCCTTTTTTATGTCCCCAAATAAGACCTCCTTCCCTTTTCATACCCCTACCCTCCTACTGGATGGCGAGCGCTGCCAAAGAAATCTGCGACGTATGCAAGCGAAAGCCGATCAACGGGGAGTGGAATTAGTCCCTCATTTTAAGACCGCGCAGTCCCGTCAGGTGGGGGCATGGCACAAAGCCCTTGGTGGTAAAAAGATCACCGTTTCTTCGTTAAGGTTGGCCGCTTATATGGGGCAGGACACTTGGGAATCGATCCATATCGCATTCCCCCTTTCCCCAGCCCTGCTTCCTGAAATCCAGCAACTTGCCTCCCGATGTCCGTTAAGTGTACAAGTTGTCAATGAGGCTTTTGTCCAGGCATGTGTCGAGAACTTGCGGGTTCCTTTGGGCTTTTGGATCGAAATCGATGCCGGCTATGGGCGTGCGGGTGTTTTTCACCATGATGTGCAACGGATAGAACGGATATTGGCGCTTAGCGCCACCTGCCCCCAGCTCCATTTCGAAGGATTTTACATACATCCTGGCCATACCTACACGGGAGATGTGGAGGCTATTTATCAGGAGACCCTTCAAGCCTTAGAAGGGCTGAAAAATCAGTTTAGGGGCAGCTACCCCGGGCTAAAAACCCGCATTGGGGACACGCCAGGTGCCTCTATCCGCAGCGATTTCGGCACAGTTGACAGCATTGGGCCCGGCAATTATCAATTTTATGACTTGACTCAGGTCGCCATCGGCAGCTGCGTGCGGGAGGACATCGCCATCGCCCTGGCCTGCCCTATCGTAGATATACGGGCGGATCGCGGAGAAGTCTTGGTGCACGGCGGAGGAGTTCACCTTTCAAAAGATGTTTTGCAGGTGGCCACTGGTCGCTCCTTTGGTGAAGTGGTGCGTCTAGAATCGGATGGCCATTGGACATTTTTTGCCGAAGGCCAGACCCCCTATGTTAAATCCATCAGCCAGGAGCATGGGCTTATACAGGGCAGCCCAGCCTGGTGCCGCAGCTTGAAAATAGGCGGGCACCTAGGCATACTCCCGGTGCACTCCTGTATGACCGCAGACTGTATGAAGAGCTACCGCCTGGCAGGCAGTTTAGCACCTATCGATCATGCTGAAGGACAGGAAGTGCTCTCTCCCTCTGCTTGAGGGAGTTCACTTAAGCAGGAACAGAAAGAGAAACTGGCTCAGGCTTTTTGGTTCCAGACGAAAGGGGCTGTTGACGCGTCAACCAACCTCCCCTTCGAACGGTGAGAAGTGCGTAAGAGCTTATCCAGGCAAGTGTAAAGGCATACAGGAGGCTATATGGCAGCAGCCAAAGCCCATTCCAGTCCCGTTCTATCCACACACAAAAGGCTATCGGCACAAGGGTCAGCAAACTGGCGCTGAGAAGGGTCAGGGCGAGCATATAGAGCGGTGACCAGAAAAAAAACAAGACATAAAGCCCGAACATAGGCAGTGCCAAAAGCATTTTCAGCCATTGGTTGAGACAGAGCCAGCGCGCGCCTGCCTTTTGGGCACGAAATGGGCCGAAAACAAAGCGTGCCAGATGGATGTTTTCGCGTACGTTACTTCGCTCCCAGCGTGTGTACATGCGTGAGAGCCCTTTCAGGTCGGTCGGCACCATGGTTTCTACCACCGCATTCGCCTGAAATTTCACGGTATAGCCCTGCTTGAGAATCAAGTTGGTCATCGCTCTATCCTCTCCTATGGTGGTTACGCGGCCTAAAAATGTTTGATGATACCAAGCTTCCAGGCAAGCATCGACGGCGTCTTTTCTATATGCAGACAGGGCACCAGGGGTGCAAAGCACTGTATCTACTTCACTTTGCGCGGCGCGGATGAAGCCAAAGCTAAAGCTGAAGCTTGCTGCCAGCATTTTGGGCAGCACGCCAGCCTTTTTATTGAGCACCTCCACTTTGCCGGCCACGGCACCACACTGTGCATCTAGCACGATGGGGGCTACGAGATGGCGCAGTGTGTCTTTACGCACAAGAGAATCGCTATCAATCGTCACGATGATACTTCCTTTCGCTTGACGGATAGCGCGGTAGAGTGCTGCACGTTTGCCTTTGTTTTTTGGCTGCGCCAAAACGGTGAGCTGTGGAAAGCGCTGTCCTGCATGTCGAATCCACATTAAGGTATCATCCTCACTTCCGTCATCTACGGCAATTACTTGTAGACGCTGTACGGGGTAGTCGCTAGCGAAAATACTCTCCAGTGTAGCCAAGACTTGTTGGCCTTCATTATAAGCAGGGACAATGACGGTGAGACTTGGAAGCTGGTCTTTGTGTGCTACTTGCTGGGGGCGATAGCGTCGGAAAAGAAGAAAAAACCAGGCAAACAATCCCACTTTTAGGGTGAGTAGTGTCCAGGCCCAAGCTGCTTTTCCCTGCTGAAACTGCAAGCTCCAGCGCGAATTTTCAGCTAAAAGCTCAGGGGAAACCCAGAAAAGGTAATAAATGGACCAAGAAATACTCCCTACTAGCAGGGCGGCTACGAGGATGGTCTTTGCGTGCTCGATTTCACTGCGGGAAGGCAATGTGGAAGAGCTTAATAGACGCTGAATCATAATGTTCGAAGTGATAGTTAGGAATGCTTAGTCAAAACACATACCACTTCCACGGGCTGGGGATAAAAAAGCACAAATGTCCCTAAAATGTAAATAAGAGCGCTATTTGATAACTTATACACTTTTAATGACAATTTAATTAAATTTTATTAATGGACAATATGTAGTAAAAATACCTCAATGTGGGGTGAAAAAACCTCAATCACCACCCAATTAATTCATATTTTATTATAGTCTTTGTAGTCCGATTAATGATAAATTTCACCCCATCATTTTCGTCGTATTTTCTTCCTTCTTCATCATTTTTATCATAAGATCTAGCCCCTGTAGTACCTGGTAACTTATTACCAAATCTTTCATAAATCCAAATATCAGTATTTCCCTCTCTATCTATTCTATCAGGATCTCCCCACTTCTCAAGTAACTCATTCTCATTGGCTCCAGCCCATTGCTGAAGCACTTTTTGATTGGATACGCAAGAAAAAAATATTACTATTAATAGTATTGAATATGATTTAACTGATGGGTTCAAGTTTATCGACATGTTCACAATAAGATGGTTTTATTTTAAGTATATTTTGTTGGCATGAATGAATTATTTATCTACCTTTGAAGCCAAAGTTAAGACATTAGTGAGACTATATATGAAAAGTTTTATTTATTTTTTTTTATTGGTTTTCCTGCCTCTCATTGGGGTGAGTCAACAGGTAAGTACTGTACGGGACACTTTGTTGATACCTGAATCGAACACCCGATTTTATATTACCTATGGGCTTACTAATCGAGGGGGGAGTCAACAAAAGAACGGGCCTTATGCATTGCGTGGAATAAATAGAACAGGAGTAGACTCGGTAGAAAAGGTGGAAGTGGTAGGGAACTTCAGCAGTGATAAGAAGACAGGGAATTGGAGTTATTTCACAGGAGTATATGCGTTAGATTTAAAAGACATATCGCGAAGGCTGACGATAGACTATACGATAGCGGGTGAAGGGAAAGAGCTTAAAGGGACATTTAAAGACGGCCTAGCGGAGGGGAAATGGAGCTACTCCCGTTTTCAGCAGCAATCACAAGCTAACCCAAAAGTTTTAGAGCTAGTAGAGTCCAGCGTCCAGGAGGGGATGTTTGTCTCCGATTTTAAATACTCGGATAGCGATCAGCAGACATCGATACGAGGAAAATTTAACCGCGATCATTTTTTTGACGGGAAGTGGGAGCTGATCTTTCGCTCAGATAGCACCTTGTTTTTTGAAGAGCGCTGGTACAAGAATGGTTTTTTACTTCGAATCCGTACGACGGATAAAGAGGCTGACATCGTCCTTTTAGATACGGAATACAAGGGGATACAGGAAAAAATGGAAACCTTAAAAGATGGCACCTTAGACTTGCAGATAGCCGAAGAAGGCTTTGGGATACCCTTTGACGATGGATTTAATAATTTAGGACCTAGGGGAATAGCGCAGCAAAAGGGGAATAGATTTCTCTTGGAGGTGTTTGCAAAATTAGAATTAAGTCAATTTCTCGAAGAAAGCGTAATCGATCAAGAAAATTTTAGCAGCCCTTCCTTTCGGGGGACGCGTAGGTTCATCTACACCCTTTCGACCGCAGATCAGGAGTTGTTAGAAGATACTTATAAGTTGAATCAGCAAGTCATTTCGGATATAGAGAAATTTTACAACAATACCACACTTGCTTTAAACAAGCAGAGATCTGATACACTGGCGACAGCCTACGCCTTTTTGGAAAATAGCTTAGAGCGCCTTACGGGCATCGATGCGGAATTACAGGGTATTTTAGAGGGTAATTTCAGAAACAGAAGTATCAACACCTTTTATGAAAAGGGTCTGGAGGGATTCGAGCGCATGGACACCCTACAGATTACTTGGAAGGAAAAGGAGATTATTTGGTTATTTGATAATCGCACGTCCTTAAAAAACGCACCCTCTATTTTACATGAGTTCAATACATTTGTCCGTGCTAGAGTAGAAAAAATGACTGCTTTAGATCCTTTTTTCAAGGATAGAATTATCGAAATAGAACAGGAGATTGTTTCCCAGCAGTTAGAAGAAGACATCATCACAAGCACGGCAGAGGTACAACGCTTATACGATCGAGAGGCAGAGGATAGGCCCGATTCGCTTCCGCACAACAGTGTACACCATCGCTTGTATGACCGCTATACGGTGATGCTAAATTCCGCTATGGAAGCGTATAGTTTAGCGGAAGGTATAGAAGCTAAGCAGGAAAAGGGTCTCGAAATAGTAGCGCTTAATTCGGTCTATACCACAATTTTTAACCCTGTAGCTGAACTTCAAGAAAAGCTGGTGAAACTGGATGAGGCCTACACCAAGTATGCCTACAACCCCTATATGGACCGTCACGACATCAAAACTCGAGTCAAACGCACCATTTACAATGCGGCCGTAGAAACACTTATTCCTAATCTACTAGAGGAACTTTTAACTACAGATTCATTTCGAGAACTGGCGACCATAAATGAAGAGTTGGAGAAGACTTTTGATCGACTATATGAGCTAGCAGCCGCAGATGATGCAGATACCCGGACGATAGAAAGGCGTTTACGAAGAGAAAATAACCCAAACAGAATAAAACGCATATTAGATATTGGATGAGAAAGTTAGTTAGTAATTACAGTTTTGCAGGTTGGATGCTCTTGGTTTTTGTACTGCTCTCTTCTGGCTGTCATAATATATTTTCCTATGAAGAAATCAGCCCCTGTACGAATCGACCTGCTGGCAACTTTGTGCGCGAACACACAAGCAGAATCGGTTTGGTACGCTTTATAGCCGAAACTGGACAGTTCGTCATACAGGCCAGACTTGGAGATGCTGATAGTCCTTTTGTTTTATTAGACGCATGTAATCTACCTCCTAGATTTCAACAATCGGACGTAGAGATCCGGTTTTTCGGCCGCGAATTTTCAGGGGTAGATGCAAATGGACTAATTCCTTTTGAAATCACTTGGATCGAAAATGTTAGAAGAAGATAATGAGAAGTTTTTATACAATAGTACTTACCGTATGTCTAACCTTACACGCAAAGCACGCGGTATTTGCCCAGTTTGAGTTCGATGAGCCTGTTTTTGGAGAAGAGCCAAGTCGAAGGATTTTAGACCAATCGATATTTTACTCGAAGTGGATCGTAACTGACTTCCTTACAGAAGATAAAACTTGGTTTTGGTATACCGACATTGTGTACAGGACGCAGAGCAGTGTAGGGAATGATAACATTTTCGAAAACCCCTTACGGTTTAGCATCCGTCCTTTCGTTGCCTACCAGTTTGGGCGCTTCACTCGTGTTCATTTTAATCCTGTAGGACTTTATGTGAGTGACTTTCGACAGGGACAGCCCACCGATAATTTTGGACGTGATGAAATTGAACTTCGAAGCATGCTGGAAATCACTCAAGATGCCTACATCAAAAAGGCAGGAAAGGAGTGGGTTAACTTGACCCATCGCTGGAGGTTTGAGAGTCGCTGGAGGGGTGTTGATGATCCCATAGGACCACTTTGGAACTTTCGGTTTCGGTACCGAACTCGCTTTCGTGTACCTTTAAATGGCAAGCACTTTTATGACAACAACGTTCTTTATACCATTAATTACCACGAATTACACTTGGAGCTTGGTCCCTACATGGGATTGAATCAGTTTGCTCAAAATCGGAATTTCGTGGGAATAGGCTACCGCTTTTGGGACTGGGTGCGGATCGATGTAGGTTATCTTCACCAATATAACTTCAGAGGAGACGGAGTTACCATCGACATGTCACGAGGCCCTATGTTTTACCTTTTTGTCGACTACCTGTCAAAAGTACGATGGGGAGGGAAGGACAATAAAACACGTTTAAAACAATTAATCGATTAAGCTTCATAGCATGCATAGACTCTATTTTATCTCCCTAGTTACCCTCATAGGCTTGTTTATCTCCAGTACCCATGGCCACGGGCAGTCGCTCAACTTTAGGGGACTTGTTGGTTTTAAAGTCGGAGGGAATGTCATTTCAGAGAATGGAACGATGGCGCCAAGAGAAAGTATAAATTACCAAGGCGTACTTGCATACGAAAGAGAAGATGGTTGGCACTATGATGTATCTTATCTTTTTAGCCCTACTTTTTCGCGCTATAAAGAAAATCTTAGAGCTCCTTGGCAGTGTTTTGGTAGTATGAACGTCAGCCATATCATGGCAGGTATTGGTTATACTAATGTGCGTGAAAGAAAAGGCTGGAAACCCTTTTTTTCCTTTCGTGTAGGCCCATCTTTTTTTGAATCTACCGATGGCGAATTCGCTTCTTTCACTAAACTTACCACGGCATTAGAAGGAGGGATGAAAATTGCGTTCACAGAAAATTTTGGTCTCGTAACCTCTGTGACATTACTCATGCCGATAAACTGGTCGCAGCAAGAACTTTTTGTTTCACAAACCCGTGAAATCGAGATCATTGCTGATCCTGGCATCACCCTGGTTCAATTTGCCTTAAATACGGGCGTCTACTATCGGATACCTTGTAAACCTCTATTTCCTAAAAAAAATGGAAAGTGAAAAATCACCTTCCTCCCCAAAATCAATCACTCGATAGAAAAGAATTAATTAATGAAATAAACCACCCCTAATCGGAAAATAGAGGTGTTAATTTGCCCTGCTTGGAACTTGTATTCGGCCTCCAGCCCAATTTCATCTATAAATTTATACAAAAACCCAGCACCTACGTTGATAGCATGCTTATGCAGATGTCCGATTTCATTAAACTCGAAGTTACGGTAATAATACCCCCAACCGAGTAAGCCGTACACCTGAAATTTATCTTGTGTAAAATAATAACGCCCATCGACATCCAAACTATTCGCTATCCCTGACGCCGGTAATAAAAAGGTGGTCTGTGCACTTATCGAAACATCATCCATAGGAAAATACTCTCCAGCAAAACCAAAACCGAAAAACCAAGTATCTGCACGCCACTCGTGCATGTACTTGAGACGTACTTGTCCTTCATTTTGAGCATAGGCTCCTTCTTGAACGAACGACACAGCAGCAAAGACAAGCAAAATCACAATTAACTTCGAGGTACGCATATTAGAATTTAAGGTCTTGGTCACGAATAATAGGTCTTCGAGAATTTCGGAAATCCAAGTTGAACATCACGTTCAATCGGATAATATGTCGATTTCGATAGGTCCCAGGTACAGCTGTCGGTCCATAGGTCCACATGTGACCACCAAAGAACATCACAGAATTATAGGTATAGCCGATGGCAGTGTAGACACGATTCTCTTCATGGATATTCACGATATTTTTACCTGTTTGGAAAAACACTTCATTAGAAGGAGCTAAGAAAAGTGTCTTGTTTTCCATTTTTGGCTTATTAAGCGGTATATAGCCCGTAATCTTATAGCGGTATCGATCCGTGTATTCAAACTCAGAGCCGATGGCAGGATCCCTTCTGAAACGGTGTTCGAATCGAAACTGATGCAGCACTTTTACAGGTCCGACAGATTGGGTAAATAGCCACTGATGCCAAAATCGGGGTTCTAACACGGTATTATTAAATTCTGGATTCCCCCTATCCGGTGTATAGTTCCATACTAAAGTTGGCCCAAACGTCACCTCGAAATAATCATTAAAAAGATAGGTCATTCCAAATCGATTATAGATTTGGCTCATACGACCTATGAAGTCTGTACGATCGTCCACAGAGCTTCTTCTTCGATAGTGATTTTCCTGATACCAAAACCATCTATCTGAAAGCCGCAGCTTTAAATACAAACCATTCCAGTTTTCAGTGGTAGGTGCCAAACTTCTCCTTTCCGTGGGAATGGTTACTTCTCCCTGAGCCTGCACTTCTGAACGAAATAAAAGGATTCCCACGAAAAAGAGGCAGCCTATACAGGCACGCTTTAATGAAAGCATAGTTTACGTTTACTTTAATTCTAATAGTTCTTCGATCTCTTTAGGATCTTTCGTCCGTCCGATTCTGCGCTCTAATCTCCTCGTATCTTCTTCGCGAAGTTCGTTTAGGCGCTGTGCAAGGTTTTCCATTTTCTGAATCCAGACCCTTAGCTCCACATACACCTCCTCTGAGCGTAAAGCATCGATATAATGCATATAGAGCAGCTCACCAGCCTCCCACAAGCGCTCCTTTTCGCGCTGCATATAACGTGAGAAAGTGAAAGCATTCCACACCTCAACCATATACCCTTCGTCTACAGTCTCTAGAATTTCATACACCCGAAGTAGTTTCGGATGCACCGTTTCGAGCTCATTAAGCAAGTCTAACTTGATGTTAGCAAGTTCTACTTTCCTCTCTTGATTATCCGTACGCGCATAATCATCGTTCAAGGCAGCGTAACTCCTCTCGAGAACGGTTTCATAAACATCCTGTACCAAACGGCGCACTCTGGGCTCTTGCTCCCCACGCTCCTCTACATACAAGCGATCGATAACCCGCTGCTGGCTTTCTATCTCTGCCTCCAGCTGACGTAAAGACTGATTTTGTTCGATAAAGAAAAGGACACGATCCACCAGAGCCGCCTGGCGCTGCACTTCCTCTTCCACAGCTGCGATGTACGCTAACAAACTGAGGTAGAGACCTTCTTCTAATGGATTTACCGTGTAGGAAAGCGAAAATGTTTTATCTTCCTCATCATAGACATAAGGGATGTTAACCTCCTCTCTTAAAAAAGAAATCCCATTCTCCTTCATATAGCGGAGATCGAAGTATTGGATACTTTTATCTCGTATGACGTTTATTAAGGGATCAAAACGCTCTAACTCTCGATTGTAAAATTGAAAAAACGCATAGGCACGCGCCACGGAGTCCGATCGATTTTTATTTAGATTGAGGGAATTTTTACCAGCATACTCACGAATAACACTTTTCAAGCGATCGTAATTTTCAGGAATTTCATTTAAACGCGGTACATCATCCCGAGGAATTTGATACACAAACTTCCTTGTAGCCAAAGGATAGCGTTTAATCTGCCCACCAGCACTAATATAGCGGTCGTCGTAGCGCAAGGTATTTAATAAAAAAGCCTCGATTAGGCTGTTCGCATCTTGTTGCTCCTGATACTCTTCGTACTCCTCTAAAAATCCATCATTAAAAGTTAAGCCAAACAGATCATCTGCGATGCGAAAACCTTCGTTTCTCCCTTCTTCTATTTCTCTTAGCTTTTCGATCGTCTTAAAAAAGACTTGTTCATATACGACCTCATCGGTCTCTAAATTGCGCTTCACAAGACCGAGAAGAAAGCCTTTATCGTAATTGCGCACCTCACTAATAAGCACATCATCTACCGCATAAACAAAGGTCCACTCACCATTCATAATTCCTCCTGGAAGGAGTCCTCCACGAACAAAATAAGTGCGTCTGCCGGCAAATTCCTTGTACTGAAAGCTACCCTCTATCATCCCTTTGGTAAAGGAGAGCTCTTCGACAGAAGCCTTGGGACTCAGCTTCCCATCGCTGTAAGTGTTTCGAATGAAGTTCCATTTGCCGCTAGGCAAACCCCGCTCATAGGAAGCGCGCAAGCGAATTTCTTCACTCGATAATTCCGTGTCGACAGTAAACTCTTCAATATCTTTTATGGTCACCTGATGCCGAAGGTCGCGGTAGGACCAGTCTCCCGCTTTTTCATTGTCGCGGTAAACCCCTCGAATAGTCGTTTTAAAAAATCGTGTTTTGTCTAAGGAATCTGCTAAATTTCTGTTGAACTGAAAAGCACCCTCCTTAAGGATTTCACCTTCTTTTCCCTCGACAAAATTAAACTTGGCCGTTCCTTTTACGCCATTAAACACATATTCCCCTTCAAACTGCTGTTGACTGTATACCGCAAAATGAAAAAAAAATCCACAAAGCAGAAGTACGTATTTTATCCCTTTCATTTATCACCGATTTCGAAACCACTACTCATCAAGAATGATGCAAATATTCCCCGTTTCGTGGATCAAAAGTATGTTTTTGAAAAGAGAAAACCAAAAAGTGAAGCTATTAAGTAACAAAATGCTTCGTAAAATACACAAGAAAAATACACAGTACAAGTTAGGAAATCAAATAATACAGGCGCACCTGACTTTTTCTACCGAACTCACCCTCGGAAGGAAAACGCCCATTTTGCTCTGCTTCCACAAAAATAGAAACCACCTCCATACCCCGGTTTTTCGCGATACGGACCAACTGCTTCTCAAAATTCTTAATTAGATAGCTACTGGTATCCAAAAAATTTTCAGCTACCAAAAGTATCTCTTCGTACTCGGGTAGGTTTTTTGGTTCTTCCTTGTGATAAACCACCTGCACCTTCCACACGGCATCAGATGCGCTCACAGCCTCAGAAGAGCGTACAGGAAGCCATGCGGTAAACAGGAAGATGACTAGAAAACAAACAAATGAACGCGTATGCATAAGTACATAAAGAAAGGGTAATCAATCGATTACCCTTTTTAACGCACTTAATAGCCTAAAGTTTTCAGCATGTTTTCGCTCGTTTGCTCCGGAGCAAAAAGGCGATGTGTGATACTACCATCCTCAGCACGATCTACCAGCACATGCTTAGGAGCTGGAATCAAGCAATGCTGGATGCCCCCATAGCCTCCCAGTGATTCCTGATAGGCGCCAGTATGGAAAAAGCCTAAATACTGCTTTTTCCCCGGTTCCTGCTTGGGCAAGTAAATATTATACTGATGTGCCTCTGAATTGTAATAGTCCATGCTATCACAAGTCAGCCCACCCAAGTTGATATTATGATACTCCTTATCCCAATGGTTCACCGCGAGCATAATGTACTTTTGATTGAGACCCCAGCTATCCGGCAGCTGCGTGATAAAAGAACCATCGATCATATACCAAAGCTCTTTGTCGTTTTGCAGTTTTTCTTCCAGGACGGAATATAAAACCGCGCCACTTTCACCCACCGTGTAGGAGCCAAACTCAGTAAAGATATCCGGTTCCACTGTGTTGTTTTTGGCACACATCCACTTGATGTTTTTAATGATTTGATCTGCCATGTACTGGTAGTCATAATCAAAAAATACATTCGTCTTTATCGGCCAACCGCCACCGATATCCATCGTATCTAAGCTCGGTGCTATTTTTTTCAAGTCTACATACTTCTGAATGAAGCGCGTAAGCTCCGACCAATAATATGCCGTATCCCGAATACCAGAGTTGATAAAGAAATGCAGCATCTTCAGGGACACGTGTGGGTTATTCTTTATCTTTTCTTCATAAAGCTTCAGGATGTCATTATAGCGTACGCCTAAACGTGAGGTATAAAAGCCAAACTTCGGCTCCTCATCTGCTGCGATGCGGATACCCACTTGAAAAGGTACCTTTACGTGCTCGAGGTAATAATCGATTTCTGTCAAGTTATCCAGAATCGGAACGCAATTATGGAAGCCGTCATTAAGTAAGCCCGTTATAAGTTCCTTATAACGCTCTCGCTTAAAGCCATTACATACAATAAAGGTATCCTTCCTGATTTTTCCTTCTTCGTATAGCTTGCGCACAAGCGGAATATCGAAGGTAGACGATGTTTCGATGTGGATATCATTCTTAAGCGCCTCATTTAAAACAAAGCTGAAATGGGAAGATTTCGTGCAGTAACAATAGGTATAGGACCCCTTATAATCATGGGTCTGCATCGCATTAGCGAAGTAAGTCTTCGCATTCTGAATGCTCTCCGAAATCTTAGGCAAATAGGTGAGTTTTAAAGGCGTACCGTATGTGTCGATGATTTCCATCAGATTCACCCCGTTAAAGGTGAGTTGATTATCCGATACCTCGAACTCCTTTGTAGGAAAATCGAAAGTCTGCTGGATTAAATCAATGTATTTGTTCATTTCAGCTGCTTTGGTTTGACCAACAAAAATCCAAAATATTTTCCACATCACCTTATGTTTCGACACAAATCTGGTCGAAACGTAAAAAGTCGCCCTCAAAGAAAGCGACTTTTTAAAACCTAAACCCTCTCACTTAGGAACCTCACTGTGGATTTAGGCTTGTGGATAAATTTAACTAGAATTTTACTCTTTGAAATACACTATAGCTGCTTAGCGCTGAATTACAGCATCACGTAAGCCTGGACTATTTAACAAGCCACCGAACTCACCGATCACAGACTCAGGAACCTCTAAACCTACCGCAGCTTCTACAATAGCCGCTACGAATAAATCGTAATCCGCCGAATTTACTAGACCGGTCATACGTGGATTTTGCGCCGGATCATGCGCAGCTACCATATCTAAACCTGTGTATTGAATGTTTACGGATCC
The DNA here is from genome assembly GCF_054166705.1 of Nitritalea sp. Taxonomy (NCBI): domain Bacteria; kingdom Pseudomonadati; phylum Bacteroidota; class Cytophagia; order Cytophagales; family Cyclobacteriaceae; genus Nitritalea; species Nitritalea sp. The sequence continues at coordinate 164,119 of NZ_JBSZCV010000009.1, forward strand.
GATTGCCTCAGCTAGGAATTCAGAGAAATCCTGTACTAAGGTGGCGAAACCTGAAGTATCACCCGCGCCTACTTCTGCTAATAGAACAGAGAAGTAAGGCAATAAATCCTCATATCTTCCTTCTGGATTAGAAGCAATCAGTAACACCGTCTCCGTTACTACGGCACGTAAAGGCACAAAACCCGCCTCGATAAGTTGACCTGGATTCTCAGGATCATCGATAAGGCCAGAACCTCCTAAACGGGTGTAAAGATCTAACATCTCATCATCTGCACGCTGCACGATAGGCTCGCGAACGGACTCTAGGAGAGCCCCTACAGGTCCGATGACGTCATTACTTGTAATTCCCGCTTGTGCAGCACCTTCCACCACAGCTTGGATGAAAAGATCATAATCAGCGTTATTAATTAGACCATCCATTCGCGGATTGCGTGTCGGATCATGTGCCGCTTCCATGTCTAAACCTGTGTAGGTGAAAGGTCCACCTGTAGCTTCTGCTAAGAAAATCGTGAAATCGTTTACAAGCGTAGCGAATCCCGAGAAATCTTCACGCCCAACCTCATTTAGTAATACGCTAAAGTAAGGAAGTAAATCTGTGTACACGCCGCCCTCGTTCGTCGCAATGGTTAGAACCGTATTCGTAACCACTGTTCTTAAGTTGAGGAAACCCTGCTGTATCTGTTGGCCAGGATTATCTGGATCGTCCACAAGTGTGGTACCTCCTAACATCGTGGCATAGAAGGAATCATCCTCCATCATCGGCGGATCCATCGGATCATCATCACTACAGGATGAAAATACCAGTAAAGATCCCACCACGAAACTGGCTAGCCAATAATTAATTCGTCTCATAGTAGTTTAATTTAATTAATTGTTTAATTCTCGAAAGCTTTCTGAAAAAAGGCTCCTAATCGATATGTAAGTGAGTTCTTGTTGATGGCTGGACAGCTCTGGGCCAGCATTTCATCGGAAGGCTTGAAAACGGTAGCTCCCGCGTTAAAATCTGCATTAATAAGCTGCGCTATATCGGCAGGAGCGGTCTTACGCTGATCATAAATCAGCACCACGTGGCCTGCATCCGCATTCATGCGCGCTGTGCGTACACCCTCTACCTGGGAAACAAATGCATGGATATCTTTTCCTTTTAGCGAGTCTAATGCCTCCGGAAATTCAATCCGTATCATCGCCTGATGATTCAGCTTCCCCGGAACCTCTTGCTTGGGCTTGGTCACCAAATAAATATGTACTGCTAGTGTCGCCACCAGTAAAAACACGATGGCCACCGCACCTAGAATAATTTTTTTTAGCATAATAGAAGTCCTTTAATGCCAGTAAATACGATACTGTAGAACCGACTGGATTAAAAAGTTCCACAATTGAAAATAACTTTTCTATGAAATCAGAATTTCTTATTTTTAGGAACTGATTAAAATCATGAAAAAAATACTATTCCTACTTCTTATACTGACACTTAGCGCCTGTGATCGGGAGTTTGCACGTGGGGAGCGCTACTTCCTGCAAGAAGAATATGCTGCAGCCATAAAAGAGTTCAATAAAGTGCTGTTCCTAAAGGTGACCGACACCCAAAGTCTTTTTCTTCGAGCAAGGGCCTTCGAAGAGCTAGAACAATTTAAAGAGGCCTTCGAAGATTATAACCGTATCCTGAGCTTACGCCCCGACCACGCGCATGCTTACGCCGGGAAGGGTAAAATCTACTGGAAGCTTAAAAAATACAAGGAGGCGGAAGTGGAACTCCTCAAGGCCGCCCAGTATGCTCCCGAAGATGCGGACATCCTACTGCTCCTAGGTCGAAGTATGCTGAAAAATGGCCGCTTTAAATCCGCAGATGAGTTTCTCGACCAAGCAAAAAAAATCCGCCCCGAGGCTGCCGATATTTACTATTATCAAGGGATGGCGCGCTCCCAGATAGGGGATATTAACGGGGCCGCTGCCTCCTTTAACATGGCGCTACGCTATGATCCAGATAACCTCGCAGCGCGCTATAACCGAGGTCTCACCCTCCTTATGATTGGCTACCTCCCCTGGGCGGAAGATGACTTCGATGATGTGCTTCGCTATAAACCCGATCATGTAGAAGCACTGGCACATAGGGGCGTGGCGCGCGTGCGCCAAAATAAACGCAGCGGATGCGCAGACATCGAGGCAGCCATCGCCAAAGGCAGTCAGTATGCCGCTCGAAACCGACACCTTTGCCCTTAAAAAAATACAGCTACTGCCCTTCCCCCCTTTTTTTTGTCTTTAAGCCTGAAAATTAAAAAAGCCACCTAACTTTGTGAGGTGTTTTTTTAATTTTTCACCCGAACACGTATGCCCGATAGAAAGCTCGTCATCATCCCCACCTATAATGAAATCGAAAATATACACGATATGGTGCATGCTGTCCTCAGCCTGCCTGAACTTTTCGACCTGCTTATCATAGACGATGGCTCACCCGACGGCACCGCAGAAGCAGTGCAGCAGCTCCAAAACCCCTACCCCAACAGGCTGCATCTCCTCCAGCGTAGTGGCAAACTAGGACTCGGAACCGCTTACCTAGAAGGCTTCCACTTCGCCCTACAGCAGGACTACAGCTATATTTTTGAAATGGATGCCGACTTCTCGCATAACCCCCTCGACCTGCCTAAACTACTCGCGGCCTGCCAAAAAGAAGGTTTTGACATGGCCATCGGCTCTCGCTACATCACGGGCGTTAATGTGGTCAACTGGCCCATGTCGCGTGTACTGATGTCTTTTTTCGCCTCCAAATATGTCCAATTCATCACAGGCATGCCCATCAAAGACGCCACTGCTGGCTTTAAATGCTACAAACGCGAGGTACTCGAAACCATCCCCCTGGACAAGATAAAATTTGTGGGCTATGCCTTCCAAATCGAAATGAAATTCTCAGCCTGGATTCGAGGCTTCTCCATAAAAGAAGTTCCAATTATCTTCACCGACCGCACACGAGGGCAGTCTAAAATGAACATCGGCATTTTTAAAGAAGCCGTGTTCGGTGTCTTTCACATGAAACTACGTAGTCTGATCCGCCGCCCCAAGCACCGTAAACCTAGCTCTACCTCTTGATCTTGATGGGTCAGAATACAGCATCTGCCTTCACTTTGCGCCACTGGCGCAAAGCCAAAACATAGCCAAAGATCTAATCGAAACGAATGGCCTTAATAGGCTGCACTCCTGCAATCAAGCGTGCTGGAATCAGTAATACGAGGGCCGTCAAGACGAAAACAAAAACGTTTAAGCCGATCAGCAGCGGCCAGTTCCAGGCAATCGGCACGGCCTCCATGTAGTAGGCCTCCGGATCCAGCCGGATAAAACGAAATCGATCCTGCAGCGCGCCCAGCCCAAGGCCGATCGTGTTCCCGATAAGCATCCCCTTCCCAATAATCCGAATTCCATTCCAAAAAAAGATGCGACGAATCAACTGAAAAGAAGCCCCTATTGCTTTTAGGAGGCCAATCATCGGCGTGCGCTCCATGATCAAAATAAAGAGCACGGAAACCATGTTAAAGGCCGCCACGAAAAGAATCAGGCCTAAAAACACATAGACATTATTATTCAGGAGTGCGAGCCAGTCGAAGATATCTGCAAAGCGGTCTTTTACGCGCTGTAGGCGCAGGTCGTAATCCATCAGATCTTCTAGCTCCAGGTAAGCAGCGTCCAGAGCAGAAGGATCCTGCAGAAAAAGGGAAAGCCCACCCACCTGATCTGCGTTCCAGCCATTCAGGTTACGCACCGTCTGAATATCTCCGATGATGATTTTTTCATCAAAAGCCTCCATGTACGTCTCGTAGATGCCTACGATTTCTACATTGCGAAAACGTGGCGGGTCCTGAACGAAATACAGCACAAATTTATCGCCGAGCGAAAGCAGGAGCTTATCGGCGATTTTTTGAGAAATCAAAACCTCATTTACCGCTTGCTCGGCATCGTGGCGGATAAACCTGCCCGCCTTCAGGGAGGGACGAAAATCTACCGTATCGAAGTCGACGGCTATTCCTTTAAAAAGCACCCCTTCCACCTCCTCCTCACCCTTGATCAGCCCGGGCTTGTGGGCATAGGACTGAACATGCCGTAAAACTGGATGCTCCCGATGATCGCGATAAAAAAAGCTCTCCGTGCTCATGGGGCTCTCCTCGTAGGCATTGCCCGACATAAACTTGGTCACCTGCAGATGGCCGGTAAAGCGGTAGATCTTCTCCCCTACCTCACGCTGAAAACCCCCTAGAATCATAAATGCCAACATGGATACGGCGATCCCTATAGCCACACTTCCAACCGCGATCCGATGGATCGTCCCTGTAAAACCGCCACTGCCTTTAAAACTGATTCTTTTCGCTATGAAATAGGAGAGGTTCAAAGATTTTATCTAATTTAGTTCTAAAATACACCCAAAGATACTATGAAGCCCTCACAAATTACGCTCCTACTTCTTTTTTTCAGCCTGATTTCCCTTCGATGTCATGCGGACCGGGGCAGCAGTTCCGAGGATAAAAACCCAAGTGAGCAAGAAAGTGTAAGCGCTGGTGCTTTAGACATCCTCGCTGGAGCAGACCAGCCAGAGCGCTACCTCCCCCTGATGGCAGGAAAACGGCTTGGCTTAATCGTGAATCAAAGCTCCCTGCTGCAGCAAGCGGGCAAAAGCACGCATCTGGTGGATTTTTTGCTGGCTGAAGGACAGCAAATCCAAAAAATATTCGTCCCCGAGCATGGCTTTCGCGGTAACGCAGACGCAGGCGAGCGTATCGGAAATGAAACAGACCCCGCCACGGGCCTCCCTCTGCTCTCCCTGTATGGTGATCAGAAAAAACCGCAAAAACAAACGCTGGAGGATGTAGATCTGCTGGTTTTTGACTTGCAGGATGTGGGCGTGCGCTTTTACACCTATATTTCTACGTTACATTATGTGCTAGAGGCCGCCGCAGAAGCGGGAAAACCTGTGCTCATCCTAGATAGACCGAATCCGAATGGGGACTATGTCGCAGGACCTATCCTAAAAAAAGGGTTTGAAAGCTTCGTCGGTATCCACCCCATCCCTGTCGTGCATGGGCTTACCGTAGCCGAACTGGCCCGGATGATTAACGGAGAGGCATGGCTTTCAGGGGGGCTGCAAGCAGAAATAGAAGTGGTGACCGTGGCCAACTGGAACCACCAGACCCCTTATGAGCTTCCTGTCCGTCCTTCGCCTAATCTTCCGAATTATCAGTCGATACGGCTGTACCCATCGCTTTGTTTTTTCGAGGGCACGGAGGTGTCTGTAGGACGTGGCACCCCCTTTCCCTTTCAGGTATACGGCTATCCACAGGCGGGTTTTGGTCCCTTTTCTTTCACTCCAGCACCTACAGAAGGGGCGAAAAACCCTCCACATAAAGGAAAACAGTGCTACGGACAAGACCTAAGAGCAGCGGAAGATAAGGCTGCAGCAGGATTTACCCTTGAATTTGTGCTGGACGCCTACCAGAAATCGGGGAAAGGTGCCGGCTTTTTCACGAGCTTCTTCGATAAATTAGCAGGTACGGATGCGCTGCGCAAAGGTATTTTAGCAGGTATGACCGCCGAAGAATTAGAAGAGAGTTGGGCAGAGGAGCTCCATACCTACAAAAAGATGCGCGAAAAGTATCTTTTATACGAATAATAAATGGTCTAGGGTGCTCTTTAATCGGAAAATCAAAATTTGTCGTAAATTACAACCAAATGCTTCCTTGCATGTTGTAAGAGAGCATGAAAAAAGGTTTTTTTCTATCGCTTATTATCGCACCCCTACTCATGATCGCAGTTTATACCCCAGGGAAGGTGCAGGAAGCTGGTACTTTTGTTTCTAATGAAGAGTTAGAAACAGTGGCCGGCATTGAAAATTGGCAAGGCACGCCTCTCGACAGTAAGGGGCGTTATGTTAACCTGTACCAGCCCTTCGAATCGAGTTTCAAAGATTTACTTAAATGGCAGCTTAGTAAAAACCCACAAAAGACAGAAAAAGAAAATGATTATCGGGAACCTCCCGTTACGAATCAAAAATTAGATTTTAACACCAAAGAGGATTTTCTTATCTGGTTGGGCCATGCGAGCTTCCTCATGCGCTTAGATGGGGTAACCCTGCTCACTGATCCCGTACTGATCGATAACACCTTTTTAAAACTGCGCCATGCGCTGCCCTACGACCTCTTAGAAATACCCCAGCTGGATTATATTCTCCTTTCACACGCCCACCGTGACCACTGCGATAAGGCGACGCTAAGCTTTTTATTCGAACAGCATCCCAATGTGCGCATCCTAACAGGCTTAGGTATCGGTGAGGTCATTGGAGATTGGCGTAGTCATAGCAAGCAGACCATCACGGAAGCAGGCTGGTTTCAGCGCTTCCCCCTTAAAAACAAAGACTTAGAAATTACCTACCTCCCCGCTCGCCACTGGTCGAGGAGAGGCCTGTTAGATGAAAATAAAACACTATGGGGCGGATTTTACATTAAAAGTACATCTAAAAGCATCTTTTTCATGGGCGATAGTGGCTACGACGCTCATTTTAAATTAATCGCTGATGCTCTGGGAGCTCCCGACTACGCCATCATGGGAGTGGGCGCTTACAAGCCCGAATGGTTTATGGCACAAGCCCATATAAGTCCCTTGGATGCGATCAAAGCCTTTAATGAAATGGGTGCTAAGACTTTTATTCCCATGCATTATGGCACCTTCGACCTTAGTGATGAACCTTCCCTGGAACCTTGGGATGTACTCTGGGAACACAAAAAAACGATTCAGGGCAAGTTAGAAGAGGGCATACTGGGCCGAAATTACTTTCACTACGATAAAACAGAACGCTTTTTTTAATGGTAAAGCCAAAAAATCGCTCCCTCCCTAAAGCAAAGCAGGCGACACTGTTCCAGCCAGAGGAGCAGCGCCGCCATACCCATCTACCTTATAACTTAAATACAACACCCAAATTTAACCACCCATAGGTGTTACCAATTTCTCCATAGGCACCAAAGCGCTCTGAAAAGTAATACCGTGCCCCAGCATGAAATGCCGGCACAATGCCCCCGACACGAATCCCCTCAAAACCAGTGCTGAAGCTTCTATAATAAATTCCTAGACCACCATAAAAATCCCACTCCTCTTCTAAACCTACCAATTCCGCAAAATGATAGGAAGCTCGCCCACCTATATAGGTAATCGAAAAACCAGTAAAGCCGACGTAACCGAACTCCCCACCAATACCGAGAACACCCTGTTCGAGCGCTTTTAGGCCATACTCCACTCCTGCCCCCACAGGCAAGGTGCCGCCTATGCCTCCCGTATATACTGTACCGAAGCCGATACCTGCATGAAGTACCACATCCTTTTCCTGAAAAGTCTGGGCCTGAGCGCTAAACTGCCATAACAACAAGAAGAGGCAACCTAAAGAAAGACGAAACGAGCGTACAAAATTTTTCATAAAACATTCATTTTAAAGGGTAAGCAAAAGAAAATGCAGAACAATTAAGAAATCAAAAGAAATAACTAACAAAGCAAATATAAATGGCTAAAAAATTGAAAACAACTAAATGAACATCTTACCCTATAACTTAAACGCTTAAATGAGCTAAATCCAGTTTTCACCCCTTAGAACTTATATACGCTTGGAAAAATCGATGACGAGCTGGACTCCCTGCTGCTCGGGCTGAGTGTTTAATTTCTGCAAGCCCAAACCCATCAGCCGAATGGGCTGTTTCAGTGGCTCCTGAGCCAGAAGAGAACGGTATAGCTCCTCGAGGCTCTCCTCCGAAATGTAGTGCTCCTGACTTCGAGAGCGCGTCTGCTGACTAAAATCGCTGTATTTCAATTTCAGCACCGCTGTACGCCCCTTTAGCCCTTGCTTGCGAAGGCGCTTTTTTAGATCTTCTAATAAGCGCTGAAGCGCAAATTCCAACTCGTCTTCTGCTAGTAAATCTTGCTCAAACGTGCTCTCTACGCTGATGGACTTACGCATCCGGTCCGGCTGTACCGCCGCATTATGGATTCCACGGACGATCTGGTAATACTGCTGCCCCGATTTCCCAAAATGCTTGGTCAAAAAAGCTAAGGAAAATGCCTTTAACTCCGCACCCGTGTAAATGCCAAAGCGATGTAATTTAGCAGCCGTCACCTTTCCTACTCCATAGAACTTTTCTATCGGTAGACGTTCTAAAAAAGCCTCAGCTTCCTCCGGCAAAATAACCGCCTGCCCGTTCGGCTTGCGTAAATCCGAGGCGGTCTTGGCCAAAAACTTATTGTAACTCACCCCTGCCGATGCCGTTAGTCCTGTTTCTAGAAAAATCTGCTTACGGATCAGATAGGCCATATAAATCGCAGACTTATAGCCATATTTATTTTCTGTTACATCTAAAAAGGCCTCATCGAGAGATAATGGCTCCACGAAATCAGTAAAAGAAAAAAAAATCTCTTGCACCTGCTGCGAGACCTCCTTGTACACCGCGAAACGCGGAGGAACGAACACCAACTGAGGGCATTTCCGGATGGCTATCTTGCCCGGCATGGCGGAGCGCACCCCGAAGGCCCGTGCCTCGTAAGAAGCCGCTGCCACCACACCGCGCTCTCCTCCACCCCCTACGGCTACAGGCTTGCCACGCAGCTCCGGATGATCACGCTGCTCCACAGAGGCAAAGAACGCATCCATATCCACATGAATAATTTTGCGCCAGCGCCCTACTTCCTCCTGCTTATTCACCTGCTAGCACCCTCCTGATACCGCTTGCTTTCAACTGGCATTCAGCATATTCCTCCCCTGCTTTTGCATCGATGGTGATGGCTGATCCTACCGCAAAAAAGCCTTTCTCCGCCGCCCGATCGTAGAAAAAACTGCGTATGAGGACATTCATGTCCACCTCCCCCCCTGGCTTCCAGTAGCCGAAGGTGCCCGAAAACCAACCCCTTCTAAAGTTCTCTAGCTCCTCTATCGCCTCCATGGTACGGATTTTAGGCGCTCCTGTCATGCTGCCCATAGGAAAGGCGGCAGCCAGCAGCTCCTGCAGCCCTATCGGTCCAGCAAGCTTCGCTTTCACTGTGGAAATCATCTGGTTTACGCGTGGAAAGGGATAGACCCCAAAACGCTCCACCACTTCCACAGACCCTAAGGTCGCTAGCTTGGCGAGGTCGTTGCGCATCAGGTCTACGATCATCAAATTCTCCGCCCGCTCTTTTTCTGAAGCTGCCAGCTGAAGCCGTAAAGCCGTATCTTCTTCCGGACCCTTGCCCCTGCTGATAGTGCCCTTCATGGGCTGGGCCCAAATCTCCCCTCCCTGGAGCTTTAAAAATCGTTCTGGTGAAGCACAAGCGAGAAAACGATCGCCTACCTGTAAAAATCCACCGAAAGGCATGGGATTTTGCGCCGCGAGGCGCAAATAAAAATCCACAGGATCCAGCTGCCCTTTCACTTGGTAAGCCATACAAAAATTCATTTCGTAGACCATGCCCGCACGAATGAGCTGATGAATCGCCGCCACCCGCTCCGCATATGCCTCTTCCGAAGTAAGGGCTTCTACCTGTAAAGGTCCCCTACCTAGCACCACACGCTCACCCCGGCGGACCTGCCGCACCTGCACGAAGCGATGCTGCCAAAGTGCCGCCGCCGTCCCCTGCAGGACATACTCCTCCCCTTCCCGAAAAAGGGCAAGATCAGGTAAAAAAGCGAAGGTTTCCGGTGTATCCACCAATACCGCGTTCTCGGAAGTAAGTTTCTCCAAACGGTTTTTATAGTCATAACCTACACAGAACGGAATCGGTAGGCCCAAGTGCTCTGCCTGCGCTGCCACCTCCTCTAGATCTAGGGGCTGTGTCCCTGCAAATAAGCCAAATCGAAAGGGCCCTAAAGGAAAATCCGCCTGCCCCCGTGGGTCAAATAACGCCACATATGGAAAATGCGCCGACAAAAGACGTAAGAAAAGGGGGAGGTCATTTTCCTTTACAGGGATTCGATGGATGGGCAGAGTGTTTTTATTCATAACAGCAGCACAAAAATAAAAAAAAGGGAGCATTTCTGCTCCCTCCATGTTTGTTTGATTAGGGTAATGTAAATTTAGTTGGCCTTGATGTCGAAACCTACACTTACTGTGTTGTAGATAAATTGATCCTTGGCTTTGTCTACAGCATTCGACTCATCACCGTAAGAAAGACCCCACTGGGTTCTGTCGATGTTAAATCCAGCCTTCGCCATCACAGCACCATCCTGCATACGGACAGAAGCAGGGAATTTGATGTTTTTCGTGTTGCCACGCATGGTCAAGTTACCCGAAATCCAGTGAGTAGGATTATCTGCCAGCAAGTCAGAAGCACTCTCAGGGGTGTATTCTGTTTCGAACTCATCCTTGTCCTCTACGTCAGCAGCAGATGTAAAAGGCTCGATTTTCGTTACTTCGAAAATTGCCTCAGGATGGTTCGCTGCATCGAAGAAGTCATCCGACTGCAGGTGACCCCACAGCTTACCATAGTTTTCATTATCCTCTGGAATATCTTCGATTACAAGGCCCGTAATGTCAAAAACAAACTTGCCACCTGTGATCGCGTCGCCATCCACTACAAGCTCTCCTGAAGTAACAGGAATTTTACCCCAGTGCTTTCCTGCAGGCTTGTAACCCGTCCAGGACACAGCGCTGGCGCTTAGGTCTAAGGCTAAAGCCGAACCTGAAGCTTCACCCACTTCCTGTGCGTCTGTCGTTTCTACTGTGTCGCTAGGACCACCGCAAGCGAAAGCCAATAAAGCCGCTGATAAAAAGAGACCTGATTTTTGTAATAGTTTCATAGTTTATTTAGTTGTGTTAATTTCGGTATTAAATGTACATACACGAAAACCGAAATCAGTAAAAAAAGTTCGAACCAAGATGAATTTTTTTTCGTCTTAGGCGTGCATTATTTGCTTAAGGCCTCATAGAAGGGCATTTAGCAAATAATCTTTTATGGCCGCCCGCTTTTTCAGTCGAAAACTTGAATTTACGTGGCGAAATCTTTAGGTTCGGGTTTTCTAAAGGAAGTGAAAAATAAAATTAGTTCTATGGCTTTAATAAAAACAGTTCGGGGCTTCGCCCCAAAGTGGGATTCTGGCTGCTGGTTCGCTGAAAACGCTACGCTGGTAGGAGACATCATCATGGGAAAAAACTGTACGGTCTGGTACCAGGCAGTGATTCGTGGCGATGTGCATGAAATCCGCATCGGAGATGATACGAATATCCAAGATGGTGCGGTGATCCATGGCACTTACCAAAAAGCAGGAACGCGAATAGGCAGCAGGGTATCAGTAGCGCATAAAGCGATTCTCCATGGCTGCACCATTCACGATGATGTGCTCATCGGCATGGGGGCCATCGTTATGGACCATGCCGTCGTCCACAGTGGCGCAGTTATCGCCGCAGGAGCTATCGTCCTGGCCGGCACCGTGGTGGAAGCCAATAGCATCTACGCAGGAATACCAGCGAAAAAAGTAAAAACCACTGGGCCTGAAATGCGCGAAGTGATACAGCGAACGGCAGCCAACTACCCACTTTATGCCTCTTGGATGCAGGAAGCAAGCGATGTGAAGGGCGGCTGAGGATTTTTTTGTGCAGAGCACATAAAATTTTGTAAAAAAGAAGACTTAAAAACTTTTGCTTTTCGAAAAAAGCCGCTTATTTTTAATTCTCAACCCTATCGAAACCGAATGAAAGAAGAATATTTTAAATGGTACTCCCATCACCTCATGCGGGATGTGGAAATGCTGGTGTTCGGCCATGCCGGCTATCCGGTGGTCCTTTTCCCGACCTCCATGGGCTCTTTCCATGAAAATAGGGACATGGGTCTGATAGGCGCCGCCTCTTGGTTTATCGAACAGGGCCTTATTCAGGTGTTTTGTCCCGACAGCCAGGATAAATTCAGCTTTTACGATAAACAGGCCCACCCCCATAACCGCATCATGTCGCATGATGCGTACGATAAAATGATCTGCCATGACATCGTCGAAAGGATACGTCTGCAGACAGGGGTAGGCAAAGTGGTGATGGCCGGCTGCAGCTTCGGCGGATACCATGCAGCGAATTTCGCCTTCCGCCATCCCGGCTACGTGAGCCACATGTTTTCGCTATCAGGCGCATTCGATATCCGCACTTTTATGGATGGCTATCAGCATGAGCAGATTTTCTACCACTCTCCACTCGAATACTTACCTGGCCTACAAGATCGAGAGCTTTGGAACATGGACATCGTGCTGGGCACCTCGAACTGGGACATCTGTTTCGATGCGAACATCAAGCTTAGCGATACCCTCGAAGCGAAGGGAATCCGCCACTGGCTCGATGTCCGAAAAGACCGGCAGCACGACTGGCCCGTCTGGAAAGAAATGTTCCCCCACTATTTATCTCGTATTAAATTCAATTAATCTTTTATGAAAAAAATTGGTATTCTTTTCGGCATGGAGGACACCTTCCCGCAGGCCTTTATCGATCGTGTAAACGCCAAAAATGAAAAAGGTATCGTCGCAGAAGCGGTAAAAATAGATAAGGTCGTCCAAAATCAACTGACCGAGTACGCCGTCATCATCGATCGTATCAGTCAGGATGTGCCTTTCTACCGCGCTTATCTGAAAAATGCCGCCTTAACCGGTACGGCTGTTATCAACAATCCCTTCTGGTGGTCTGCGGATGACAAATTCTTTAACAATGCGCTGGCTGACACCCTCGGAGTTCCCCTCCCGAACACGGTGATCCTCCCTTCTGCAGAGCATCCTACCGACACCACGTCGAAGTCTTTTCGTAACCTGGCCATGCCTCTCGACTGGCAGGCGATTTTCGACTATGTGAAGTTTCCTGCCTACATGAAACCCTATGCAGGAGGGGGCTGGAAAAATGTGTACCGACTGGAGAATCAACAAGAATTTTTCGAAAAACATCAGGAAACGGGGCAGCTAGTGATGCTGCTGCAGGAAGAAATCGTTTTTGAGGAATATTTTAGGGTGTATTGCCTGGGCGGCAAAGCAGTGAAAATCATGCCTTACGAGCCTAGAAATCCGCATCACCTGCGCTATGTCGTGGATCGTCCACCGAGCAGCAAGAAGCTGCTAGCCAAAGTGAAAGAATATACCATCGCCCTGTGTAAAGGGCTTGGCTATGATTTTAATACCGTGGAATTTGCAGTGAAAGACGGCGTGCCTTATGCGATTGATTTTGGCAATCCAGCCCCTGATGCGGACATCAACTCGGTAGGCGCTGAGAATTTCGAATGGGTAGTAGAAGAGGCCGCTAAAATGGCTATCGCCTATGCCAAAGCCCAAAAACCCGGAAAGATCAACTTGACCTGGGGTACCTTTATGAAAGATGCTGTAGCAGACGCGAAACGTTTTTAAGCATGGCAAAACTTCCTAACTTCACCCTAGGCGTAGAAGAGGAGTATCAGATCATAGATCCCGAAACGCGGGATCTACGGTCTCATATGTCCAAAATCGTAGACGGAGCGAAAATCTTCCTGAAAGAGCAGGTGAAAGCAGAAATGCATCAGTCTGTCGTGGAAGTGGGAACGAATATCTGCAAAACGGTGCAGGATGCCCGGAAGGAGGTCGCCTTCCTCCGAAACCGCATCCACCACCTAGCCGCCGAGCAGGGCCTCATCGTCGGCGCCGCAGGGACACACCCCTTCAGCCGCTGGATCGACCAGGCCATCACCGATGACCCCCGCTACCATAACATTATAAACGAATTGCAAGACACCGCCCGGGGCAATTTGATTTTCGGGCTCCATGTCCATGTGGGCATCGATAACAGAGACATCGCCATGCAGCTGATGAACCAGGCCTGTTATTTTCTGCCACACATCTATGCGCTGAGCACGAATTCCCCCTTCTGGGAAGGGCGGAATACAGGATTTAAGGCCTTTCGGGCTAAAGTCTTCGCCAAATTCCCTCGAACGGGACTTCCCGAGTATTTTGACTCGGTGCAGGCGTACGACAGCTACCTCGAAACTCTCGTGAAAACTAACTGCATCGATAATCCGAAAAAAATCTGGTGGGACCTACGCATGCACCCTTTCTTTCCGACGATCGAGTTTCGCATCTGCGATATGTGCTTGACAGTAGACGAAACGATCTGTATCGTGGCACTTATCCAGGCGGTGGTGGCCAAGCTGTACAAACTGCACCTCCAAAACACAAGCTTTAACATCTACCGCATCGCACTCATTCGCGAAAATAAATTCCGTGCGGCACGCTACGGAACGGAAGGACAGATGATCGACTTCGGACGAAAGCAGGAAGTGCCGTACAAGCAACTGATGAACGAGCTGCTCGACTTTATCGACGATGTCGTGGATGAGCTTGGCAGCCGAAAGGAAATCGACTACGTACGTACCATCCTTCGAGAAGGTACCGGAGCGGATAAGCAGCTGGCCGTTTTTCAGGAAACGGGAAGCTTAAACAGTGTAGTAGATTTCATTACCGACTCCTTTTTAAAGGACATAAAAGAGTAATTTTCAGGGATTTTCCGTATTATTGCGCCCCCTCAGTTGAACTAAATTATGCAAGTAGTAGGAATATTAGATCTATACGCCGGAGAACCGAACCAAGGCATGCGCTGCATCCAAGAGATCATCGGTCGCCACTCGGAGGAGCTCGCCTTTCAGGTGTATGATGTGCGCGGCAGTGCCGAACTCCCTCAGCAGATCGACCAGCACCGTATCTACGTCGCTACAGGGGGACCCGGAAATCCGGAGGAAGGAGATGGCATCTGGGATAAAGCCTTCGGGGATTTCATCCAGGCCATTTACGAAGCGAATCAGCAGCGCGAAGAAAAAATCTACGTCCTGTTTATTTGCCATTCCTTTCAGATGGCCGTCAAGCACTTCGGGCTCGCCCAGATTACCAAACGAAAGGCTACCTCCTTCGGAGTGATGACAATCCACAAAACAGCAGAAGGGCAAGACGACCCTCTATTTCAGGCGCTCGAAAATCCCTTCTGGGCAGTGGATTCCCGCGACTATCAGGTGGTGAAGCCCAAGAAAAAACGCTTTACTGAAATGGGCGCTGCCATTATCGCGCTGGAAAAAATCCGTACCCATGTGGAATATGAACGTGCCATCATGGGGGTGCGCTTTTCCCCTGAGATGGTGGGCACCCAGTTCCATCCAGAGGCCGATCCGGAAAGCTTCTTGCACCACCTAAAAAAGCCCGAGGTGCGTGAAAAAATCATTGCCCTAAAGGGCAAAACCAAATACCGAAGCATGCTCGAACACCTCGTAGATGAAAAAACCATCTACAAGACCAACGAGACGCTGATTCCGAACTTTTTAGCCCAAGCGCTGGCGGCCTGTTCTCCTAGCCCGCTAGCCGAAACGCAGCCCTGATATGATCGAAAGCAGTCGCGCACAGTTTAATGCCTCCTTTTCTCCGGAGCGCTATCAGCAGCTATTAGCCGCCATTCATGCGGATTTTCAGTATACGCCCACCTTTCGTGTGGCGGAAACACCGATCTTCATCGATGCTGAAATGAAAGGCATGCTGCTGGAAGCTTGTCAGCAACTTCTAAATTATATCCAAGCACCTGACTTTAAAGAGAAAAGTGAAGGTGCACTGGCCCATGCCCCGAAAGTGCCAAATGAAAATCCACACCCCGAGTTTTTAGCCATCGACTTTGGCCTCTGTGAGGAGCAGGGAAGGCTGGTGCCTAAGTTGATCGAAGCCCAGGGGTTTCCCTCCATCTTCAATTTTCAGTACCACCTCTATCAAAAGTATCTTCAAACATACCCCTTCCTTTCGGCCTATACCCCTTTTCTGAGTGGATTGGAGCCTGAAAGCTATCAGGCCCTCCTGCGCCAAACCATCCTGGGTGATGCGGCAGCGGAAGAGGTTGTCCTACTCGAAATAGAGCCCGAGAAACAAAACACCAAAATCGATTTCTACTACTGCGCCCGTGATCTCGGTATACAGATCTGCTGCGTGACAGAGGTGATCAAAGTTGGGAAACAACTCTTTTACAAAACCACAGGGGGGGAGCTACAGCGCATCAAACGCATTTATAATCGGGTTATTTTCGATGAGCTGAGCCAAAGGAAGGACCTGCACCTCTCCTTCTCTTTCGAGGAAGAGCTGGATGTTTACTGGGTAGGCCATCCCAACTGGTTTTTTCGCGTGAGCAAGTACCTGCTTCCCGACCTGAAAGGACCTTATTTTATCGAAACGCAGCGGCTGAGTGAGGTAAAATTGCTACCGAAGGATTTGGAAAACTATGTCTTAAAGCCTCTCTTCTCCTTCAGCGGTGCAGGTGTGGTCTTCCATGTCACCCCTGAGGCTATTGCCGAAGTGGAGGACCCTGAACATTATATCTTGCAGAAAAAGGTGCAGTATAAACCCCTCATTCAGGCCCTAGAAGGACAGGTGAAGGCGGAAGTGCGCATGCTGTTTCTTTGGCCCGCGGGCCAAAGTCAGGCCACTCCCGTCGCTAATTTGGTACGCTTAAGTCGGGGCGAAATGATCGGCGTGAAGTTTAATAAAGACAAAGACTGGGTGGGCGGTAGCATAGGACTATTTGAAAAATAAATTGAACAGATAATCGGCTTATCAATTCTTTACGTAAATTTGCGGTAGAAAGAATAGAAGTCATGACAGCATTTTTAGGTAGCTACGGTTTCGCCCTCCGTAGTACCTTGCTCTTTTTTATGTACCTACTCATCTCCTTTGGACTCTCTGGCAGACTCGCTGCCCAGGGTACTACGGATATGGCCTTGGTCACCTTTGACTACTCCCAAACACGTCCGCTGTATATGCCACGTGTTTTCGAAAATTTCACCTCCATGCAGAGCCATGAAATCCGCATGAAATTTCATCGCAAGCTTTTTGAGAATTTTTACGCAGGATTCGGTGCCAGCGTGCGCTTTTACAGCGAACAGGAAGACCGACAGGAAATGTTACTTTCGTACCAAAATACCTTTTTGGGCTTGAGTCCAAATCTCTATTACTACTTTCCGCTAGACGCTAGTTTTGATTTGTTTTTTGGTGCGGTGGGTACTTTAGAACAGGGCACGGGCCTCGTAACACAGTGGCGACGAAATTCAGAGGCTCCTGCTTCTCTACTACAAGAAAACAGCCTGCGTGAAATCTTTTTTACTGCACATCTAGAAATTGGAGCTGCCGTGCATTTGACGGAGCATGTCAGCATCATCGCAGCCTTTAATACCTTTGCGATAAGCCGTAACCGATCTCGATTCGGAGATACAGCAGAGCGACAGGGCGTGATTCAGGAAGCCATCGTTTTGGATGGTTGGCAAATGCGTGACTTTTCCGGTCAGCCCGACTTTCGTGTGGGTATTCTGCTACGCTTCTACAGAGATTATTAGCTTCGCGCATGAATCGGTCTCCAATACGCGCAGCAATGGTTATCCTCCAAAAGGAATTCATAGCCTAGGAGATCATGTAATAAAGGTCAGGATCACTTTTTTCAGCGCCTGTAGCCGTGTGGATTTATATCGGCAGTGGAAATGTCGCGCCGAATTTCGCCCGTGGTGACATTCTCCATCATGTGCAGGGTCCGATCTGTCCAGTGTACCTCTTTCACCTCTTGCTGAAACCGAATCCCTACCGTCTGACATTTTAAAATCAAATCATTTCGGTCATCCGCTTCGATTACCTGCTTGGTACCCTGATGGAAGTATAGCGTGTAAAAAGGCATAGTGTTGCAGTTTTAGGTTAAAGCTCTTGTCCATTAAACCCTAAAATACCTTGGATTGTTTATGTGCTCAGGGAGGTAAACGTTCGAATGCCAGAGGCTGTCCAAAAAGCCCTTCCAAGGTTTGGAAGTCCCCTTCCAAGCCTAGATCCAGCGCCCTATCCCAAAGCGCCTGCCGTTCTTTTCGTTGCCCATGAGAGGTGTCGGCATCGTAGGCCTCCTGCAGGCGATTCATCAGCCGATACGCGCGCATAAAGGCTTGATTCAGCTGTCCCTCGAAGTCATCCCGAGACCAGACAAAACCCTCCAACCACCCCTTCAGCAGTAGGCTGACTATCTGCACCATATCGAAATGGCGCTGCTCATGGTTAAGTGCATAGGCACTTTGGCCCCCAGGCCGCACCCAACTGTCTCTGGGCAGCATAAACGCCCGAATCCGCACGGGAACCTCCAAAAAGCCCTTTTCCATGCTTGCGGTAAAGTCCATGGCTAAAGTGGTGAATATGCTGGCATTAAAGCGCGATCCCGTGGTCATCCGCCCTCGAAAGTCTGACCAGCTGAGTGTCCTTCCACTGGCATAAAAAACGGTGTCAGAGGCCGTACCTCCCTCCTCGATGTAGGGTCTAACACGGATACCACGTGCCAGCGCCGGATGCCTCCCCTGCTCCGCGGCCAACCAGCGCTCCGTATAGTCGCGCATGCCGCTGAGGGCACGGTAAAATAGGCCATCCACATAGGAAATGCGGGATAAGGGCCGTGTATAGCTTAGCGTATTCGAAAAAGTGAAAAGCGTGTCAGGCCGCGCATAGCCATCGAGCGCATAAAAGACAGCCTCCAGTCGCAGTTCACCCTGCGCATGGCCCGCTTGTGCGGGCGCCTCTTCGATAAGTAAACGGCGTATTTCCCAGCGCCAAGGGGGCATGTCCTTTTCGGGGCGGGGAGCATACTGCCAAAGGAGCTGAAATTTTTCCTCCACATACTGCGGCCAGACCAAAGAAAGGGCACCCCCATCGGCGGCTAAAATTTGCCCTTTGGGCGTAGAAGGAGGCTGCAAGAAGCGCAGCTCAGGGATCGCCTTCGGCAAAGGCAAAGGGGAAACGCTCCGCTGAAAGAGGGTGTAGGTGCGCGCTTTTGCGTCTTTGCCAACAGGCGCCTGGCGCATGCTGGTGTTTTGCTGCGCGAGCAGCACAGGCATCCCTAGGCCTAAGCCGAAAAAAAAGACAATAAACCGGGCAAACAGGCCGCTCCAGGCCAACCCGCAGTCTTTTTGGCCCTTCCTCCATTTGCTGACTTCCCTATTCACTGCATGCATACGCTACCCCAAATCGATAAGGCCGGAAGCCCTCTGGCCTCCGGCCTTTTATTAGCCTAAGATACGTGCTCAGCATCCATTTTACAAGGAATCCCAGTGCAAAAGCGCATTCCAAACCAAGCCGGCATCATGCTGATTCAAGTGGCGATGCAGCGGATCGAAGGTAAAGCCTAGTACCCGACCTTTGCCCATCGGGCTCAGGCTCACCGCGCTGTGGCCGATGATTTTATCTTCATTACGCACCATACCAGAGAGCACATAGGGCAGCTTTTCGCCGATTTTCGGCTGCGCTTTTTCGTAGCCCACCATAGCTGCAGCACCCCAAATTTCCCCTTCGTAAGGCAGCTCCTCCTTCAGAGGCTGAGTTCCGTACTGCAGCAGCACCTGCTCTCGCTTATACTTGGTCGGCTTCATCAGTGGCGCATTTCCGCGGAAAAGGTGCGGATACTCTCCATAGCCATTAAATAAGGGATGTGCATCCGCGCGCACCATCGCTTGCACGAGCGAGCCCGGGTGGAACAAGCCCCCCGCATCCACGGCCTGATGATCCGGAAAGAAGCCAGCCTCCAAGAGGATTCCTGTCATGTTATCCAGGCTGATCAGCAGCCCGCCGCGCTCCACGAACTGCATAAGGGCTTCCATCCCCTGGAAGCCAGGCCCTCCTGTCATATCGGGTGTGGAGGCAGGAAAGCCATGCGAGGGAAATTCCTTCGTAGCCGTGTAAGGAAGAGGTCCGAAACGCTTGTCCACCCCATGGATGAAGGTGCTGGCATTCCCCCGTACGCGGGGCATTAAAATGACATCGAAGCGCTCCTTCAGCCCTCCCTTTCGGAGATCATCCTTATCGATATTCACGAAGGGAATCCCGCGCTGCTCGAGCGTAAATCGGGACCAGCCCTCATCTTGGGTGTTGAACCAAGTATGGTAGATGGCCACGCGGGGTAGCTGCACAGGTTTCCGTAGGGCCGCCTCCGGCGCAAAATCCCCTGCGCGGACGTCGAGTTCCCAGCGGCTGGCCAAGTTTTCCATGCTGGCCGCGGGTACATTTTCAATCCACAGACTGCCAGCAGGATAATTCTGTCCGGCAATGTCTAGGGCTTGGGTCAACTGATGAAAGCGGGCATTTTTATGCTGCTCGCGGGCGGCATAGAGCAGGCCCAGGAGGTTTTGTTGGCCTTGGTGTGCGATGAGGTAGCTGCGTCCGGAGCCCTCCACTGTGGCGGCATAGCGTATGGGCTCGGTGCAGCGCTGCAAACCTTGCGTGCCGCTCTCCCACTCCTCCAGGGCCTCCACCTCTACCCCATACAGCAGGGGCAGTGTCCAGGCGATGGCATCATAGGGCGGAAATTTAGCTTCCTTCGGGTAGGCCTGTGGGGTAAGCAGCGACACAAGCAGGTTACGGTAGGGCTGCTCGCTGAGCAAAACATAGTCCGAGGCATTTTCATGCACTTCGATGCCCTGCTTTTGCAGCTGCGCTGCCAGATAAGCTGCCATGGCCGGATCCCGCTGCTCCTTGGCGATGCGGAAAGCGCGTGGTCCTTCTTTCCGGCCTTTTTCTAGGCTATTCAGGCCCTTTTTGTAAAAATTATGCAAGAGCTGCCGGGCATTCGTAGCGCCATAATGCAAGGAAGCCAGTACGCCCACCATGGTGTAGTTGATGTTATTTCGGAAAGACCAGTACAGCTCCTGCGTCGGGGGATCGGGTCGGTACCACTCCTTTGAGGTGGCCGGATCTCCCGCATAGCGGCTGCTGGAAAGATCCCGCAAATAGGTATTCGCGCCTGCATTGCCATAGGTTTCATAAAAGCGGCCCGTAGCGTTATGGTTGTTCGCCACCCAAATCCCATAGCCCGGGTACCAGCCATCATAAAAGCCCCAGTGCCAGGCGCCGGGCATGCCCTGGCCCGCCACGGTAGCGATGTCATGGTTCGCCATCACCTGCCACTCGCCCACTGTAATCGGGTCGACATAGTCATTATAGGGTCCTGTGCCCGTGGACACATACAATAAAGGAACGGATTCATGAAGATCCAGCATCACCGGGGGGTGAAACTCGAAGAAGCCCTGGAAAATTGACTGGGTGATGCGCTGGGAGATCTGCAAGCCGTCGCGGTTATTATCATGGAACACATACTTGCCCCAGTAAGGTGGCGAGCGCGGAAAACCATCATCGTAGACCTCCCGCTGCTTGGTGTAGCGATGGTACCATTCTACCTGTTTTTCCAGCCCGTCTGGCTCTGAAACCGGATTGATAACGGTGATGATGCCTTCTCGAATTTGCTTGATATCCGGTGCGTCGTCGATGGCCAGGCGGTAGGCCAGCTCCATGAGCATCTCCGGAGAGCCTGTTTCCGTGGCATGCATGCCGCCATTTACGTAGTAGACCAGCTTGCTGTCGTCCAGCACTGCGGGCAGTTGTTCAGCAGGAAAGCTGCGTGGATCCGCTAGCTTTGCCAGCTGCTGTTTATAATGAGGCAAGCGCTCCAAGGTAGCGGCATCGCCGATGACCACGAGCAGAAACCGGCGTCCCTCCTCCGTTTCGCCCATATCCTGCAGCTGCACATGTGGCGAAGCTGCCGCCAGGGCCTCGTAATAGCCATAGATTTCTTGCAGGCGGTGAAGCTCGCCCGGGCTGCCGATGATATGCCCGAAATGCTCCAGCGGAGAGGGCACGGTAGGGTGCTGAGGCAAGGAGAGCAGCGACTGAGGTAAAAAGCGTTCGTCGGTGGTATGAGCCCGGATGGCATCGACATAGGCCTGATCGATGGAAGCCTGCTGGGCGAGGAGCTTTTGGCCTCCGGCCAAAAATCCTAAAAGGAGCCACCCGATTAGGGGCAAAGTGCGGCGTATACTTCTCTTCATCTTT
Source organism: Nitritalea sp. (assembly GCF_054166705.1). Lineage (NCBI taxonomy): Bacteria > Pseudomonadati > Bacteroidota > Cytophagia > Cytophagales > Cyclobacteriaceae > Nitritalea > Nitritalea sp. The sequence goes on from NZ_JBSZCV010000009.1 coordinate 185,957, forward strand.
TACTGTTTTTTCTGCGAAAACATACGCTTTATTTTTCATATGAACCACATAGTTTACAGAAATGGCGCTATGCCCCTTTCGAAGGAGGCTGTCGATTTTTCAAAAAATTCTCTTATCTTCAGCTCATGAAACATTTCCGTACCCTTCTATCACTTGCTGCTCTTGCCCTGGTGGGTCCTTTGCAGGCACAACAGTTTTATCCTGGTCCGGCAACGGGCGTCCGAAGAGGCTTTTCAAGTATCTTGATGAATCCTGCTGAAATCACTTCTCTGCACCGTACGGTGGAGCTAAACCTGGTTCAGATGAATGTAGGTGCTGGCGGAAACATCGAAGATTTCGTTTTGAATATTGATAATTTTGGAAATGGGCTAGAAGAAAGCCTGACTTCCCGCGTGGATCCCTTGGATTTTCGAATAAATGGCCATATTCTGGGGCCCTCCATCGCTGTGCGCGCTGGAAAAATCGGTGTAGGCCTAAGCTCTCAAATTCATTTTGGAGGGGATTTCGCTAACATCAATCCCAATCTAGGTACTGCCCTTGCACAGTTTGACAGCCCTGACTTTACGAGCACCCGTATACAGGGAGGCCCTCCGCAGCGGGCTAACTTCTTTTCGTATGCCCAGCTTTCGGCCCATGTGGGAGGCGCACTGATCGAAGATGAAAACAGCCGATTGAGCATCGGTGCCAGCATTCACTTTTATGCCCCCGTGGCCTTTGCGGAGGCGGAGGTTCGCAATTTAAACGCCACTCTTTTCGAGGAAAATGGCGATTTACTCATGCGAGATGCGTCAGGCTCCGTCCGTCTAGCCTATTCACGGGGCGCTGACCTCGATGGGTCAGAAAATTTTGATGTGCAGGGCCGGGTATCCCTAGGTTTGGATATTGGTGCTACTTATTTGTTAAAAAACACGGCAGTAGGGCACGTACAGGTGGGTGCGGCGCTGCGCAATATGGGAGCCTTGCTTTTTGACGATGCCCTAGAGTCCTCTTATGCCCTGAATGTCCCCGCAGGAGAAGCGCTGAACCTCAGTGCCCTTTCCGGCACCTTTGAGGAAATCGAAAGCCAGCTTTTGGCGAGTGGTTTTGTTAGCCTCCGGGATCAACGCTCCGAGTTACGCATACCGCTGCCCACGACCTTGGCACTCTATGGGGATTTTCAGCCCCTCCCCTTTTTGCAGGTAGGCGCTTATTTCCAGAAGCGCTTGCAGGCCAATAATCCTGCTGGACAGATCGTCGGTCAAGACCTGTTTGTGCTGACACCCAGCCTCTTTTTTGGGCCTTTCGAGGTCTATTTCCCTACAGGGGTTTATGAGGTCTATGGTTTTGCAGCGGGTGCAGGATTGCGCTTGGGAGGCTTCTTCATCGGCACCAGCTCCGGGCTTAGCAGCGCCCTAGGCAGACAGAACCATGCCGACATACACTTCGGTCTGAACCTGGGTATCGGGAAAAAGTTAAATATACTCAACTGATAATCAGCCCTATAAACCTTTATGCAGATTTATTGGTATCTGTGACAGCTTAAAAGAAACGCTGCCGTTTTCGGTCAACTATAGCATTTAACCATGAAAGAAGCCGAAAGAAGCCCTTGGTTTGTTTCATTTAAAACGCTTTGTGGCTTATATTAGCAGAACTTTTAAATAAAGTATCGAAAAACAATAAATCTATAATCATGACTAAAGTTACAATTGTCGGAGCCGGTAACGTGGGCGCCACATGTGCGGACGCGATCGCTTACAAGAGAATTGCCAGTGAAGTTGTATTAGTGGACATCAAAGAGGGTTTTGCCGAAGGCAAGGCGCTGGACATCATGCAGACCCAGACGACCTTAGGGTTTAACACGAAAGTGGTCGGGAGCACGAATGATTACAGCGTAACGGCTGGCTCCGATGTGGTGGTCATCACTTCTGGCGTTCCACGTAAGCCAGGCATGACGCGTGAAGAGCTTATCGGCATAAACGCCGGCATTGTAAAAACGGTAGCTGAGAGCATCATCGCACATTCTCCAGACGCGATTTTCGTGATCGTGTCGAATCCGATGGATACGATGACATATTTGACCTTAAAGGCTACAGGTCTTCCGAAGGAGCGCATCATCGGTATGGGTGGAGCTTTAGATAGTTCTCGATTCAAGACGTATTTGTCCCAGGCTTTAGACAAGCCTCAGAATGATATTCATGGCATGGTAATCGGTGGTCATGGTGATACGACGATGATTCCTTTAACACGTCTGGCTACGTATAATGGTCTTCCTGTATCAGACTTTTTAGATGCGGCTGCTTTAGAGAAGGTGGCGGCAGATACGATGGTGGGGGGAGCTACCCTCACGAAATTACTCGGAACCTCTGCATGGTATGCTCCGGGAGCTTCAGTGGCTTATTTGGTAGACAGCATTTTAAACGACCAGAAGCGCATAATTCCTTGTTCGGTATACTTGGACGGTGAATACGGGGAGTCTGACATTTGTATCGGCGTTCCTTGTATCATTGGAAAAGGTGGCGTAGAGGAGATTTTGGCTTTGGATCTAAACGAGGAGGAGAAAGCCCTTTTCGCGAAAAGTGCTGCTGCCGTAAGAAACATGAACGAAGCACTTACTACAGTACTCTAAATCGCTTTACCATAATTGAAAAAGCCGGCTGTTTCAGTCGGCTTTTTTTTGTGCTCTCCCCGCTGGGGAGAGCTTTTGTTTGGGAACAGAAAAAGCAGGCTGTTTGGAGTAAGATTTTTTTGTGCTCTCTGTTTGGAGTAAGGTATTTTTGTGCTCTCTGTTTGGAGTGAGGTTTTTTTGTTCTCTCCCGGAGGGGCAACTGCAACTAAGTCCAGAAGCACGGCAAAAATGGCTTTCCTATATTGGGGAGAACCCATTTATTGGATTAGCTGAAATTCATAAATCAATACAAAAAAGTAAGTTCATAGCGGTTATGTTGCAAATGCTTCATTCCCAGGGCTTTCATCATTTTGCCTTAAAAATAGGCCCTAACTCAGCGCAAATACTTAAAATATTTTCGCAGCGTAAAAATAGTGCACATGAAGTTGAAAAATTAAGTAGGACTTACAGAAAAAACACAAACCCCCTATTGTTTTCATTGACAGCTGTTTTAAAAGCAAGGACTAATTTAAAACATAAGGCAATTCTCCTGATCATTTATTCAGCTGGCTTAAGATTAGGCAAATTGATTCAATTAAAAATTAAGGATATTGATTCTAGGCGAATGCAAATTAGGGTAAAAAGTGGTGTAGGAAAAAGGATAGATACACATTACTTTCTGATAGGACATTGGAGGTTTTGAGGAATTATATCAGAGAAGTAAGACCCTATTATTTTTTATTTGAAGGATTTGGGAGTACGTTAGAAAAACCTGTGAAATATGGAAGAAGGAGTGTTCAAACTATTTTGAAAGCAGCTGTTGAAAAAGTCAGGATTAAGAAAAAAGTAACTGTCCATATCTTACGCCATTCCTTTGCTATTCATATACTGGAGCAAGGGACAGATTTACGGTACATTCAGGAATTACTAGGGCATGAAAGCCCGAAAACGACTCAAATTTATACTCATATTACAACGAGAGGTTTTGGACAAATAAAAAGTCCGTTAGACAACTTGGAAATTTAAGGGGGTAGTTGTACCTTTCTGTAA
>NZ_JBSZCV010000010.1:0-49097 GCF_054166705.1 Nitritalea sp.
GTTTTCTTTCTTTTTAATGTTCGATTATGATCGTTTGGTTTCTTTTTATGGATTCGGAAATTTGGTGGATTTCTGTAGATCTGTTGATCACGGTGTGTTCGGGGATTAGGACAATCGTCGAAATGGGTAATCGGTAGGGGCGACCCTTGCGGTCGCCCTGATTTTCGGGCATATACAATTTCATATATTGCGGTCGCCCTGATTATTGGGCATATACAATTGGGATAAACCATTTCATTTACCGCGATAATCGAAAAATGTTGGTTCGTTTTTTTTTGGAATATTAATGTATTGTGGGTTTTGTATGCATGTGGGTTTGGGTATTCGTCGAAACGGGTAACCGTCGAAATGGGTATCCGTCGAAATGGGTATCCGTCGAAATGGGTAATCGTGGGTATGGGTATTCGTCGAAATGGACAATCGTCGAAATGGGTATCCGGTAGGGGCGACCCTAGCGGTCGCCCGTATTATCGGGCATATACAATTTCATATATTGCGGTCGCCCTGATTTTCGGGCATATACAATTTCATATATGGCGGCCACCCGTATTTCCGGGCATATACAATTTCATATATCGCTGTCGCCCTTATTATCGGGCATATACAATTTGATATATTTCGGTCGGCCGGGTTTCCGGGCATATACAATTTCATATAGGGTGGCCGCCCATATAGGTAGGGGTGTTCGCTTACACGAGCCCATGGTTAGGCTTTACCTTTACCTGTCTGATTTAATTAGCAGCACCAAATGTTAAGCGCCCCAATTCCTGTAACTTTTTATCATCTGTGGAATAGATGGCATCCATCAAGCCCGCACGGAAGGTGCCAGGGAGGTGACCATTTTCTTTGGCGGCAGCCTGATCTCCAGCCACCCCCATAAGCAGCGTGCCCATCGTGCAGGCTTCAAATAGCTTCTCGGGATGTGCCCCACAAAAGGCGGTCAATAGCGCTCCCAGCATGCAACCGGCACCTGTTATCCGCGTCATCACCTCATGTCCATTATGAACATACGCCACACGGATGCCATCGGTGATGATGTCCACTTTACCGGTGGCTACCACGATACAGCCCCAGTCGCGGGCAAGCCGCATACACGTTTCCGTTCCGTCTTGGCCATCATCAAGGGCGTCTACTCCCCGAACCTGCGCCGCTACACCTGCCAAGCTATTTATTTCTCCCATATTTCCTTTCACGACGCTCACTACACCTTCCGTGCGCAAGCGATCGATAAAAGGCTTGCGACGCGGAATGGCAGCGCAGCCTACAGGGTCCAAAACCACCGGGATGTCCATTTCCTTTGCGGCACGCGTACTCAAAAGCATCGCCTCTTCCTGCTCTCGGGTGAGGGTGCCAATGTTAATGTAAGCAGCTGCCGCCAGCTTTGTAAAGGCATAGGCCTCTTCGGCGGATTCACACATGGCCGGAGAGCCTCCCGCAGCTAAAATAATGTTGGCACAGTCCGTCACTGTGACATAATTGGTGATCGCTTCTACTAAGGGGGTGCGGGTGCGGAGGCCCGCGACATAGGTGTACTTCATGCTAAAAAGGCGGTTTTAAAACGGGATTCTTCTAAGTTTGTGATGCCGATTTCGTTAAAGAAATGCAGAATGGGGAGTTCTTTTTCGAAGCTGCTCGCGAACTCTGGGTCGAAGCAGCGTGCGGTGTGCACTAAAATATCGTCTGTTAGAGCACTTGGTTCTTCTTGCATGTAGGCGTAGTAAATAGTGGCCGCTTCCTTAGGGTTATCGTGGATCCAGCGGATGGCTTTTTTTACAGCGTCCACGAAGCCGTGCACGAGCTCGGGCTGCTCTTTATAGAAGGTTTTGGAAGTAAAAAGGTCTAGGCCACAGAAATTTGCGAACCCGGCGGTGTCACAGTCCATGAAGACCACGTCGAGCCCTTTGTGCTTGGCTTCCACGCCTTCAAAATTATAAAAATACAGCCATCCTGCATCGAAACCGTCCTCCATGTGCTGGATGAGGTAGAAATCCTTTGCGATGAAGGCTACCTGCTCAGCTCCTACATGAATGCCCTCCTTCGCCGCATAGCGCTGGATGATCTCTAGGCCGATACGGTTGGTTTTTTCATTTGACACAGGTGTGGCGACGCGAATTTTTTCGCCCATGCGCAAAGCATCTAACGAGGCCGCTTTCATGATAACTCCCCCCTTGGTTTGGAAATAGGTGCCCAGGGACAAGAACGCGTCATCGTACTGCTCTATTAAGTGTAAGGGCTCATTGGTGGCAAATTGGATCTTGCCCTGGATCAGCTCTTCCAGTCCGTCATAGTGCGCTTCAGGAACGATTAGGTTAAAGTTGCTGACACCCGCTTCTTGGAAAAAACCTTTTTGGTCGGCGACCAGCAGGGGGAGGTGATCCGGGTTTAAGAACCATTCGATGGCTAAGGAAATTTGCATGTTATAGATGGGTTTTAGATTTTAGTTCGTAGATCGCGTCAGTGATGGAATGGGCCCCAAAAACGGCGCTGACAGTGGCATATAGGTCCGCTCCAAAGGGGGCCAGTTCGGTGATATTTTCCTTGGTGATACCTCCGATCACACAGACGGGCACCTGAAAGCGTTTTTTGGCTTCCGCGATGATGGACTTGTCGACCACATCCGCCTTAGGTTTTGTAGGAGAGGGAAAAAATGCCCCGAAGGCAACATAGTCTGCACCGGCTTCGATGCCTTTCTCAGCACGGTCTAGGTCGCCATAGCAGGAGATGCCGATGATTTTATCGGGGCCTAATAGGGCGCGAGCTTCTCGGATAGAAAGGTCATGGTAACCGATATGCACGCCATCCGCGCCTATTTTTTGCGCCAGCTCCACCCGGTCGTTTATGATAAAGGTGGCCTGATGCCTGCGGCAAAGCTCCTGCAGGTCTTCCGCTACTGCTCGTAGTTCTGCATCGGTGCTGCTTTTATCACGTAGCTGGACCACGGTAGCGCCTGCCTCCAAGGATTCCTCTACTTGCGCCCGAAGGCTAGATTTAGGCGTTAGTACTTCGTCTGTGATGACGTAAATTCCTTTCAACATAGTTGTATTCGTTCATAAGATAAGAAATAGTAAAACAAAAAAGCCACTTTGCGCGGGGGCACAAAGTGGCTTTTTTCCCTGTGAAGGGAGCTAGCTTCGTTTTCCTACGCTGTTATGATACAGATCAGGTTCGAGGGTATTTCTCAGGCCAAGACCATGGCCACCCCTAACGAGTTATAGGTTTAACGCCAGAGAGAAAAAAATGTTCCCCAGGGCTCTTTTTCTTTGCTTCGCAACTATTCTAGGGCTCAAACCATCGATTTTTAGCGACCAAAGCGACGAGGTCCAAGCTGCTTTTTGCCTGCAGCTTTCTACGAAGATTTTTTGTGTGGGTAGCGATCGTTTGGTAGCTATTATTCAGCTCATCTGCGATTTCTTGTGGGTTTTTTCCTCTGTACAGGAGCTCAAGTACCTGAATCTCTTTCGGGGAAAGCAGTTGGCGTAGGGCCTGCTCTTTCGGCCTGTGCTGCTCGATAGCCATCTGAAGCGTTACGCGAAGCTGTGCCTCCTGAAAGGGTTTAACGATGTAATTACTTAAACCCACTTCCATAGCGCGTGCCAGGGTAGCGTTATCATGAAATGCCGTTAAAAAGATGACGATAAAGGTGTGCTGCTTACGTAGCTCAGCCATCAAGGTAATCCCATCGATAGAATCGTTTAAGTTTACATCGCACAGGACCAAGTCGGGACGTTTCTCGGTTAGCAGCTTTTTAGCCAAGGCCACTGTGTGTGCAGTACCCACTACCTGGTAGTTTAAGCGCAGGAGGGTTTCTTCTAAGTCCATCGCGACGAGTAGCTCGTCTTCTATGATAAGAATTTTTATTCCGTTCATCATTTACGATCAAATTCTAACTGGTAAGAAGTTCCTCTATCCCGGGTGAGGGTAAGGGTGCTATCGAGCTGTCTGCTTAAGGTATTTACGAGTCGAAGCCCGAACGAACTGCTCTGCTCCGGAATCAGGTTGGCAGGTAACCCTTTACCATTATCTTTAATATGCAAGGCTACCTTTTTATTTTCTGTTTCGAGCAGCTCCAGCTCCAAGCGTACTGTGTCTACAGGGAGCCCATCAAAGGCATATTTAAACGCGTTAGAAGCGAGTTCATTTACGATAAGCCCTAAGGGGATCGCTTGGTCGAGATTAAACATCGGTTCTTTTAGTTCCACGCGCGTATGTACAGCTTCGACAGGAAAGCCGTAGGAGATCGCGAGACTTTTGGTGAGAAAATCCAGGTAATCTTTCATATTAATCCCCGAAAAATCCTCATGCATGTAGAGGTTTTTATGGATGAGTGTCATGGCCTCTAGGCGGCTTTGGCCCTCTCGGATGGCTTCCTTCGTGCTGGGGTCGGCGGTACGCTGATACTGCAAGTTTAGAAGAGAACTGACGATCTGCAAGTTGTTTTTTACCCGATGATGGAGTTCGCGAATCAGGGTCTCGATTTTTTTATTTTTTACTTCGAGAAGTTGCGCCACCTTTTTCTTCTCCGCGAAAAGGTAGTATACGATGGCCAGCACGGTGATAGTGAGTAGAAGGAGCGCAATAAATAGGTAGATTTGATTCTGTCTTTTGTCGAGCAGTGCCGTCTGTAAGCTTTCTTTTTCTTTTAAATAGCTGATGTCTTGCTCTTGTCTTTCGAAATCAAAAGTCTCCTGTAGTTCCATCAGTTCAGAATCGTATATTTCCTTTTTATATGTTAAGATACGCTCGGTATAGGTCTGCAGGGCGAGAAAAGCCTCCGAAAAGCGCTCCAGTGCCTGTAGGGCATCTGCGGACAGCTTGTAGGCCAGTGCTTCTTCCTCTTTATATCCTTCGTCTTCGGCGATGTCAATGGCCAGTATACTTTGCGCCAGCGCCTCCTCGGGACGCTGCAATTCCAAGAAAACACGTCCCATATTCAGGTGATTCAGTAACTGCTGAATGCGGTCATCTATGGCCAAGTTAAGCGGTAGGGCTTCCTCCAGGAGTTTCAGCGCGGTCTCGGGTTCTCCGCTATCCAGGTACCAGATGGCGAGGTTGTTCAGCGCATTCGCCTCCGATCTTGTGTTGCCGTTTTTTTTCGCAAGGTCTATAATTTCCGTGTAGGCTTGAAAGGCGTCCTCAAAATCCCCTTCTTTTTTAGCGATGATGGCGAGGTTGTTTAGGGTTTTCATATACACATCGGCATCGACATCTTTATCGATAAGCTCGAATACTTTTTGGTTGTAGTAGCGGGCGCGATTGAGCTGATTTTTATACAGATGGATACTCGACAGGTTCCCCAAAATATTTATATGGTTTTCCGTATCATTCGCTAATTCGGTATATTCCAGTGCTTTCATAAAGCTTTTTAGTGCCTGCTCCATGCGTCCACTCACATTATGGATGACGCCTTGATTGTTATAAAAACGGCCGAGGGAACGATTAGAATTTTCCTTTTCTGCCAGTAAAATACAGGTATCCAGATGGGCGAGGGCACGTGTGTTATCTTGAAAAGCCAGCTCAAAAAAAATGGCCAAGTGAACGTCTTCTCGGACGCTATCTACTAGGGGGGCTTTTAGGAGTAGGAGTAAACTGTCCAGAGTTGAGGTAGGGTCGTCGTCTGGTGCCTCGGTGGCACAAAGGCCCTGAAAAGCTTGCAGGAGCAGGAATAAAAACAAGCTAACTATGGCGGTCGGTCGAGGGTGTAGCGTCATCAGTTAGGTACTTAAATGAATAAAGAGGCTGGGCAGGTGTTTTTCTACTGCAAAGTAATAAAAAATTAGGAATAAGCGCTTTTTTCCCGACTCTCTCCATGGAATTAAACGAACTTTTCGGAGTATTTTATTTTTATCAAAAGGTTTATGTTGTTTAAGGAAGATTTTTTACATTTTGTTTGGCGTTTTTTGTATTTTCATACTGAGGGCCTACGTCTGGTCGACGGTCAGACGCTTCAGGTGCAGCGTGTGGGTTTTTATAATCAGCACGATGGTCCTGATTTTTTAGAGGCGCACGTGCTGATCGATGGTCTTTTGGTCGTGGGACATATAGAAATTCATACGCGTTCCTCGGATTGGTACCGGCATGGACATCAGGGAGATGCGCGGTATGAACAGGTCGTGCTGCACGTAGTCTGGGAGGAGGACCGACAGGTTGTTCGATCGAATGGCACAGCGCTACCCACGCTTATCCTAAAAGATAGGGTTAAACCTGAGGTGATAGAAAAATATGAGACCTTCAAACGGCAGGATGGTTTTTTGTTGTGTCAGGAGTTTTTACCTCAGCTTTCTGAAATTGTCTTGTATTCGGCCATGGAGGTGGCGCTGCATGAGCGCTACCTGTCTAAGGTTGACTTTATATTGGCGCTTTTAGAGCGCAGTAAAGGAGACTGGGAGCTGGTGAGCTACTGGTGGCTTTTTTATTGTTTTGGTTTCAAGCTCAACCAGCTGCCCATGCTGGAGTTAGCACAGATTGTTTCTTTAGCAGATGTACGCCGTTTAGGAGGTAGTCGCATGCTTAGCATTTATGCGCTTTACTTCGGCAGTGCCGGGCTTTTGCCCTTAGCGGGACATGCCGCAGATAGCTACGTCCGATCGCTTCAAGAGGAATACTTGTACTTGGCGAAGAAGCATCGTTTGCGGTATATGCATCCTTCCATATTGTGGCGCAGAAAAGGGGTACGCCCTCCGAATTTTCCTGGCAGGAGGCTGGCGCAGGCGATCGCCTATTTGCTTTCCCTGCCGAACATATGGGACGGGATCAATCAGGCGGAGGAGGTTTTTCTTGCGCATTTAGCTGCTGGTGTGAATCAAGTTCCAGGCTATTGGCATACACATTTTGATCTTGGTCGCCAAAGTGATAAGAAGGGCGTTGCTGGTTTGAGTAGGGATAGTTTAGAGCGCCTAAGTCTGAATATTCGCGTGCCGCTTTGGTTCGCGTATGCGCGGTACATGCAGCAGGATGGATATCGTGAACGTGCGATCGACCTGCTCATGCAGTATCCAGCGGAGCGAAATAAGGTGACACGTATCTATACGGAGGCAGGATTTCCGCTTTCTAGTGCTTTCGATGCACAGGGTGTAATGGGACTTTATCAGCATTTTTGTAGTGCAAAGGGCTGCCTGCAGTGTAAAATTGGGCAGGCGGCGCTTCGGCCAAAGGGTCCTTTGCCAAAGGTGCGTATGATGTAATGTGTTTATCGTTTGGTACCTGTTTTTGTCTAGAGGGTGAATGCTACCCTTTCTTTGTATAGGCATAGTGCTGTACGTGTAGCGTGATTTAGCGGTATTTTGTACACTAAAGGAGAAAGCTGTATCTTTGTAATCTTTTAAAAAGCACTATGGAAAAACCTGTGATTATATTAGGGGCCAGCGGTATCGCTCGTCCCGCCTTATCTATTTTTACGCAAAATAACATCGTCGTCTATGGCTTTCTGGAAGAGGATACGTCACAGCATGGGTTGGAAATAGGTGAGGTTTCTGTTTTGGGTCATACCGAAGATGATGGCTTTTTAAAACTGATAGGTAAGAAATGTGAGGCTTTCGTGGCGGTAGACGATCTAAAGTACCGTAAGTTTTTAGTGAAGATGCTTCATGAAAAACGAAAAATGCAGCCTGTGAATGCGATTCATCCTGCGGCGCTTATCGCTCCGGATGCAGCGATCGGCCATGGGAATTTCATAAATGCTGGAGTGCTGATCGGTCAGGGAGCTGAGCTTGGAAGCCACTGCATGCTCCACAGTCGTGTCGTAGTCGAACATGCTTGTGTGATCGGGGATTACGTTCAGGTAGGTGTCGGTGCGCTGATTAATGCAGGTGTCCGCATAGAAGAGGATGCTTTTATCGGCTCGGGTGTCATCGTAGTTTCAGGAGTCACGATCGGAAAAGGTGCGCGCGTGGGCGCCGGATCTGTAGTAATCTCAGATGTTAAAGCCGGGCAGACCGTGTTCGGTAATCCTGCCGTACCGGTGAAGGCTTGATGCTATTCGTCAGAATTTAGTGCAAAGAATTATATAGTAACGGTTTAGTTGATCACAAATAACACCCTGCTGGAATCAGGGCATGCGTTATGGAAAACAAACAAGATTACGCTATTTTACTCTATTACTGTTATGCGCAAATAGAGAATGCGGAGGCGTACCGCGATGAGCATCATCTTTTCTGCGTGGAAAACAATATTCGTGGCAGGATTATTATCTCCGATGAAGGACTGAATGGGACCGTTTCGGGCCTTATGTCGGATTGTGAAAAGTATATGGCCTATGTGCAGGCAGACCCTCGGTTTGCATCTACTATTTTTAAGGTAGAGCAGCATGATGCGCATGCCTTCAGTAAGATTCATGTGCGCTATAAGCCGGAAATCGTGCATAGTAGCTTACGCCATTTGGATCCCAATGTCCGCACAGGAAAGCATCTGGCTCCGAAAGAATTCAAGGCGCTAAAGGATCAGGAAGACGTCGTAATCTTAGATGTTCGTTCTAATTACGAACATAAGTTGGGTCATTTTAAAAATGCGCTCACCCTGGACATCGATAATTTCCGTGAATTTCCCGAAAAAGTAAAAGAGCTAGAACATCTGAAAGGGAAAAAGGTACTCACCTATTGCACGGGAGGAATAAAATGTGAAAAAGCTTCAGCCTTTCTGTTAGAGCAAGGCTTTGAAGATGTCTATCAGCTGCATGGAGGGATCATTCAGTACGGGATGGATGTAGGGGGAGAGGATTTCGAAGGCAAATGTTATGTCTTTGATAATCGCCTCGCTGTAGATGTTAACAAGGTAAATCCCAAAGTAATATCCACCTGTCATGTTTGCGGCACTGTTTCAGATCGTATGGTGAACTGTGCGAATCCTACTTGTAATGTGCACGTCCCTATCTGTGAAAACTGTGGCTGGGAGTTAGAAGGAGCTTGCTCCACGAGCTGCCAAGAGCATCCAGAAAAGAGACCCTATGACGGTACGGGCTATTACGCTAAAAAAAGCAATGGGTATAATCCTTATTTGGGGTTGCAACGTAAGCCCAACAAAGAAAAAATCAAAAGTTTACAACATGAACAAGATAATACCTGCGTCTGAGCTTATTCTAAATGCCGACGGTAGTATCTATCATTTGAACTTGAAGCCAGAAAATCTGGCTTCAACTGTTCTCACGGTAGGGGATCCAGAGCGTGTGGAGAAGGTAAGTCAATACTTTGACACGATCACGTTTAAAACGACGAAGCGTGAGTTTGCCATTCATTCCGGAACATTCAAAGGGACGCCGCTCACGGTGATGTCCACGGGCATGGGGACCGATAACATCGAGATCGTTATGAATGAGTTGGATGCTCTCGTGAATATCGACCTCAAAACGCGGCGCGAGAAGGAAGTGAAGAAAAGTTTGTCGATTATCCGTATCGGAACCTCTGGGAGTATGCAGCCTGACGTTCCTGTAGATGCACATCTGGCTAGCGCTTTCGCTGTGGGTCTGGATACGCTGATGCATTTTTATACACCTTCGTATACGGAAGAAGAGGAGAATTTGCGGCAGCGTGTGGCAGAGACGCTACAATTAGGCTTTACGCCTTACGCGATGAGCGCTTCTCGTCGTTTACTTCAGAAAATAGGTGGTGCCATGCGAATAGGCATTACGGCTACCTGTCCGGGTTTTTATGGGCCACAAGGGCGAAGTCTGCGCTTAGCGCCTGCTATACCTACGATCATCGAAAAGTTATCCAAAATAGAAACAGGAATTGCTGATTTGCGTCTGACGAATTTTGAAATGGAGACTGCTGGGTACTATGCGATGGGACGCTTACTGGGGCATGAGATGCTAAGTGTAAATGCGATCGTAGCGAACCGTGTAGAGCAAGTTTTCTCACAGGACAGCGAAAAAGTAGTGGATCGCCTGATTCGGGAAGTACTAAAAAAAGTGGCGGAATAACATCCCGCCATTTTTTAATATAGTCACCCGTATACAATGCTTCGAAGATAGTGAAAAAAACCTTTTCTCGTACAAAAAGACGCCTTTAAGCAGTATTTTTTTACGTTTCGCTCACAAATTAAGAACCCTTACGTAGATTTATTAGAATAGGTTTTTAATTGGATTAAAAGTTTCTTTTGTGTGGCATAACGCGTGCACACCCCTAATTTACACACCTAACTAAGAAGATTTTTTATTAGTTCCCGAATTACCTTGTATTTTTTTTACCACTCATACCGCTATAGCGCAGTTCATAAGCCTAAAAGTTATTCTGTGTAGATACATGTATTTCAGGAACATTGCGGACCGAGCCTTGTTACTATTTATATGCTCAGTGTACAGAAAATATTGTGTATATAATTGAAATAATTATAAATAGGGATGGAAAGCGAAAAATGGATTCAGTTTACAGTCAGGCGGGTGGGAATCTTCCTAGGCTTACTTTTTTTTATTACGAGCTATACGCTGGCGCAGGATCAGCTCCGACTAAGAGGGAAAGTGGTGGACGCCGGCTCCGGGGATCCGCTTGAGTTCGCGAATATAGCCCTACTCGCACCTGCTGATTCCACTTTAATTACGGGCTCCATGACTGAACTCGATGGAACTTTTGACTTTAATGTGCCGGCAGAAGGGTACATCTTGCGTATAGGATTTATCGGATATGATGATTTTTTTCGAACGCTTCAGCCCAACGACCGAAAGGAGATTAATTTAGGGACCCTGCGTCTCGAGAATACGGCGAAAAATTTAGATGAAGTCGTCGTGCAGGGGGTAGCTTCCATGTTTGAGAGTGATATCGATAAGCGCAGATACAATGTAGAAAATAGTATCGTGGCAGAAGGCGCTACAGCTTCGGAATTACTCAGCACGCTGCCCTCTATACAGGTAGACGATGAAGGAGGGATCAGCATGCGCGGTAGTGGAAATATCTTGATCTATATTAATGGACGACCTTCCAACTTATCTGGGGATGATGCGGAAAGTATTTTGGAGCAATTTCCCGCCAATAGTATCCAGTCAGTAGAGCTGATCACCAATCCTTCCAGTCGCTATGATGCTGCTGGTGTGGGTGGGATCATTAACATCATTTTAAAGAAAAATCAGCGGACCGGCTTAAATGGACAAGTTAATGTATCTGCGGGTACGCGTGATAAGTATAATGCGGGTGTTAACTTAAATTATGGAACTGAAAAGATTAACTATTACGCTTCCTATAACTATCAGTATCGCAGGCTTTTTCGTTTATCAGAAGGATTTCGAGAGGCTTCATTGGCGAATGCCAGTCCCATTTTAGACCAAGACTCCTTTCAAGAAAGCGTCGATGTTTCCCATTTATTCAGAGGGGGCTTTGACTGGAATGTTACGGATGAACAGGTTATAGGCTTCTATGCGCAAGGTAATTTTCGCCAGCGAGATCGCTTTGAGATCCTGAACCAGCGGTCCCAGCGCATAGACCGTTCCTTAGATAGTCTTTTTGTCCGGAATAATGACGAAGTTAGGGAAAGTAACAATTTCGAAACGGGTCTGAGCTATACGTATACGATCGATTCGCTGGGGCAGCGTCTTTTTGCTTCGGCTTCTTTTTCACGTGATGAGCGTTTTCAGGTAGATTTCTTTGATCAATTGTTTTTTAACGAACAGATGGTCGAAGTCCCCGGGAATCGCCTGATACAGGAAAACGAAAGGCCACAGACCAGTAACCTGACCGTATTACAGTTGGATTATGAAAAGCCTTTTCGAAATGGGAGCCAATTTGAAACGGGATTAAAGGGAACCCTCGGGACTTGGGATCGTGCCCAGACGTTTTCTCAAGGAGATGAAAACACCGAGTTTGTACCGATTTTCGACGATTTCTTTTCAGATGCTTTCTCCTTCACTGAAAATGTCTATGCTGCGTATGCGAGCTTCCGCCATCGGGTGGGAAAGCTTGGCTATCAGGCGGGTTTACGAGGGGAGTATACCGAGACAAATTCGATCTTGGAGAGTGATCCGGAGCCTTTTGTGAATAATTATTTTAATCTATTTCCGTCGGCCTATTTGTCCTATAATTTAGGCGACGAGGAAGAGCTAACGGCGAACTTTTCTCGAAGAATTTCCCGGCCTAACATTTGGGCCCTGGCCCCTATTTTCCGCGTAAATGACCTCTTTAATCTGAGCATCGGGAATCAAGAACTGCAGCCGGAGTTTACGAATAGTTACGAATTCGGCTATATGAAAGGCTGGGATAAATACCTCTTAAATGCGGTGGTTTATCATCGCTTCACAACAGATGTGCAGACCCGAGTAATTCGTCTAAATGAAGATAATGTGTCTGTGCAGCTTCGGGAAAATGCGAATAGCCGTAGCAGTACAGGCTTAGAGCTGGTAAATCAGTTTCAGTTTACCTCTTGGTTTGATGCGACGCTGTCGGGGAATTTCTTCTATTCTGAAATTATAGGAGAGAATATTGAGGCGAATTTCAACAATTCGAATTTTTCTTGGACGGTGAATTTACTGGCGAACATGGCTATTCCTAAGTTCGCTTCCCTGCAGATACAGGCGGACTACCGAGGACCTATCGTTTTACCTCAGGGGGAAATTGAGCCGATTTGGGGGATAAATATGGGGCTGAGAAAGGATCTTTTCAATAAAAAAGCTACCGTTAGCGTCAATGTGAGCGATATTTTCAATACTCGGATATTTAGAATCCGTACCACGGATGAAAATTTTGACTTTCAGCGCTTATTTAATCGAGAGACGCGAATCGGAACGATCGCTTTTACCTACCGCTTTGGGGGATTTAAAGAAAGGCGAAACGGAAGAGAAAGAAACGGTGACCGAGATTTTGACGATGATTTCTAAAAAGTGTATAGCCCTAACGTGTAGGCAGGCCGGCTTAAGCGATTAGGGCAGGACGCTTTCTATGCGCATGGAAAACAAGAAGGGCTTCTTCCAATCGGAAGAAGCCCTTCTTTTGGTTTTTGGCTCTCGGTAGACGAAAGATTCCCACATAAGCTTCCCGAAGATCTGTGCTCAACGTGTTACTAGGCCTATGAGGGGACCATGGTTTTTTCTTATTAGAATGAATTTATTGTCCGACTAGGAACACAGCATTTCCGAATAAGAGCTTGCCATTTTCCCAGAAGGAGCGAAACATCGGATTATCTACGAAGTAGACTACTTGTCCTCGGCCCATGCTTTCGCTTCCTACCACGAGGCTTTCTGCCAAACTAGGTTTCACTTCGCTACCTACAAAGCCGAATCGGTACTGCTCAAGATTACGAATGGTTCCGGCGTTCACGCCGTTTTTCAAGTACCCATAGCGGCTGGCACTATTTTTAAGTGTGTAGTAAGTACCTCCGTAGCCATAGCCCAGCGGGTGTGTTTCGTCTAAATTTACTTCAAAGACAGCGCCCGCCACTTGTCCGCTTACGCGTGCTCGCTCGTTACTTTGATAAGGGGCTAGGATACGTTTTTCTTCCCGCTCTTTCGCACGGTCTTTTGCCGCTTTTTCTTGTTCGTCTTTTAGGAAACGTTTTAAGCTAAAGTCATCATCCGCGGCGAATTCGGCTAGGGCCCCTTCCATGAGGATTAATTTGCCACCGGCACGTACCCAGTCCTTAATTTTTTTATCCTGACCCCGAAGGAGCCCGCTTCCAGAAGGCATGATGAGCACATCGTAAGTAGAGAGGTCATAGCGTCCCACATTCGACAGTTCTAAAATGCTAAGCGGATAGTCAAGCTCTTGTTCGAAATGGTACCAGATCTCTCCGAAATTTAGAGAAGAAGTACCAGGACCGCTCAGCAAGGCTACTTTTGGTGCTTTGATGGCGCGTACATCGGAGGATCCGAAATCCTTTCCTAAAGTCACCATGCCTGATTTCGTGGAGGTTAACTCCACCTCAAACGTATTCGCCGTGGCGACGACTAGGGAGTCGAAGCTTGCGATTTTATCATTTCCGTTACGGTGAATGATCAGTGCGCCTGCCGGGTGCTTTTTTCCATCCAGCTCGAAGGGATAGCTCGCATAGCGCACGCGCACTTTTTTATCTAACAGAGCTGCTAAAAAGCGGGGATGTACGCTCGCTCTCCACGGGCTAATATAGGCAAGTGTGCCGGTCTGCACTTCATTTTGGCGGAACGCCGCCGCTTCAAATTCTCGCTCCGGACGGATTACACGATCCAGAGCATAGGCCTCTACGCCATGTGCATAGGGGAGGGCCCAGCTGGTGATATCATAGGTCAAGCTATCCTCCAGTACTGCTTCGGGCTCGAAAAGAATTTGCGCCAGCACCGACTTCGGCTGATCGGCGCTGACCACGATATCTTTCGCTTCTGCTGTAAAGCTGCGCGTCTTTCCTGTCTGGTAGTCCAGGCCGCTGAAGGTAGCCTTTCTGCCCAGCTCTCCATAAGTTACTTTATTCAGGTCTAGGAGCGCTAAAAGTCCGCGCAAACGCTCCGGCTGATCGCCCACTTTTAGGATAAAGCTCTTGTACTTCCCTTGTGGATTTTCGCGGTTATCCTTGAAGAATGCAGTGAAGTTATCGGCTAGTTTTTGAGCTTCTTTCGCTGCCACTTCCACAGCAGAAATCCCTGCTATGTGCTGATGCTCGATTCGCTCTTTTAGCGTAACCGTGTCCTTTAGTGCATTTAACATACCCAAGCCGGCGCGGCCTGACCCCCCCTTCTCTATGGTCATGCCGATGGCTCCATTGTACATGGGGTAGGTGTCGCCATACGCTGGATAGAGCAGGTCAAAGCGCTCCTTAGTGAAGTAGAGCCAACCCTGTGCGTCGAATTTTTCGGCTGTATTTTTCCCATAAATTTCCTGAAATTCACGCTGAAAACCGGTTACCTGCTTGTGTACCGGCTTAGCGGCTGGCGCAAAATAAAAGGGATCGTTAATGCCTTGCTCATGGAAATCCACAAAAAGATGTGGCATCCACTGGTGGTAAAGCTCTAGACGCTGCTTAGTCTCTTGCTGTGTCTGCCAGGCCCAGTCCCTGTTTAGGTCGAGAAGATAATGGTTCGGACGGCCTCCCGGCCAAGGTTCACTGTGTTCTACCGACTGTGGATCAGGCTGCAAGCGCTTGTTTTGCTTTTGGTTATACCAAACGGTGTAGCGATCCTTTCCGTCTGGGTTCGCACAAGGGTCAATCAGTACGATCTGATTTTCGAGCCATGACTTGTACCTGCTGTCTTCTGGGTTCACTAGATCCCAGAAGGTCATTAGGGCCGCTTCCGTAGCTACCGCTTCATTTCCGTGCACATTATACTGCATCCAGTTGATAGCCAAACCTGTTTCCGGATTACCGGCAAGTAGACCGGTACGTTTTAGATTGTCTTCTCGGATTTGTTCCAATCGGCTCATGTTCGCTTCGCTGCTGATGACTGCCACGAAAAGCGGTCGGTGTTCGTAGGATTCTCCGTAGTACTGGAGCTTTACAAGCGGGCTATTCGCCGCCACATGTTCGAAGTAGGCCACCACGCGATGATGAGGGGTGAAGCGCTCGCCGAGGGGATAGCCTAAAAATTCCTCAGGACTTTTTTGGCCGTAGGCCCAGGTCGTGAGCCACAGAAAAAGGAAGGTGTAAAGGTTTTTTTTCATCATAAACGGTACGTATTACTGAAGATTTAGCTGCTTAGGTTCAAAATAAAGACTTTTTTTCGTCAGTTGAGGTATTTTTTTGCCAAATAAAGCTCCCCATCAGGCGCTGCCCGTGGACAGAGACGCTCTTTTCGGCTTCCAAGGGCTGCAAGCCATAGCGGTTTTTTAGCTCCATAAGCAGGATAGGCGTGAGGACAAAGCGCCAGGAGCCATCTTTCAGTGTGCGCGGGTTTCCCTCCTGATCAGCAGCAGCGGTCTCTCTTCCAAGAGCAAGCTCCTCGCTGATGCACATGCGTAAAAAGAAAATGCCTCCGGGTTTCAGCACACGCATGTGTTCGTCGAAGAGGGCGAGAAAGTCCGCCTCGTCTTGGGCGAAGTGCAGCACGGCGGAGCTCAGGAGCACGTCGAAGGAATAGGTGTGAAAGGGTATTTCATGTAGGTCAGCAACCTGAAACCTATAGGTGTCGTAGCTCGTATTCAGCGTTTTCGCCTGATAGCGCAGGTACTGAATCGCTGCAGGGTCTCGATCTACTGCATAATACGCATAGCTTTCGCGGATAAAATAGGTGGCATTTCGCCCCTCTCCACTGCCTGCGTCCAGGATGCGCTGCTCTTTTGTGAAGCGGCCCTTCAGTAGCTGGTCGAGCAGGTACAGATCGATGTTGCCCAGCAGTCGATTCAGCTCATGTATTTCCATTTTCGTATTTTTGAAGGGCCTTTAAGGTTTTCTCCTTTCCAATCGCGATGAGCTCGGATGCGCGGTGAAATTCCAGCGTTCCTGCTTGGTTACGGGCGATTTCGACTAAGATGTCCACAGGATGCTTCTCGATGTAGAGCTCACTAAGCCGGTCTTGCAGCAGGTCGAAGGAATGGTTGAGTAGCTCCAGCGAGCTTAAAGTCTTTACCTCCTCTTTTTCTTTTTCATTTAAGGGCATGGCCTCTTCTTCCCCGAAGCGGGCACGAAATTTCTCTCGATAGTCATTTACCCAGCCTGGAATTTTAAAGCGGTCCGTGATTTTAGTTAGTTTAGAGGAGCTTTTCTCCGCCTCTTCGGCTAATTTTTCAGCGCTGAGTAGTATTTCTGGCTCTTGGAAAGTATGTGCGTCAGCATTTAAGTCAACTGCCAGCACGAGGTCTGCAGCCACATGGCTCGGCACCAGATTTACGGGGAGCGGATTTAAAATTCCGCCATCGATATAGCTTCTTCCCGCTATTTCTGCTGGCGTAAAAATCGTCGGAATGGATACGGAAGCACGTATAGCCGTCAAGAGGTCTCCGGAGTCGAAGACCTTTTCAGCGCCCGCATACACATCCACTGCCGTACAGTTAAAGGGGATAGCTAATGCTTCTATGGCATTTTTGCCTACCAGCTCTCGAATTTCCTTAAAGACTTTCTCTCCCTTGATAAATCCTTTACTGGACAGCGTGAAATCCATCAGGGAAAAGACATCGATCTTATCTAGGTTGCAGATCCATTCCTTGAAGGCAGGAAGTTTTCCTGCGCAGTAGATGCCACCGACTAATGCCCCCGCCGAGCAGCCGGACACACTGACGATAGTGTAGCCTCGCTCTTCTAAAGCCTCTATTGCGCCGATGTGCGCCATACCCCGTGCCCCACCGCTGGCGAGCACTAAAGAAACCCGTTTTTCCACCATTTTTACTGGAATAAAGTTTAATTTTGTGGGCTAAAGATGCCACCTAAATTTAATTACACCAAATGGAAACACATAAACCCTTTCACCTGGCATTCCCGATTCGATCCATCGAGGAGACGCGCCGTTTTTATGGGGAACTGTTAGGCTGTACCATCGGCCGTTTTACCGATAAATGGATAGATTTTAATTTTTTCGGACATCAACTTTCTGCCCATCTGAAACCAGAAGAGTGTCAGGCTGTGGATGCGAATGCCGTAGACGGCAAAGCGGTTCCTGTGCGTCATTTTGGGGTGGTATTGCCTTGGGAGGAGTGGCATGCCTTGGCTGAAAAGTTAGAGGCAGCGCAGGTTCACTTTATCATCGAGCCTTACATCCGCTTTAAGGGTGAAGTTGGCGAGCAGGCTACGCTCTTCTTCTTGGATCCTAGTGGCAATGCATTAGAGTTTAAATCCTTTAAAGATCCGGCACAGCTTTTCGCTACTGAATAAAAAGGCAGGGCAAATCGGGTACTCCTGAACCTATTTTAAAAATTCAGTGTACATACATGGATTAGAGTGTTTTTCAGAACATCGTTTTAACCATACATCCACGCCTTCTGCCACTGGTGCCTTTTTGAGGAAAAAAAGGAAAAAATTAAGGTACCTT
Organism: Nitritalea sp.; assembly: GCF_054166705.1. Classification (NCBI taxonomy): domain Bacteria; kingdom Pseudomonadati; phylum Bacteroidota; class Cytophagia; order Cytophagales; family Cyclobacteriaceae; genus Nitritalea; species Nitritalea sp. The sequence continues at coordinate 17,837 of NZ_JBSZCV010000010.1, forward strand.
GCGATTTGGTAACCTTCATGAACAGAACGGAGTTAGGTCTGCATAAACTTGAACGATCATGTTATACTATAAAACATACGAAGTATCTCCAGATGCTGACTGGGTCGTATTCATTCATGGTGCGGGGGGCTCTTCTTCCATTTGGTTTAAGCAGATCCGTGCTTTCCAAAACGACTTTAATTTACTGCTCATCGACTTGCGGGGACATGGAAAGTCGGCTACGCGATCCGTAAAGAACCTATGGAATGATCAGTACACCTTCGAAAAGGTCACGAAAGATATCATCGAGGTCTTAGACCATATTCAGTTACCCCCTGCTCACTTTATGGGTGTGTCCCTAGGGACGATTTTGGCGCGTCAGCTGGCAGAGATGGAACCGCATCGAGTTAAATCTCTGGTGATGGCGGGTGCAGTTACGCGTTTGAACTTCACCTCACGTTTATTAGTCTTTTTGGGCAATACCTTCAAAAGCATTTTGCCCTACATGTGGCTCTATCGCTTGTTTGCTTTCGTCATCATGCCTAGAAAAGGACATGCTGAAGGGCGTAATCTCTTCGTTCGGGAGGCAAAAAGGCTGTGTCAAAAAGAATTTATCCGTTGGTTTAAGTTGACGAAAGACGTCAATCCGCTTCTTCGGTACTTCAAGGAAAAGGACCTTGGGATTCCTACACTTTATGTAATGGGAGAAGAAGACTTGATGTTCTTAGAACCGGTTAAGAAGATCGTGAGAGAGCACCGTCAGGTGATGCTGCATGTGATCGAAAAATGTGGCCATGTGGTGAATGTCGAGCGACCGGATGAATTTAATGAAGTGGCTTTAAAGTTTTTACAGCAACAAACAGATTCGCGCTTTTCTGGCGCATAAGTTAACATGAAAAAAAATACAAAAGTCATTCTCGGTTTACTCATCGCTGCGGTAGTGGGTATTATTTTCGTTTACCCGAGAATAGGTTTGTGGTTTTCCGACGATGAAATTCAGTCCTCTGGCGCTGATGTCAGTGCGAGTTCTCAGGCGCTGCCCGTGAACGTCATTCAGGTAAAGTCCGAACGTCTTGTGAATAGTCTAAATGTTACGGGCGCTATTCTCCCCAATGAGACCGTGAACCTGCGCACCGAAGTGAGCGGTCTAGTCACTAAAATAGCGTTTGAAGAGGGACAGTTTGTAAAAAAAGGCACTCCGCTTGTTTTTTTAAATGACGATGAGTTACAGGCGCAGTCCCGCCGATTAGAATACTCGAAAAAACTTTTTGAAAGCCAAGAATCCCGTCAGAAGCAGCTGTTAGAGCGTGAAGCCATCTCTCAGGAGGAGTATGATATCGTTCTCAACCAATTCAATACCAATTTAGCGGACTTAAGTTTAATCGAGGCTCAGTTGAATAAGACGGTCATACGAGCTCCTTTCGATGGTGTTTTAGGTTTACGTCAGGTTTCGGAAGGGAGTGTAATCGCTACTACTGATGTTATCGCAAGCATTGTGAGCTTAGATCCTATTAAGATAGAGTTTTCTATTCCGGAACGTTATGCGGGTGCAGTGCGCTTGGGGTCTAAAATTTACTTTACCACAGATGGCTTAGAGGAAGAGGTAGAAGGGACGGTGTATGCGTTTGAGCCGAATATAGATCCGAGTACCCGTACATTGCGCCTGCGGGCGCAAAGTCCAAATAAAGACGGCCGCTTACTTCCGGGTATGTTCGTGCGTATTCGTTTTGTCCTCGGTGAGCAGGCGGATGCCCTTATGGTACCTTCAGAGGCGGTAATTCCTGAGCTTAGCGGGTATAAAGTGTTTATCGTGAATCAGGAGAGTAAAGTGGAGGAGCGTGCCGTGACGATCGGAACACGAACAGAAAACAGGGTGCAAATCATTTCAGGTTTAAATGAAGGCGACAAGGTCCTCACGACGGGGATTTTACAGGTTAGGGGAGGCACTGAAGTGCAGTTTACAGTAATTTAAAGGAGGAAATGGCGAGTTTATCGACGATAAGTATACGGAGACCTGTGTTAGCCATCGTGCTATCGCTGACGATATTGTTATTTGGGATTATTGGGATTAGTTTCCTGGGTGTTCGGGAGTTTCCAAGTGTAGATCCTCCCATCATTAATGTGCGCACGACCTACGTGGGTGCGAATGCTGACGTTATCGAGGCGCAGATTACCGAGCCACTAGAGGAGGCGATAAACGGGATCGCGGGGATTAAGTCGCTTACCTCCACGAGTAATGATGGGACGAGTAATATCACGGTGGAGTTCGATGTAGGTGCTGACTTGGAGGCTGCCGCTAACGATGTGCGAGATAAAGTTTCTGGAGCTCAGCGCCGTTTACCTCCTGATACGGATCCTCCTGTCGTATCGAAAGCGGACGCTGATTCGCAGCCGATTGTCTTCTTGAATGTGCGGAGTGATCGCAGGAATTTATTGGAACTTTCGGACCTTGCGAATAATGTGATCAAGGAGCGCCTCCAAACCATACCTGGGGTGAGTACCGTGCAGATTTGGGGGGAAAAACAATACGCGATTCGTCTGCGGATGGACCCCTTGCGGATGGCTTCTTATGGGGTAACGCCCACAGACATCTTAAATAAAGTCCAAAGTGAGAATGTGGAGCTGCCTTCTGGGCGGATCGAAGGTTCAGCGATCGAATTGTCCGTAAGGACGAAGAGCCGACTGAATACTCCTCAGGAGTTTAATAACCTCATTATCAAGGAGGATCAAAACAATATCGTTCGCTTCCAGGATGTGGGGCAGGCAGAGATGGCTGCTCTAAATGAGCGTACCGTCCTAAAAAGAGACGGAATCCCCATGGTGGGCGTGGTGCTGGTACCGCTACCTGGATCGAATAACATCGAAATCGTCGATGAATTTTATAAGCGCTTAGGCGGGATCGAAAAGGACCTGCCTTCGGACATCACCCTGGGCATAGGTTTCGATTCCACGCGTTTTATTCGAGCTTCGATAAATGAGGTACAGGAGACGATTATTACGGCCTTTTTGCTGGTGGTGCTTATCATCTTCTTGTTTTTGCGGGATTGGAGGACAACATTTATCCCGGTGGTGACCATTCCGATCTCTTTAATCGGAGCATTTTTCATTATGTACATTATGGGTTTTTCCATTAATGTGCTGACCTTACTCGGAATCGTACTTTCGATCGGTCTGGTGGTAGATGATGCGATCGTGGTCTTGGAAAATATTTATGCGAAGATAGAAAAGGGCGAAGAGCCGCATAAGGCCGCTGAAAAAGGAGCGGAGGAAATTTTCTTTGCGGTTATCGCTACGACGATCGCCCTGGCGGCTGTGTTTCTGCCTGTGATATTTCTTACGGGAACGACGGGACGCCTCTTCCGGGAGTTCGGTATCGTGGTGGCCGGCTCGGTGATTATTTCTTCCTTCGTCGCGCTGACGATGACGCCTATGCTTAGTGCCAGACTCCTTAAGCGCAGGGAAAAGCAAAACGTCATTTATCGTTTCACGGAGCCGGTTTTTGTATGGTTAAATGAGGGGTACAACAAGCTGCTGAACGGCTTTATGCGTGTAAAATGGGTGTCTTTTATCGCACTTTTACTGACCGCTTTCGGTATTTATGCTTTATTCGATGTTTTGCCCACCGAGCTTGCACCCGTGGAGGATCGTGGGGAGATGCGTGTCGTGGTCTCGGGACCTGAAGGGGCCACCTTCGGCTATATGGATCAGGTTTTAGACAGGATGACTGCTCATTTTCAGGAAACGGTACCTGATGAGGAGCGCGCAGGGATCATTACGGTGACTTCTCCGGGCTTCGGTACAGCCAGTACAAACTCTGGTTTTTTACGTCTTATTCTGACCGAGGCAGACACACGTGAACGCTCTCAGCAGCAAATTTTCAATCAAGTATCACAGGAGGTGCGTCAGTTTACTGCCGTCCGGGCCTTCGTTACGCAGCCACAGTCCATAGGGGATCGGCGTGGAGGGCTTCCTGTGCAGTACGTATTGCAAGCGCCTACCTTAGATAAATTAAAGGAGTATATCCCTTCTTTTATGGAGGCCGTGGGCCAAAGTGAAATTTTCAGTTTCTCTGATATTGACCTGAAGTTCACGAAACCTGAATTAGAAGTAGAAATCGACCGCGAAAAGGCACGTAACTTAGGTGTTTCTGTCCAGGAAATAGCTCGTACCTTACAGCTTTCCTATTCCGGACAGCGCTTTGCTTACTTCATTATGAATGGTAAGCAGTATGAAGTGGTGGGTGAAATGCAGGTGAAAGACCGAAATGAGCCCGTGGATCTAAAAATGCTTTATGTTCGCTCTGATAATGGACAGCTAATTCAGCTGGACAACTTAGTCACCATCGTCGAAAAAAGTACGCCACCACAGCTGTATCGGTTTAACCGTTTTGTGAGTGCCACGGTTTCAGCAGGTCTTGCCCCAGGTTATACGATTGGGAATGGATTAGATGAGATGGATCGTATCGCTGCGGAGGTGTTAGATGAAACATTCACTACCGATGTCGCGGGCTTATCGAAGGAGTTTAGAGAAAGCTCGAATAGTTTGATCTTCGCATTTATTTTCGCCTTGATCTTAATTTATTTGGTGCTTTCTGCGCAGTTTGAAAGCTTTACGGACCCCTTTACTATCATGCTTACCGTACCGCTGGCTTTATTTGGAGCTCTAGCATCGCTATGGCTGTTTGATTTCACCTTAAATATTTTTAGTCAGATTGGGATCATCATGTTGATTGGATTGGTAACTAAAAATGGGATTTTGATTGTGGAATTCGCAAATCAGCGTAAAGCTCAGGGGCTTAGTGTAGAAGACGCCATTAAAGATGCAGCCTCTTCTCGTTTTCGGCCGATTTTGATGACCTCTCTGTCTACTATCTTAGGGATTTTGCCGATTGCTTTAGCGCTGGGAGCAGGAGCTGAATCCAGAGTTCCTATGGGAGTAGCTGTTATCGGTGGTCTAGCCTTCTCCACACTACTTACCCTCTTTATTATTCCGGCTGTTTATACCTTCTTAACCTCTAAAAAAGGACGATTAGCGAGAGTTTAACGCATGAAAAAGTTAGTTTTTAGTCTTATCGCCTGTCTCAGTCTTTCCTTCGCTCTGTTCGCTCAGGATAGTGGGGAGCCATTAGATTTGGAGCGTGCTATTCAGCTAGGCCTGGAACAGAATTTTGATATTAAAATAGCGCTGAATACCATTGATATCGCGGATTTGGATGTGAAAATCGGTGTTGGCACCTTTCTTATGCCCAGCATCATAGCGAATTATACGAAAACGTTCGCACGAGAGAATGTAGAGCAGCAGTTCGTAACCACCCCTGAGCCGAATGTGATTCGAGGAGCGGAGACTTCTATAGAGAATTTTAACATTGTCGGGATTTTTGGTATCGACCCTAGTTCCCTCGTGACAGTCCGGCGTCTCGGACGTTTGGCCGAGTTATCGGAGCTGGATGCTAAGGTTACGGTAGAAAATGCAGTAGCTGCCATCTCTACGGCATATTACCGCCTGGTGCTGGAACTGCAGCGTTCGAAGGTACTCGAAAAAACGCTAGACTTCTCTAAAGCAAGGCTTCAAATCGCAGAGGCGCGCTATGAGCTAGGGGGAGCCGGCAAGAGAGACTTCCTGACAGCGCAGGTGGATTACAATGCGGATTTGTCCCTTGTGGTGAATCAAGAGCTCGTCATTCAAAATGCCCGTGTTAATTTGAATGAGCTTTTGGCGCTAGCGCCCAATAAAGATTTTACCGTTCGTGATACAATCACCGTGGCAGAACCGCTGCTCTTGGAAGAGCTTCTGGAGGATGCTTATCTGGAAAATAAGTTTTTTCTCATCGCCCAGCGTCAGGAGAATGTAGCTTATCTGCAAATCCGCGAAGCGCAGGCGGCACGTCTACCGACGTTTAATTTGAATGGAAACTATACCCAAAACACCTTAGAGTCGGATGCAGGTTTCTTGCTTAAAAATCAGCGTGATGGATTTACCGGCGGAGGAGGGGTAGCCCTCAATTTATTTTCAGGTTTTACCGTGAACCGTCGTATCCAGCAGGCTAAAGTTGAACAGCGTAATGCAGAACTCTTTACCAAACAGATCGAGCTTCAGGTGATCTCAGACATTCACCGTGCCTATAATTCCTATGTCAATAATCGCAACTTGCTCGAAATCGAGCGGGCAAATTATGAGGTAGCTGTAGAGAATGCAGATATCGCCCTAGAGCGCTTCCGTTTGGGGATCGCGAATTACCTCGAGTTTCGAGATGCGCAGGTTAACTTACTCACTGCCGAGGATCGTTTAATTACGTCTATTTTTAATATTAAAGAACAAGAAATAGAGCTCAGAAGGCTGTCTGGAAAAATATTCTTTCAGAATAGTTTCGAAAAGTTTCGAAATAATTAAACGCTTCAAATACCGATTGCGAAGCTTCTCCATCCCGTTTTTGCGTCCACTGACCAGGGCTGTTCCTGCAGTGGACGCTTTGTTTTTGAACTTTTAACCGGGTAGAATCTGTTCTCTTAAGCCTTACCTTCTTAAAAGTCAGTTGCTTAGGTTTTTTACCCTTGGCATAGCTTTTGTTGAAGGACAAAATCTTGTATGTAAGGTACATTTTATTATGGTTGAAATTACAAAATTTAAGAAGTGCGTACTGCTTTTCTGGGCGCTAGGTGCTTTGCTTTTTGTCACCGTGAATTCCTGCACCTCCATCCATGCGGAAGAAGATTCTACGTGGGACGCCCCTGTCTTGGTGGATTTAGATCTTGAAGAAGTTATCGCTCGTGGTTACTTACGGGCGGTCGTGGAGAATCGCTCTACGAGCTTTTACTTATATAAAGGAAGGCAGATGGGTTACGAGTATGAGTTGCTCAAGAAGTTTGCAGCCTCTCTAGACGTGGGTCTTCGTATTATACTTGTGGACGATGTAGAGCAAGCGACACAATTACTTTATGCAGGAAAGGCTGACGTCATTGCTATGAATTTGACGCCCACCGAAGAGCGGATGGATCGTCTGGCATTCAGTGTGCCAATCGCCGAAATGGGGCCTGTGCTGGTGCAGCATGGAAATACCAATCGGCTGCGTAAGGTGGAGGAGTTAGCGGGAAGAACAGTACATGTCCCCGCCGGGACGGTGCATTTGGAGCAGCTGGAGCAGCTACGGGATACGCTAAAGTTACCCTTCCACATCGACGCTGTGGAAAGTGATCGCGAAACGCTGGTGGCTCGAGTTATAAATCAGGAAATCGGCTACACTGTAGTAGATACGGATATCGCTTCTGTACAGGCCACCTATCATGCTGACCTACAAGCAGCGCTTAGCTTGGGAGAGGCTTCCGCCGTCTCCTGGGGACTGCGTCCGAATGCACCCATGCTATTAGCGGCCTTAAACGGCTGGCTGGAGGACGCACGTGAAAGCGGTTATCAAGCGATACTTTATCACAAGTATTTTTTAGATTCCAGAAATGCCTATTTCCGTAGTAATAGCCCGTTTTCTTCTGTCGCTGGGCAAAAGATCTCACCTTATGATCAGGCGATTCAGCAAGCGGCCGATGAATTGGGTTGGGACTGGCGCCTACTTGCCTCCTTAGTTTATAAGGAGTCTCAATTCGACAATGAGGCGAAAAGTTATGCCGGCGCTCTGGGATTATTACAACTGATGCCGGTTACGTTAGAGCGTTTTGGTGTAGATAATCCGCTGGATCCTCACGAGAGTCTGATGGGAGGTGTACAGTACCTGCGCTACCTAGATGTCTTTTGGAAAGATAAGGTTCCCGATACGCAGGAGCGCATCAAGTTTATTTTAGCCTCTTATAATATCGGGCATGGGCATGTGCTTGATGCCTGGCGTCTGGCCTTAAAAAATGGGGCTAGGGCGTATGTCTGGGAAAGTGTTAGTTACTTTTTAGAACAAAAATCTAATCCGAAGTATTACCGGGATCCGGTGGTGCGCAGTGGCTTCGCCAAGGGCCACTTAGCCGTGCGCTATGTAGAAGATATTCTGGCCTTGTTCGAGGCGTACCGGGCCTTGATCAGCTAATAGTTCCGCTCCTAAGGGGAGGGGACGGTAAAAAAAAACGGCAGGAAGAGGCTTCGTACCTTTTCCTGCCGTTTTTTTTTTTCTGTTACAGCATTCTATTTCTTGAAGTTCCTGCTGAAAGCGCCTTTGCTATTTCGCTGCCTGCGTTCTGCTCTGCTCTAGGTAGGTCCCTCATTCGGCGGCGTAAAGGGCGAAAACAGTGGGGCGTTTATGCAGTTCAGGGACTGCTTTTTTCCACTCGTGTATTCGCTTCGTTTGGATAAAGGCATTTTCGGAGGTGATCTCCGCGGCCACGCAGAGGGCTGTTTCCGGGTGCGCGTGTTTCAAGAGATCTTGAAAGAGGCTGTCGTTTCGAAAAGGTGTTTCCATGAAGAGCTGTGTCCTGCGGAGGCGAGCCGATTCGTTTTCGATTTCTGTGATCCGCTGCTGTCTCTCTTTTTTGTCTATCGGCAGGTAGCCATGGAAGGTAAAGCTCTGTCCATTAAAGCCTGAAGCCATGAGGGCTAAAAACATGGCGCTAGGTCCCGAAAGGGGTACTACTTCCACTTCATTTTCATGTGCTAAGCGTACTGCTAAGCTTCCGGGGTCAGCGATTCCAGGGCATCCCGCTTCCGACATGATGCCTACGTTTTGGCCGGAGGCCAGAAGATCTAGCATTCCTTTCAGCGCAGGTGCTTTCGTTTTTTTATCCAGTATGTCAAACTGCAGGTCGGGAATGTTAAGTCCCAGCTGCAAGCTGCTGATAAAACGCCGTGCTGTACGCACATTTTCGACATAAAAGTGCTGGATAAGTGGAATGATTTCGCGTATCTCCGGACTAATGACGCGGTGTGCGGTATCTGGTGCGAGCACGACGGGAATCAGAAAGAGACGGCCTGTAGTGGAGCTCATTTGAAAAAGGCTTTAATGGTTTGGATCACCGCGTCTGGCTGCTCAGCATGCAACCAGTGTCCGGCTTGCTTGATGTATATTAAATTGCTATTCGGGAAATGCGTCTGGATGAGTGCTTTGTCCTCTTCCCGGATGTAGTCTGAGTTCGCCCCTCCCATAAAGAGGGTGCTGCCTTCGAAGCGGGCATCATCCGGCAGTGCTTGTCCCACTTCTTCGATTTTTTCCGTGATAACGGGGAGATTAATCCGCCATTTAAAGCCTTTTTGCTCATCTCGGGCGAGTGCTTTTAAAAGAAACTGTCGGATTCCTTTATGGGAAATGTGCTGGGCAAGCTGCTCATCGGCTTCTTTGCGGCTGCTAAGGCGCCCCACCTCGACGGCATTCAGTCCGGCTAAAATTTCCTGATGGTGGATGGGGTAGGCCCGGGGGGCAATGTCCGCGACGAGGAGTTTTTCCACGCGCTCGGGGTATTGGGTGGCGAAGCGCATGGCTGTTTTTCCGCCCATGCTGTGGCCCATGAGGTAGATGCGTTCGTGTCCCAGGTCGTCCAGCAGTTCTGCTAGGTCTTCGGCCATGACCGAGTAGTTCCAAGTGCTGCTATGCGGAGAGTCTCCGTGATTTCGCTGATCCACCAGGACTAGGCTGAAGGATTCTTCTAGCTCGCGTGCGATGCTGAGCCAGTTATCAGCAGAGCCAAAGAGGCCATGTAAGATGACCAAGACGGGGCCGTTTCCGAGGGTTTTATGAGCGAGTTTCATGATGTGGTGTCCAGTTCAAGTTGTCTGCGGTACATTTGGATGGTGTTTTCCAGGCCAAAATACAGGGCATCACAGATAAGGGCGTGTCCGATGGAGACTTCCAAAAGGTGAGGGATGCGTGCTTTAAGGAAGGCTAGGTTATGGAGGTCTAGATCATGTCCGGCGTTAAGGCCGAGTCCGAGGTCTTTGGCCAGCAGGCCGACCTCCACGTAGGGGGCTACGGCAGCTTCCTGGTTTTGGTGGAATTGCTCTGCGTAAGGGCCTGTGTAAAGCTCTACACGGTCCGTGCCGCAGGCTTTCGCGGGCTCGAAGTATTTCGGCTCGGGATTGATAAAGATGCTGACGCGGGTGCCATAGCTGTGTAATTCAGCCACGATGTCGCGCAGCATGGCTTGATGCTGGATCGTATCCCAGCCGGTGTTCGAGGTGAGGACATGGGGAGGGTCGGGCACGAGGGTCGTTTGCGCAGGGCGCACCGCCTTGATGAGATCCAGGAAGCGGCGATCGGGATAACCTTCGATGTTAAACTCGGTGCTGAGAGCAGGTTTTAGGTCATGGACATCCTGGTAGCGGATATGGCGCTCATCTGGGCGGGGGTGTACGGTGATGCCTTGGGCCCCGAAGCGTTCTGCGTCGAGGGCGACCTGTAGGAGGTTCGGATTATTTCCACCGCGGGCATTACGCAGGGTCGCGATTTTATTAATATTTACACTTAACTGTGTCATTTCCTCAGATTAAGATTAAATTTGTTACAAAGTTAATGTATTAACACTAAGAACAAGGTCATGAGTTTAAAGCAAGCCATAGAAAGTGAGATCAAAAAAGCCATGCTGGCAAAGGAAAAGGATCGTTTACGTGCGCTTCGAGCGATTAAATCCCTTATCCTGTTAGAGGAAACGAAGGGGGGCGCTGCGGAGATGAGCGAGGAAGAGGAGCTGAAGTTATTAACGAAGGCAGCCAAGCAGCGTAGTGATTCTGCGGCGATTTATACGGAGCAGGGGCGTGCGGATCTCGCCGAGGTAGAGCAGGCGGAGCTGGCGGTGATTCAGGAATTTTTACCCAAGCAGCTCACGGAGGAGGAATTAACGGAGGCGGTTTCGGCTATTATCCAGCAGGTCGGGGCGAGTGGCCCGAAAGACATGGGTAAGGTGATGGGGGCTGCTTCGAAGGCTTTAGCCGGTAAGGCCGAGGGTAAATTAATCAGCGAAAAGGTGAAGTCACTTTTAGCGGCATTAGCGTAAGGAATTTTATTTTCAGGATGAATTGGGTTACATGGGTCATATTGGCGGCGGTGGTGTTCGGTGCTTGGACGGGTTTCAAGCAGGGGCTACTGGTGGGCATCCTTTCCCTGGTGGGATTTTTTATGGCCATGTACCTGGCATTTCGGCTGATGGACAGGGGGACGGAACTGCTGGCTCGGCATGTGCAGGAGCTAACGTTTTTTCTTCCCTTTGTGTCTTTTATGTTGTTGTTTTTTTTATTGTTATTTTTTGTGCGGCTGCTGAGTTTAGTGGCCCGGCAGGCCATCGATATGCTGCTTTTAGGGCCTTTAGACCGTTTGGCGGGGGCTTTGTTAGGGGTGTTTAAGGCGCTTTTTGTGCTTAGCTTGCTGGCATGGATCTCGGATCGCTTCCAGTTTCCGTATATGGAGGAGGTGCATGAGGTGCCTGCTTATGCCTATATCCGGCCCTTGGCGCCTGTTTTTATCGAGGCGCTGGATGCGTATATTCCTGTCGCCACGGAGTCGATGAATAAGGTGGCGGAACTTGTAGAAACCTTTCCGGATGCTTTTATTGATTGATAATTTCGATTCTTTCTCGTATATGTTGGCGGACTATGTCGGTCGACTGGGATATCCTGTGCGTATCATTCGGAATGATGCAGCGGTGTGTGCGCAGCCATGGGAGGAGATTATCGGTGTGGTGCTTTCTCCAGGTCCAGGGACTCCGGATTCCTCGGGGTATCTGTTGGATTACGTGGGGGAGGCGCTGCGGCGCCAATTGCCCCTGTTGGGGATTTGCCTGGGGCATCAGGCGATCGCACAGTATGCGGGTGCCCGTATAGTGGCGGGGGAGCGTCCCATACATGGAAAAGTCCATAAAGTGTTTGCGAATGTGCAGCATAATGTATTACTTGGGCTACCGATGTCATTTTCTGTGACCCGCTACCACAGTTTAGTGGTTCAGGATTTACCGGAGGAGTTCTTGCCACTATTAGAAACGGAGGAGGGAGTGCTGATGGGCTTTGTGCATTGCAGTCTTCCTATTTTAGGTCTTCAGTATCACCCGGAGGCTTGTATGACTGATTTTGGCATGGAGATTATCCAGAACTGGTCAAAATGGCTGGCTTCTAAATCTATCCCTAAAGTTTCTTTCGGAGGTGGGTTGGCAATAAAATAGCTCTTTTGTTAAGGTTTTTCAGTGTTAAGCATTTATTCGCTGAAAAAAACCTATCGGTTATTGTTGTTTATTAAAAATTATGTAAATTAGAGTGTTCGATTTGCTTTTTAGAGAAGTCTTTTGGTAGGGTTTTTGAAACAAGAAGTATGAACAATCAGTTTTAATCATACACATTAAGTTCAGGCGTATGCAAGTTTCCCAGTTTATACATGCTTCTATCCCTCCCTTAAAATTAGGGGATACCACAGGTTTAGCGCTTTCGTGGATGGAAGAGCTACGCACCGATGTGCTGCCTGTGATCGACAAGGGGAACTTTCTCGGTTTCATCAGCGACACGCTTATTTATGAGGTGAATGATCGGCTGCTGCCGATTAGTGCCTGTGAGATAGAGGATGCTACGGCCTTTGTCTTCGAGGACAAGCACATTTACGAGGTGATGCGTGTGGCTGCCGAGCATGAGCTGAAGATGGTAGCTGTAGTGGATCGACAGGGGGTTTATAAGGGTGTGGTAACGCTTCAGGATGCGGTAAATGCCTTTTCGGAAACCTTTACGGTACAGTCGGAGGGCGCGGTTATCGTGCTTTCCATGCATATGACGGATTACAGTATGCATGAGATTTCTCGCGTGCTGGAGTCGGAAAATGCCAAGATATTAAGTAGTTTTATAGCTGCTGATCCTTTAGACGCCAGTAAGATTAAAGTAACGCTAAAATTAGACAAGAAAGAGCTGCGGCATATCCGTGCTACCCTTGAGCGTTTTGGCTATAAAGTAGTAGATCAGTATACGGAAGAAGCGGAGGCGAGTCAGGATGAGGATCGTATCGGTAACTTGTTCCGGTTTTTGGATCTATAAACGAGATATATGCAGATAGCTTTTCACGGTATGGGACTCAAAAAAGAGTTTCTACCGTTTTTTCATGACCTATGTGAACGGCTGCATGGCTTGGGTCATCAGCTGTTTTTAAGTCGCGAATTGTTTCAGGCCCTACAGAAGGCAGGTAAGAAGCCTGCTTATTTTCAGGTTTTAGAGGGAGCGCTGCAGGAGCAGGAGCTGGATTTCGTTTTCTCCGTGGGAGGGGATGGTACCATGCTAGATACGGTGGCGAAGGTAGGTGCGGCTGAGATACCGATTATCGGAATCAACACAGGGCGTTTAGGGTTTTTAGCTACTGTGGCTAAGGATCAGCTCGACCAGATGGTGCTCGACTTAATGGAAGGGCAATATGCAGTGGAGTCCAGGACGCTTCTTGAGGTATCGAGTGATAGGACCTTGTTTAAAGGGATTCATTTCGGGTTGAATGAGTTTACGATCCATAAGCGCGACACTTCCTCGATGATTACGGTGCATACGTATGTAGATGATTTATATTTAAATAGCTATTGGGCGGATGGCCTTATTGTGGCTACCCCTACGGGGTCTACGGGTTACAGCTTGAGCTGTGGGGGTCCCTTGATCACACCGGGAGCCAAGAATTTTGTGTTGACGCCCGTTTCTCCTCATAATTTGAATGTACGTCCGATCATCGTCAGTGATGAGTCGGTGCTGCGCTTTACGATAGAGGGGCGGAGCAAGAAGTTTTTAGTATCGTTAGATTCTCGCTCGACGGCAGTGGATGCGGGGATTTCCCTTCAGGTGCAGAAGGCGCCCTTTTGTGCGCGTTTGGTTAAATTTTCTACCTATCATTATTTTGATACCCTGCGGGAAAAGCTGAACTGGGGCTATGATATGAGAAACTAGTAGAAAAAGAATTATTTGTGGGGTTTTCCTGTAATTTTGCTGTTCGTGTCGCCAGGGTAGCTTAACAATATTTAACCCGAAAGATAAGAAGGGGCGTTTTAAATGCGTTTAGGTTTAAATAACTTGCAGTGTCTTGAAGAGATTAGGTTTGTTTCTTAAGGGTTTGCTTCTTTTAGGGAGCATCTTTTTTTCGTTTTTCTCGGGCGTGCATGCGCAGAGTTACGAAATAGGCGGTGGATTAGGGGTAGCCTCTTATACGGGGGATATCGCGCGCCGCTTGGACAACAGTCGCCTGGGTCTTCATGGTACGGTCTTTGGCAAGCGAAATTTCGACAATGTGTGGACCCTTCGTCTGGGTCTGGCTTACGGTCGTGTGAGTGGGGCGGATAGTTTAGCGCGGCATGATGCGGCGAATATCGCACGAAATGCTTTTTTTCGTTCGGATATTTTCGAGGGGCATGCGGTGATGGAGTATCACTTCCTGGATTACATGAACCCGCAGGTGCCGGTAAAATTTTCTCCTTATGCCTTATTTGGCCTGGGTGGGTTTTTCCATTCTACTAGGGGGGCGTCTTCTGCTCCTTTTAGAGAAATACTTCGATTAAAAGACAGTGGGTCTGGGCCAGTGCAGGTACGAAGCACTGAACTTATTGATGGGGAGGCCAAAGAAATAGAGAGGCCAAGAGGCGGCTCTTTGATTGTTCCTTTAGGGGTTGGGGTAAAGTATAAGTTGTCCGAACGCTGGATTTTTAGTGTAGAAGCGAGTATTCGGCTTACGTTCACAGATAACTTAGATGGTATTTCTGAAAATTATGATGATCCAAATACCACGGCCCCTGTTCAAAGGATTGGTACAAATCGCTTTTCAGGACCTACTCAACATCAGCTTCCACTCGTTCCCCCTGCATCTCCAGGTACTGCGGATAGTCCAACATTTGGGCCGCCGAGTGAGGTAGAATTTAGACACGATGGCCGCTATCATGCGGATAGGGATTACTACTATTTTTTAAATTTTAACATAAGTTATCTTATCACACGGGTACGCTGTTTCAATTAATTCGTAAATTGGTACGAATTCTAAAAAAGAAATGGCATTTTTGTACCTCGAATTTATAATTACCTGTAAATCAAGTAATGTTAGATCAGATTAATAAGGAGAATGTGCCTCGCCATATCGCAGTGATTATGGACGGGAACGGGCGCTGGGCACAAAAGAAAGGTGCCATGCGCGTCTTTGGGCATAAAAATGCGATTCAGGCTGTGCGTGACGTGATCGAAGCTTCCGATGACGTGGGGGCGGAGTACCTGACGCTGTATACCTTTTCTACAGAGAACTGGTCTAGACCGCAGTACGAAGTGAATGCCATCATGGAGCTGGTGGTACACACGGTTATGAGCGAAATGGATAGTATGATGGCGAATAATGTTCGTCTGGTATCCATCGGCGATCGCAGCAGTCTTCCTGGGCATTGCAAAGGAAAACTGGAGGAGGGTATCGCCAAAACTGCTCATAATACAGGTTTAACGGTAATTTTAGCTTTAAGTTACAGTGGACGCTGGGATATCCAACAGGCCATGAAGGGCATTGCCGAAAAAGTAGCGAACAAGGAAATGGAGGTGGAGGCGATTAGCCAAGAGCTTATCGCGTCACATCTGTGCACGGCGGAGTATCCGGACCCCGAGTTATTAGTCCGGACTAGTGGGGAATACCGAATTAGTAATTTCCTTTTGTGGCAAATGGCCTACACAGAGCTTTACTTCACAGATGTACTGTGGCCTGATTTCAGGAAAGTACATCTCTATGAGGCAGTGTTGGACTTTCAACGTAGAGAGCGCCGGTTTGGAAAGACTGGAGCTCAAGTAAAATCTTAATGAAATGAAAAAAAGTTTACTTGCGATTCTCATCTTATGGTTGGTAGGTGGAGAGCTGAGTGCCCAGATTCGTCTGGGGCAGAGTCGCTTCGCTACGAGCCGCCCAGTGAATATTCTGGAGCTTAATTATGCGAATCCTCAGAAATTCCGGATAGCGGAGATCAGCGCGGTAGGTTTAGCGACCTTAGATGAAAATGCGATCATTTCATTAGCAGGTCTGCGTGTGGATGATCAGATTTCTGTGCCAGGAGACGAGATCTCTGATGCTTTAAAGAAGCTTTGGGGGCAGGGGATCATCGGGGATGTAAAGATTCTCGTGACAAAAATCGAGGGAGATGATATCTCGCTTTTGATCGAGCTTACTGAGCGTCCACGCTTTAGCCGTGTAGAGTTTTCCGGTATCAATAAAACTCAGGAGAGTGAACTTCGCGATAAGGTAAAAATCAGGGGGCGCGTGGTGCGAGAAGATGTGATGAGCACCTCTCAGCGTAATATTCGTCAGTATTTCGTCGATAAAGGCTTCTTAAATACAGAAGTTAAAATGATTCAGGAAAGGGATACTACCCTTCCTAATTCTGTAAAGATTCGCTTCGATGTCGATAAGATGTCGAAAGTTCGTATTAACGAAATCCAAATCGAAGGAAACGAGAACATTTCTGATCGCCGGGTAAAGTCTAAGTTGAAAAACACAAAAGAGCATGCGCGTGTGCATATTTTTCGTGATTTAGCAAGCCGCTTGACGAATACGACGCCAAGTTCTGCCGCTGATGCGATCTGGTACCGTACTCCTGCTGACCGAGAAGATGTTATCGATTATTTTTCGCGTACAGTGAAACCTAATTTTTTCAGTGCATCTAAGTATGTTGTGAAAGATTTCCGTGAGGATAAAAGCTCGTTAGTTAATTTCTACAATTCCAGGGGTTACCGGGATGCGGAAATTTTGAGCGACTCGATTTATGCCTTTTCTTCGAACACGATTAATATGAAGATCAAGTTGGAGGAGGGGAAGAAGTATTATTATCGCGACATCAACTTTGTGGGGAACTATATTCACGAAGATGAGGTATTACGTGCCAAGTTAGCGATTTCTAAGGGTGACGTCTACAATAAGGAGAAATTAGATAAACGATTGAACTATGATCCGCAGCGTGGAGACGATATCTCTTCTCTTTATCAGGATGATGGTTATTTGTTCTTTAACATCGATCCTGTCGAAGTAAAAGTCGAAGGGGATTCTATCGACCTAGAGCTCAGAATCGTGGAGGGGCCTCAGGTGACGGTAAATTCTGTAAGCATCGAAGGAAATGAGCGTACAGCGGATCATGTGGTCATGCGGGAAATCCGGATTCTCCCGGGTCAGAAATTCAATAGGAGTTTACTCGTTCGTACCATCCGGGAGCTGTCTCAGTTGGGCTATTTCGATCCCGAAAATATAGAGCCTGACTTACGTCCGAACCCAGCAGATGCCACAGTAGACATTATCTTCAAGTTGGAAGAGCGCCCGAATGACCAAATCGAGCTCTCTGGTGGCTGGGGAGGTTTCTTTGGGTTCGTCGGTACGGTGGGTCTAGTTTTCAATAACTTTTCTATCCGGAACATAGGGAATTTAGAAAAGTGGAAACCTTTGCCGGTAGGCGATGGCCAAAAGCTTTCTTTACGTGTACAGGCGAATGGTCGGGCTTTCCAGAACTACAGCGTTTCGCTCACGGAGCCTTGGTTCGGTGGGAAAAAGCCGAAAGCGCTCAGCTTTAGTTTTAATCACTCTGTGCAGCGCCAGCTTGACTTCTTTAACAGGCAGGATCCTACGCGGGAAATCGGTTCATTCCAAATTACGGGTGTGACGCTTGGTCTTTCTCAGCGTGTCACGTTCCCGGATGATTACTTTTCTATTAGTACAGCACTTCAGTATCAGGTGTATAACTTTGATCAGTTTGGACGTCAGTTTGGGTTGAGCTTTGCGAGTGGGCGTGCGAACAGCTTAGCGTTAAATACGACGATATCGCGAAACAACATTGACAATCCGATTTATCCTCGTCTAGGGTCGAGCATAAGCTTAGCGACTTCCTTTACGCCGCCCTATACATCCATGAATCCGAACATCGACAGAGAGTCTCCGGACGAGGAGCGCTTCAGATGGTTAGAATATCATAAGTGGATGTTTGATGGTACCTTTTATACTCCGGTGTTCGGTTCCACCAAGTGGGTGCTAAGTGCGCGGACCCATATGGGCTTCCTAGGCTCTTATGGAGACAGAGTAGGCATTATTCCGCTAGAGCGCTTTGTTTTAGGTGGGGATGGTATGAACTTTAATAACTTCGCCTTAGGTCAAGAAATCATCGGTTTACGAGGTTATGAGAATCAGGCGATCACACCGGGTGTGGTAGGTCGATTCGACCCAAATTCCAATGAGCCCTTCGGCGGTGTCGTTTATAACAAGCACGTTATGGAGCTACGATTCTTGGTTTCTCCTAATCCATCGGCTACGATTTTCCTTCTTGGCTTCGCCGAGGCGGGGAATAACTGGGGGAATTATGCGGACTTTAATCCATTTAACCTCAAGCGTTCTGCCGGTGTAGGAGCTCGAATCTTTATGCCTGCCTTTGGCTTGTTAGGGATTGACTGGGGATATGGATTCGATAGCTTAGAGGAATTCGATCCGCGTATGACAGGTAGAAGTGGACCACAGTTTCACTTTACCATCGGGCAGCAGTTCCGTTAATCGTTTGTAAAAGCTTATGTTAAGAATTGCTAAAATAGGCTGTATTCTCCTTCTCTTAGGTGTATATTTGTCGCACCAAGAAAGTTTGGCACAAAAATTCGGATACATAGATTCGGAGTATATTTTAAATATGCATCCGGATTACCAGGTAGTTCAGAAGGAACTAGAGGCGCTTCAAAAGGATTGGAAAGAGCAAGCAAGAGCCTTAGATGCAGAAATAAAAGAGATGCATACGGCACTAAAAGCTGAGGAAGTTTTGTTGACGGAGGAAATGTACAGTGAGCGTTTGAAGACGATAAAAGAGAAGGAGAAGGAATCTTTAGCTTTTAACAATCGGGTTTTCGGCGTGAATGGACTTTACTTTCAGAAACAGGCAGAGTTACTCCAGCCGCTGCAATCCAAGATTTATGATGCGATAGATAAAGTAGCCAAACGAAACCGTCTGGGTATGATTATCGATAAAGCTGCTAGTACGGGATTGATTTATACCGATCCTATACATGATTACTCAGAATTCGTTCTGGAAGAATTAGGAATAGAAAAAAAGTAAATTAAACTACACTACAATGATGAAAATGAAAGTTGTTCTCGCTGCGGCTTTAATGCTTTTCGCAGGTTTCGTGGCACAGGCGCAGTCTGATCTCAAGATCGGTTACACGAACGTAGAACTTATCATGGACTTAATGCCAGAGATGGAGCAGATCGGTGCCGATTTACAAGATTATCAGCAGCAGCTTCAAACGAACATCCAAACGAAGGCGCAAAGCTTCCAGCGAAAAGTTCAGTCGTATCAGCAGGCTGCTCAAACGATGACAGATGATGCGCGTGCTCAGCGCGAGCAAGAATTACAAAAAGAGCAGCAAGAATTACAGAAATTCGAGCAGGATGCGCAAGTATCTTATCAGCGTAAATTACAAGAGCTGTTAGAGCCGGTTCAAAACAAAGTATTTAACGCCATTAATGCTGTAGCTGCCGAGAACAACTACACGCATATTTTCTCTGAGGCTGCAGGAAATAACCCTGTACTGCTGTACACAAGAGATGAAGACAAGTTTACAGAGCTAGTACTCACCAAACTGGGTATTGAAATCCCTGAAGAGTAATTCGGTTTTTAATACTACCAAATAAAAAAGGACTGTTTCGGCAGTCCTTTTTTATGCGTACTTGGTTGGGGTAGGGAGCTACACGAAGTGCCTTATGGCGTAGGTATTGGGCTTCATCATTAGGGATAAGCGAACTATATGGGCGATGAAGAACTTGTTATACTAAGAACAAAAAATGTATGTCGAAGCAAAAACTACAGGCTCTATTCAAGCAACAGGAGGGGCTGATCCTTGTTGATTTTTATGCCGACTGGTGCGGTCCCTGTAGGACCATGACACCCATAATAGAGGAAGTGGTGGCTGAGTCTGGGGGGAAGATACGCCTATATAAGGTAAATATTGATCGTAACCCTGAGGCAGCGCGCACCTTTGGTGTTCGTTCAATTCCGCATTTTATGCTAGTAGGAAAGGGAAAAATTCTTTGGCGTAAGGGAGGCTATCAAACCAAAAGGAATATACAGCAGCAGCTAAAGGGGTTTTTATAAAGAAGACGCGAATAGAAAAGCCACTCCAGAGGCTGTGTATACCGTTTTGGAGTGGCTTTTTATTTGCTTTGCGCCGGAAAGGCGCGAAGAGGAGGCCATCAGGACCTCATGCTGAAACGTCTTTACGACTTATTTCGACCAGGAGGCCTTTCCACCTTTAGCAGAGTCAACTTTTATGCTGTAGCGATTCGTGTTGCCCGAAACGATCCAGCGTACTTTTACCGCATTCATGCCGGGGATGTTTGCCACAAGCATGGTTTGTGGGTCTACGGTCTGTTCTGTTAGTCTGTTGAAATCTTCGTTTTCCACGATAAAGCCAGCTATAACATTAACGCCTTCGATTTTTACGTGATCTGGGCGTTCGATTTTGTACTTTAAATCCTGAGAGGAGTGGGTAGGAATCAGTCGTTCGTTATAGATGGTGGCGGTAATCTCTTTTAACCCTCTTCCAAGGTCCTTTTCTTTTACATCCATCACGCTGAGTTTTGGCGTATGATAGGCGTGTAAGATGGTGAAGGCAGAGTTACGATGCGCATCTTGTTCCATGAGGAACCCAGGGTGAAGTCGACCAAAGTTTTTCTTGAATCCACCGATTTCGATTTCCCCATACTGCGGGTGATTGTAAGTTTCCCAGTTGACGAAAGCATCACCGAAAGTCAAGTACGTATCTACTTTCATCTGTTCATCCTGATTTCCGCGGCCGGCATTTTGGTGGAAGTACAGGTAGGACGTCATCAGTTCATTCGAGTAGGTAAAGATCCCTCTTCCTCCATAGAACCAGTCCAGCTGGCCGCCGAATACAGAGTAAAGGTCTTTATACACGACTAGGTATCGATATCCGGGCATGAATTCTTCCCCTTTTTTGGCGATGGCATCGTAAATGCTGATGTCGCTGCGGTTATAGGTGTCTAGATCCTCTGCTGCTCCTGGGCCGCGTAAGATCATCCCCCCGTAGTTATGGTAACTTTGGGCGGCGGCGATGTTTGGGTGCTTCATGATAAACTCCATAACGGCGCGGTTTTCAGGCACGCTGAAAGGATAGCGAAGTGCGCCCCCCTGGATATAGTCTGGCTGCCAGTTCCAGCCCCAGTCTCTGTTCGGGTCGTAGCCACCGACGCCGTCTTCATTTACGCGGCCGTCACCATCTCTATCGATTCCTTCATAGCCGAGCATTTCGTATTCTCCCTGCTGGTCCTGAGCCACCATGATCAGTTTACGTGGATCCATCTGGTCTTTCACGTAGCGACCTGTAGGGGACTTACGAATCATCATGGTGATGTGTCCGTCTCCATTTAAGTCATCGAAAGGATCTTCTCCAGCCTCGCCATCTCCATCGGTATCGAAGGTCATCATACCTGAGCGGGGCGAGTTTTGGGTATTCGCCTCCTTTATGAAGTAATCATGGGCATCAGGATTTATGGTCGGGGCGATGTAGAAGGTTTTGTCCTTTAGTAGTTCGGTGATAAAATCCAGATCGCCATACATTTCGGTGAGGTACCAGGCCGTGTAGAGGGTAAATTCCGTCCCTTGAATCTCATTCGAGTGGATATTTCCATCTATCCACATGGCGGGCTTATCCTCAGCCTTTCCGGTGCTAAAGTCGGTAACTGTCAGGACCCAGATGTCATTCCCCTCGTAGGACTTACCGATACTGGTGAGCTTCACCAGGTTAGGGTGCTGTTTTACCATGTCCCTCATGATTTCCTCTAAAGCCAAGTTTGTATGGTAGCGATTCCAGGATACCTGTACTTTAGGGTTATGGGGTGTTCCTATGGCGCGGAAGTAACGCTCCTGCGCCTGCCCCGTTTGGAGTGCGCCGATGCTGAGGGCTGCTCCAAGTGCTGTCGTATATAACCAGTTTTTTACTTTCATTTCTTACTACTTACAGGTTTACATTAAATTTTGCGAAGCCCGTGTGTGCAGCTCCTGCTTGTACTTCCACAGAACCGCTGCCCTGAATGACCCAGCTCATGGTTACTTTTTCAAAAGCGCCTAGGCTGTTTATTAATTTAATTTTTTGCCCCGCTACTAAGTCATCCGCTTTTTTGTTGATGTCCACGCGTACTTTGCGCAGCCAGCGCGAACGCTGCCCCATCTCTGTATGGGTAGGAAGTGGAGAGTTATTGTATAGCGTGGCGGTGACCCGTGTCAATCCATTACTTAGCTTTTCGGTTTTCACGTCGTGAAATTCTAGCTTAGGGGCCTTAGCGGCCAAAGACAAAATGAAATCGGTATGTGTCGTGGCGATATCGGCTACTTTTTCGAAGGGCGGATTGTACAGCAAGAAAGGCTTAATGCCTCCAACTTCTACCTTTTTGCCGGGGAAGTCGGGATGCTCTACCGCTGTCCAGGGGACAAAGGCATCGATCCCTTCTTGGTCTGCCCAAGCCAGGAAGTTTACTTCAGGGTGGCTGCTGGCTTTTCCCTCTGCCGGCTTAGTTTCAGGTGCCCACCAGGCAGGTGTGCTCAAGCTTAGACGGCCAAAATGAAAATAGGCCCACTGGAAAAAGTCTCCGTCAGTACCTTGGTTCGTTTGTAAGTAGGCCTTATCTGCTACCTCATTATACATGGAGGAGATCATGCTGTTCAGCGCTACATCCTTTTCTAGCATGCTGGTTACGACGCGTTTTCTGGCATCTGCCGGATTGTATTTGAGTGGAGCGGACAGGTTGTTCGCAGGGCTAAAGCTTACGAAACCGAAAATGTTCCACTGATCGAAAAGATAGTCGAGCAGCGCACGGCTTTCTTCTTGGGAGACAGCGAAATCACCTGCAAGCGGCGTGAAAATAGGGAACTTGTAGGTCAGGCTTCTGTTAAAAGCGATACCTTCCTCGAGGTCTTCACCGAACTCCCCGTCTTTATCTTGGTCTCTACTTTCCGGATAGACCATGTAGCTCCCTTTTTCGCCTTTTTTAGTGTCTGCTAAAACCATGACGCGCGGGTCTTCCGCATGTGGCATAAAAGTCCCCATCGCATTTTCTACGCGCATGAGTGTGATCATCCCATCGCGGTTTAGGTCGACATAGGGATCTTCACTCACGCGGCCGTCGCGATCTTGATCGACTTTAGCCGCATTTCCGCGGCGCTCGTATTTCAAGCTCGCATGGTATTGGGCATAAGCATCTGGCGACATATTCGGGAATACGTAAAAGCTTACATTTTCCAGTACATCGGGACGTTCTTGGCTGATGCGTTCCGCAAATTGGAGCGCGAGCTCCACACTGAGCACATGAAAACCTTCTATGCCGCCTACGATGGCCAGCGCGGGTTTATTGTCTCGGTCGCCCGTACCGATTTGGATCGCCCAGATATCCTTTCCTCCAGCAGTTTTCGTCAGGCTCTTCACCGATGCGACGGGGGAATTACCTATTTGCTTCACCCGCTGGTCGATTTGGGAAAGTGTCGGGTAGTCTCCCTGCGCCATGGTCAGTTCACTGCTACCGAGCAGCAGCCCCATGCCGGCCAGGAGGGAGAGATACTTTTTTTTCATAAACGTTATTTTTTGGTTTTGCTTGTAATCAGTTTATCTACTTATGAGATTTATCGGATTTCCAACAAGCGATATTAGCATTTTTTTCAGCCATACGGAACGCGAAGTCAAGAAGGCTGATGGGCTATCGGATAAGCGGTAAATGCGCGCTTTAAAGGGTGCGGGTGGAGCCCCATTTTTTTAAGCAGCAGAATTGTTTTATCTTCCACTTTCCTATTCCTTCGCCATGTTTAAAAAAATAGCTTTAGCCGTCGCTTTTTCGCCACGAATGGAGGCCCTTATCGCCGAAGCCAAGCGCCTAAAAACCCTTTTTCAGTCTGAGCTGCTCCTCATCCATGTGGGTGAGCATAGCGCTGCTTTAGAGGAAAAATTACAGAATGTGTGTACCCGGTATCAGATAGATCCTGCCCGTACACAAATCGTTTGGGAAAAGGGCAAGCCGGTGAAAAAGATTCTGGAAGTCTGTGAACGACAGGGGGTGGACCTACTGATTACGGGCGCCCTGAAATCAGAAGGGTTCTTTACCTACTATACCGGGTCTGTAGCGCGAAAAATCATTCGTAGGGCTAAATGTGCTGTCCTGACCCTCATCGAGCCGAGCACTGAGCCCCAGCACTTTAGCCGTATCGTCATCAATGGCACCCAGCAGGCGCAAACCCCCGCGGTAATCGCCTCGGGGCTTCAGCTGGCTCGCCTGGAGCCAGACCCCCGGATTTTTATCGTGAATGAAATCAAGATGTATGGCTTTCAGATGGCTACAGCGGCAGAAGGGGGCGAACAGGAAGCCTCCCAAATGCGGAAAAAGCTCGTAGCGGAAGAGATTAAATACGTCCAAGATATTTTAGATGGCATCGACTGCCAGCAGCAGCGCATCACCATTAAGGTCACCTCCGGCAAGTGGGCCGTGGAGCTGGCGAAGTTTGCGACAGAGTCACAAGCTAACCTCCTCGTATTAGGCGATGAAGGTAATTTAGGCTTTATTGACCGTCTTTTCCCGCATGACCTCGAAGACATGCTCTCGAATCTGCCGTGTAATCTTTTGATTTTAAAGCCTTAGCCTATGGAGAGTTTATCACATGCAGCGGTCATCAACCTGTTTCTGCAGCTAGCAGTTATGCTCCTGCTGGCGCGGGTGTTAGCAGAGGTGGCCCAAAAGTTCAGACAACCGGCAGTTGTCGGAGAATTATTGGCGGGTATTCTGCTCGGCCCTACTATTTTGGGAACCTTAAGTCCAGATGGTTTTGATTTCTTTTTTGCATCGAATGCAGATGCGAATATCGCGCTAGACGGTTTTGTACAGATCGCTGTCGTGCTGCTCCTGTTTATCGCAGGACTGGAAGTAGAGCTTCACCTGGTCTGGTCACAGGGTAAATCCGCACTCAGCATCTCGCTGCTGGGCTTGATCGTCCCTTTCGCTCTGGGTTTTGTGTTTCCGTATTATTTTGCGGATTTCTTCGGTATGGGAGAGGGCGACCGCTTACTCTTTTCGCTCTTTATGGGGACGGCCATGTCGATTACTGCACTGCCAGTAGTGGTGCGGATATTGATGGATCTGGACCTGTTTAAAACGAAAATGGGCATGCTTATCGTCGCCTCCGCTATGGTGAATGATATCATCGGCTGGCTGATTTTCTCCGTGATCCTTTCCTTTATGGGGAAGGCAGGCTCGCTTTCGCTGGCGCAAACGATCGGTATCACGCTGTTCTTTACCTTCTTTATGCTTACGCTAGGGAAAATGATTATCAATAGGGTGCTGCCATGGGTAAACAAAAAGCTTGCATGGCCGGGTGGGGTGCTCTCCCTTTCGATGGCCTTCTGTTTTTTGGCAGCGGCCTTTACGGAATGGTTAGGCATTCACTCTATTTTCGGTGCTTTTCTTTTGGGTGTGGCGCTAGGTGATAGTGAGCACATGTCGGAGCGTGCGAAAGAAATCGTCCATCAGTTTATTAATAACATCTTTGCTCCCCTGTTTTTCGTTTCTATCGGGTTGAAAATAAACTTTATAGCCAACTTCGACTTGCTGCTTACCTTGGCTGTTTTAGCGATTTCTTTTGCAGGAAAAATCGTAGGGAGTGGTTATGGAGCTTATAAGGGGGGATTCCAGGTGAAGGAAGCTTTGGCAGTAGGTTTTGGGATGAATGCCCGGGGGGCCATGGAAATTATCCTCGGCTTGATCGCTTTGGAAAATGGTCTGATTGGCGAGCAGCTGTTTGTGGCTCTAGTCATCATGGCTATCGTGACCAGTATGAGTAGCGGTCCACTTATGCGCTGGGCCCTTAAAAAGCCCTCTGAAGTATCCGTCTAATTTAAAAAAAGTCAAAAATTAACTGTTTTCTGTTAAAAGTGGTCGTGTTTTTGTACTTTTATCGATAAAACAAATCCAAACCTAAAGATTCATTATGCAACGTTCATTTGTAAGAAAATTCATCGGTTTAAGTTTTATATGTGCACTTCTGGTCAGTTTTGGGGCATTTGCGCAGCAAATGATGCCACAAAATCAGGGAGCTCCTGCGGATATTTCGGACAAAGATCTGGAGGCCTTTGTGGACTTAAACAAGAAAATTATGCCGAAGCAGGAGGCCATGCAGCAGAAAATGGTCGCTAAAATCGAGGAAGAGGGCATGGAAATCATGCGTTTTCAGCAGATCGCCCAAGCTCAGGAGCAGGGAAAGCTCTCGGAAGTAGCTAAAGACGAGGAAGAGATGGCCACCTTCAATAAGGTAGGACAGATGGTGATGAAAATGCAGGAAGAACTGCAGGGAGAGGTCATGGAAATGATCGAGAAAAGTGATCTCGGGCAGCAGAAGTTCCAAATGATCTTTATGGCCTACCAGCAAGATCCTGAGGTGCGCGATAAAGTAGAAAAAATGATGGCTGAAGACGAAGGATAATCGACTCGCTTTACTTTGCCCGAGAGGGCAAAATAAAAGGCCTTTCCTCCACCTCGTGTGCGGGGAAAGGCTTTTTCGGTTTTAAATCGATTTTGTCTATGCCTGATCGAAAGAAAAATCGTATATGTGGAACATTACGTGTAATTTTGGCTTTTATAAGCTGAGAAGTTTTTAAAAAAGTATGCAGAAGAACAAAGCAAAAACGGGTGTCCTGCTGGTTAATTTAGGCACGCCGGACAGTACTGCCACGGGGGATGTGCGGAAGTATTTACGTCAGTTTTTAATGGATGGACGTGTAATCGACTTTCCGTATATCCCGCGATGGATGCTGGTCAACTTGATTATCGCGCCGTTTCGAGCCCCCAAGTCAGCGAAGGAATACCGTAAGCTGTGGACAGAACGGGGCAGCCCGCTACTTTTTCATACGCAAGATCTTCGAGAAAAGCTGGTGGAAAAATTAGATATGCGCCAGTATGAAGTTGAAATCGCCATGCGCTACCAGTCTCCAAGTATAGAGGAGGGCTTAAAAAAGCTGAACAAGGCGAATGTAAAGAAAATCATCGTGATCTCTCTGTTTCCACAGTACGCTTCGGCGACGAATGGGTCGGTGGTGGATAGGGTGATGGAAATCGCGCGCACGTGGCAAATTATCCCCAACATTACTTTTGTGAATAATTTCGTGGACCATCCGCTCTTTCTGGAGGCTTGGGCTGAGCTGGGACGAGAAATGATGGAGCAGGAGCAGTACGACCGGTATCTATTCTCCTATCATGGACTGCCAGAACGTCAGATTCGCAAGGGGTCTGTGGATGGCTACTGTCAGCTGAGTGATAAGTGCTGTGCGAATTATACGAAGAAAAATCAGTTTTGCTATCGTGGGCAGTGCTTTCATACCACGCGCTTAATAGCTGATAAACTGGGGCTTCCGGAGGAAAAGGTGCTTACCTGTTTCCAGTCGCGTCTGGGGAAAGATCCGTGGATCAAGCCGTATACGGAAGATATTATCGAAGAGCTGGCAAAGGAGGGCATTAAGAAAGTGCTTGTTTTCTCGCCTGCATTCGTGGCGGACTGTTTAGAGACAACCGTGGAAGTAGGGGAGGAGTACAAGGAGGAGTTCGAAGAGCTGGGAGGCGAGCGCTGGGATCTGGTTCCCAGTTTAAATTCACGTGACACTTGGGTGGAATGCGTGAAGGATTTAGTAGAAAAAAACACCTAGATGACACGTTCTCATTCGTTTACAGGATCCTCATGGTTTTTTATCGTGGGGATTCTTTTTATTTCGTTTAACCTACGTCCAGCGATTACGGGCATAGGTCCTTTGGTGCCGTATATAAAGGAGGACTTAGGGCTTTCGAATACGATGGCAGGCTTTTTAACCACGCTACCTCTGCTCACCTTTGCTACTTTTTCGCTCGTGAGTGCGCGCATCGGACGGCGGCTAGGCTTGGCTCCTGCGATCGGCTGGGCGCTGGTTATAATCTTTGTCGGCACCCTCCTTCGGTACTTGCCTGATCCGTTTTGGCTCTTTTTGGGGACGGGGCTTACGGGCGTAGGAATCGTGATTTGTAATGTGCTGCTCATTCCTCTGATTAAAAAAAGGGAGCCAAATCGCATTGGGCTTTTGACCTCGCTTTATACCACGGGGATGGCGCTTTTTGCGGCGGTAGCCTCTGGGTTGGCGGCTCCCTTGGCAGAGTTTAAGGGTTTAGGGTGGAGAGGTTCGCTGGTTGCTTGGGCACTGCTGGTGCTTATCGGAATTTTACTCTGGTGGCCACAGATGCAGCGTAAGGAGGGCCAGCAGCCCCGTGGAGAAGCACTGCCTGCAGGGGTGAGCGTATGGAAGTCACCTTTGGCCTGGCAGGTCAGTATGGTGCTTGGGGTGCAGTCTTTACTCTTCTTTACACTGGTCAGCTGGTTCCCTGACATGCTGGTGGCCAGGGGCTACAGCACCGCCAAAGCAGGGTTACTGCTTTCTGTGATGCAACTTATCGGCTTGGCGGGTTCTTTTTTGGCGCCTATTTTTGCGGTCAAGTTTCGCCAGCAGCAGGGAGCGGTTAGCCTGGTAAGTGCGGGCTACCTGATCGGGTTTAGCCTACTGTTTATTGAAAATACAGCCGTACTGTATGCCTGTATGGTCATTCTAGGAACGAGTATGGGGTCCAGTATCTCGCTGGCTTACACGATGATCGGCTTACGAACGGAGGACGAGCAGACCACAGGAGCGCTCTCAGGTATGGCCCAGTCGGCAGGCTACTATTTGGCGGCATTGGGGCCTGTTTGCTTTGGTTTGGTCTTTGATGCCTTCGGCAATTGGGACCATTTACTTTATCTGATGCTGGCCTGCACCGTGTTGTTCTGGCTCTTTGGCCTTCAGGCCGGAAAAGCCACCACGGTAGAGGCAAAAGCCCGGGCGCAAGCTGAAAAAGTTTCCTGATTTCTGTACCTTTGCAGCGCCAAACTACTCGATTACTATGCAAGAATTTCTCGCCGAACTCGGCGTTTCTCCTACGCTCTTTAGCTACGTCATCATGCCTGTGCTGATTTTTTTAGCGCGTGTGTCGGACGTTTCTATTAATACCCTGCGGATCATGTTTGTCCTAAATGGGAAAAAGAATGTGGCTCCCGTCTTGGGCTTTTTTGAGGCTATGATCTGGCTTTTGGCCATCGGCCAAATTTTTCAAAACATCGATAATCCCATGTCTTACATCGCTTATGCAGGAGGCTTTGCAATGGGGAATTATGTGGGGATGACCATAGAGGAACGACTGGCGCTCGGGCGTGTGCTTGTACGGGTGATTTCGCCCTCGCCACTGACGCCGCTGCTCGATTATATGAAAGACGAAAACTACCGCTTTACAGTCGTGGGCGCAGAGGGGCGCTACGGCAAAGTGAACTTGGTTTTTACTGTCATGAAGCGGGATAGTTTGGAGCGTTTTGTCGAGAAGCTGAAGGCAGTGGATGAGAAAGCCTTTTACACCATCGAAAGCGTAAAGCGCGTGAGTGAGGATGAGCTGAATGTGATGGAAGATAAACCGCGTTTCAGTGCCAAGTTGCGGAGTCTCATTCGGAAATAAGTTGTGTGAAAGCCAACGATCGTATTGTAGGCGATGTCTACGGAAGGGATGCAAACAGAAACTCAATCTATTTTATTCTTCTAAAGCGAGGTTATATAGCTCCATGTACTGTCGAATGGACTGCGCCAGGCTTTGTTCATTCAGGTTGGTATCGATAATTTTCCCGTCTGGGCCCAGAAGCATGGTGGTTGGATAACTTGAAATAGTAAATTTTTCAATGATTTCGTTTTTTTTGTCAGCAAGAATTTGTGGCCAGGCTATTTGATGTTTATCAAGTACCTTCCCGAAGCCCTTTCGTGATTCGCTGGCTATACCTAAGAAGATGATGTTTTCACTTTCTAATTCCTTAAAGGCTTGCGCTATGGAGGGGATTTTAGCCATGCATGAACCACACCAGGTACCCCAAAAGTTGAGAAACACATATTTCCCCCGTAAGTCTTTTAAGGATATTTGGTTTTTACTAGTAAATTCAACTCCCTCAAAATAAGGAGCATAGTGACTTGCGTCTTTTGACCAAAACGAATAAGGTAACCCCACTCTTTCTAAGAGTATGTGTTGCTGGTGTAGATCGACCCCTTTGTATCGATAGATTCGTTTTCCAATGCGTAACAGGTCTTCTTCTTTTTTTATAGCTCCAACAGGCCCATTTTCATTCGTTATAGTTATCTCGGACTTCCTCAGATTGGGGTCCAATGAAAATTCAAAATTTATGCTTAAGTCATGACCGAACAAGTGTGCTGTGCCATGGTGTGCTCCTGTATAAAAGACGCTATCTGCATTCGTATGTGTCTTTATGAAGGCACTTGAATCAGGCTCAATCGTGTAGGGTATTTTTAGGATACTTTGCCCAGACAGTTGAATAGAAAAATAAATAAGGCATAGCGACGTAAGCAATAGGGCTTTTTTCAGTTTGGCTAGGAAATAGATGCTACAACCGGTTAAAAGCCATGAAAAGGATGAAAATATAATATATCTCATAGGTCATTTTTAAATTTTGAGAAAACTATAATCGGATTGGCTACTCCATCTAAAGATTCCACATAGTCGTACACATCATTTCCCAGCATGTCTATGATGTTTTGTTTATCAGGTTCCTCCGAGGATAAATATTCATTAATTTGCAAAATGATGTCTCCAGATATATAGCTAATGAATTTATCTTCATAAATTCCTGTATTATTATTGTTTACTAGTATTCGTTCAGAAATTAATTCATCAGTCAAAGTCAGTCTTTTGGTTTTTTTTAGATATAGTCCCCATATTATATCTGTTCCGCGGCGAAATTCAAATTGGATGGCATCATTCGTTTCATGGTAAGACACCAAACCTTTAACAGTTTTATCTTTCAATGATCTGTTGAACCAACTTTTATAGTCTTTTATATTTTCTAATAGCGCGGATTTTTTTTTCGCTGCCATATCGGTAAAGTCAAATAGCACTTTAGGTACCATTTGATCGCTTGCATCGATTGTGTATAGTGTATCATTTAGTAGATGTGTAAAGCCAATGCTATACCTACCTCCTGAAAAAGGATTTTCATGGTCTATATAAAGGTCTTTTCCTTTTTTTTGAATGGGCAAATACTGATTCGTTATTTCGCCATTTTTAGTAAAGCTATAGAAGCTTGAGCAATATTGTTTTGAAAAACATTGGTTACCTGCATAGCCGATAAGGCGGTTAGAATCTAGTAGGCTAACCTTGTCTAACATAATGTTTTTCAATTCAGTCGCTGCGCCTGTAAAAGAACCGTCTCCGGTATTGTACCAGATAATCTTATCGCCATCCAAAACTCCTATTTCATTGGTACTTGGGTATAGGACGATATCTCTCAATTCGCGA
>NZ_JBSZCV010000011.1:0-53110 GCF_054166705.1 Nitritalea sp.
CAAAATTTGGAGGATATTCTCAAGCGAATTCCTGGCTTTAAGGTGCAAGCAGGGGGGGAGTTGGAATACAATGGACGCATGATCCAAAAGGTGCTTATCAACGGACGGGAAACGTCGAATGCTGGAGCTGCCCTTATCACAAGAACGCTGAGTGCTGAACAAATAGCACAGGTAGAAATTCGAAAGCGGGAGCAATCCGATAAAATCAAGAATTCTCTATTGGATACGAGTGATTTTATGGTGCTCGATATTACACTAAAAGACGAATATACCAATAAAATTTTCGGTAAGCTTAGAGGGACACTTGGTGTACAAGACCAGCTGGAGCCTGGGTTTTTTAGTAATAATATGCTCGTAGGTGACCAAGTTTCTTTTCATGCCTTTCTGGAGCATGATCAATTCGGTAATGAGGAAATTTCGCTTATGAGTGTGAGGAATATAGGAAATGAAGCGCTAGCACAGCTGACGGTCCTCCCAGCCGATTTTCAAGACTTTAAATCAGGGAGTGGCTTTCAGCAGCAACTTTACGGATTCAAGGATTTTATTCGTAAAGAAAGGACTATTGGCGGAGTAACCTCTAAAATAGAGCTTTCTGATAAAAGTTCAGTTTTTATCGGCAGCTACAATGCAAGAGGCATAAATGAAAATGCGAGGGAACTTCAACAGGTTTTCTTTGACGAGCAGCCTACTTCTTCCTTACAACTGCGAAATCGCTCAGATTTCTTAACCAGCAAAAACAAAGTGGAATATCGGTATGATACGGAACGAATCAAATTTGTTTCAGATGTGAACGTTGTTTTTGAAGATGCAGTCAACCAAACAGCTGCTTTAGAGGCGATTACGGATCATGACTACAGTTTTAGCGCTGACACGCGTCAATCAGAATTTTATAGTACGAGTCGCTTGGAGTACTTTTTGGTACCTAAAAAATGGGCTTTATCTGCCAAAATGGGCGTTGCCTCCATTACGGGTGACCATTCGTTTCGATCCCAGCATAATGACCTGCTGCTTCGGCAAGCGCAGGGGTTTCAAACACCGACAGAACAAACAGATTTCGTGCAAGAAGTAGCACTGCGCGACAGGTTTTTTGTCGGCTCTCTCGGGCTTTACCGACGACTTAACTACGGGAATTTAACAGGAGGTATGGAGTTTAAGCGACAGGAGCTGCAGATGAGCAAACAGGCTTTCGATGGAGACCCGTCTAGTGGTGCCCAGCTACTTCCTAACTCCTTCTTTAACCTAGCACCTACTACCCTCAGTTATCAGGTTTTCCGCCCATACCTGCGCCACCAGTACCGCTTTAGTCGTTCGTTAAACTTTACAAATAAACTAGGGTATGCGTTTTATCAACTGCCCGATTCTTCCAATCTAGCTGGCGATAGCGGGGCATTTGAAGTATATACTATGCTAGATTTCACAGGCGACCTCCTTGATTTTAGCGTGAGTTACCAGCGAAGCTTTGAAATGTTTCCCTTGAAGAAAGTGATCGGGGGGCATGATCTTTTAGGGTTTCGTAGTGTGGGGATTCCTGCTCAGCGGGTGATGGAGCCCCAAATCCAAGAGGTCGCTGAGTTTGATGTATCCTTTCCAGTCCCGCTAATCGGTGCTCAGGCTATGTTGGCTGCTTTAGCTGGCAGAGCGTTTAATGGAAATTTCATTCGTCTAGATGCTACCCCGGTGGTACAAAAAGTTTACGATCAGCTAGCCTCTTCCTATTTCCTTACGGAGCTGCAGCTTGAACGCCCCCTGTTAAAGGACCGCATGCTGCTTACACATGTGAATAGTTTCTTCATCAACAGAGAGGAGAATGCCCTTTCTGTGGAGGACAACTTTTTCATCGATTTCAACTACTATGCCAGCGAGCTTAATGTTAAGTTTACGCCCGCCAAATCAAAAGTAGCTTTTGACTTCGACAATAAGTTTTCACGGCTGGATCTACGGTCGGAGCTCAGCCCGCAGACCACGGATCAAACCATGTTTTCTACCTTTGCCAACCTGAAATACGTGCCTTCTAAGGGCAGCTGGACCTTAGGGCCTTACCTGAGAAGAGTTTGGTTCCTTACAGGGGCTGAAGGTACTTTTACTGATATCGGCGGTCAGTTTTTTATCTCCACAACAGACAAAAAGTGGAGTTTTCGATTGATAGGATATAACCTACTTAACAATAGGGAATTTGTTAGACAGCAGGCCCTGCCCGTGTTTTTTGAAATAGAAAATGAACGGGTATTTAGCCGTTTCGTTAAGCTGGAAGTAGAATACCGATTTTAAAATATCGCTCTCGGGTCGTGGGTTAGGCTCGATGCAAAGCCATAAATGGGATAGAAGAAACGAAAATTGCTTCATTAGCATAAAAAAGGCTAGCGTTGCTTTTTAGTTGAAAAACGGTACAGCCCTTTGCCCTTGCTTTGCCGGTAGGCAGGAAAATCCTCCCAGGAAAAATGCTGTCGGACGCCAGGGCTCGCTGGACTGCGCACCACGGTTAGCGGAGCCGCACCCGAAAAGCGAAAACGGATCGGAGGCTGCTGGGCAAAAAGCAGTTCGGCGCGAATGGTCAGCTGTTCACTTTCTTCATTATAGCTTACTTCGACTTCCCCACCACTAGCCTCGATAAACTGCTCGAAATTTCCCGTCTCTTGGTCTAACACGAAACCGATCTCGGCAAATTCAAAGAAACGGTCGACCCCACTGCCTCCGACCTCGGAAATGGGGGTGAAGGTGTAGAGACCGTTTTCAAATCTTTCCGCACGCACTAGGAGCTCGATCAGCACGGCAGAAGCTCCGAAAGGTAAGGAAAAATCACCACCGATTTCGTCTTCGCCAGGAGCTGTAAGTGCTTGATCGCTCAGTACAAAGTCCATCGAATAAAAGTTGAAAAAAGGCCCATAATCAAAAGCGCGGGCATGCTGAATCCGAAAGTTGGTGCTATCGTTTAAAAAGACGATTTCTTCATCCCGCCCAGCGGCAGGACTTTCCTCATCCCGGTTACAGGAAGTGCCTAGGGCCAGCGCTAGCAGCAAGGCCGCTAGCACACATGTGCGCAGCCAAAAAGAAAATGAAGGAAGTAAGGCCATATCAAGCTATTTTCGGGCGATTCTGCGCCTGTCGCATATTCACTACACGATATAAACGATTTTTCCTCGCTTTTCGCTATCCTTTCTCGTATATTTCTCACGCTAAGGGAATAAAAAATATTTTTTCGCCCTTTCGGGAGCCAAAAGCGGCAGAAGAAAGTTATCCTTTTGGAAGGAAATAATCCTTCCCGTATATTCGTTTATTAAAGTCGTACATAACATGTTTATTCCATTTGATACCCTTTCTGATGAAGCCCGTATCTGGGTGTATGAAGCTTCGAGGCCTTTTGCTCCGGAGGAGCAAAGCGAAATCGAAGCACGCCTGCATGCTTTCTGCCAGAACTGGAATACCCATGGGACGCCCATGTCTACCAGCTTTCAGATCCGCTACGGGCAGGTGATTCTATTAGCTGCTGAAGAACAGGCTGGACAGGTGAGCGGCTGTTCCATCGATAGCTCGGTGGCGGTGCTGCGTGAAATCGAAGCGCGCTTCGGCCTGGACCTCCTAAACAAAGGAAAGGTCAGCTACGTTAAATCCGAGAAAGAAGTGGAGGTGCTGCCCTTAGCGGAAGTAAAAGAAGCAGTAGCTCAGGAGCGAATTCAGAGACATTCTTTTATCTTGAATCCGACAGTTACTCATAAAAGAGAGCTCGAGCAGTCTTGGTTGCAACCGGCAGCAGAGAGCTGGCTGAAGCGATATTTTCCTAATTAAACCTGTTAACAGCGTGTATTTAGAAGGGCATATGAAACCTTATACTGTGACTTTAGCGCGAATGGCGCTACTCCTACTCCTTATGGGTGGTTTTGCCTGTGGCTCGCTGCAGCAGAAGGCCGATAAATATTATGCTTCCGGGGAGTATCAGTATGCGATCGATGCGTACAGTAAGATCCTCGAAACTAATCCAGAAGATAAGGATGCGAACCTGAAAGTGGCGGAGGCCTACCGGCTGTCGAATCGAGTAGAAAAGGCAGTACCTTACTACGAAAAACTCATCGAGCAGGAAGAGACCTTCGAGAACTATTACCGCTATGCACAGGGCTTACAGGCGCTCGGACGTCGTGAGGAGGCCATCGAAGCCTTCGAAAAGGCGAAGTCCATGACCTTAAACGATAATAATATCAAGGCGGCCACGGAGCGCATCACCAACCTGAAAGCTGTAGCGGCGATCACCAATTACTGGGAATTCGTAGAAATTGAAAATTTTGAAGCGTTAAATACAGCGGGACCCGATTATGCCCCCTTGGTTAGTGAAGGACATTTTTACTTCACCAGCTCACGTCAGTCTTCCTCAATCTACCCTGCCGTAGGTCGGCCCTATACGAAATTATTTCGTGCTCGTGCCGAGGGGTTACGGGTGGATGTGAATAATATTCAGGCACTTCCGGAGTTCCGAAATGAGGAAGGCTTAGACCAAGCCAGTATTGCCATTAGTCCAGACGGGAATACGATTATCTATGCGCGTGCGAACAGCACTTCGTCGAAAGATCTGCCTGAAACGGCACTCTTCGCTTCGTATTTTAGAGGAGGGGGCTTTACGCAGCCTATTTGGATGCCCGTTAATGAGGACGAATTCTGGTGGAACAGTACGCCTGCTTTCAGCCCAGATGGAAATACGCTGTATTTTGCTTCGAATCGACCCGGTGGCTTCGGTGGCATCGACTTGTATAAAGCGACCCGCCTGGCGAATGGAGATTTTGGAAATGCGGTAAACTTAGGCCCAGAGATTAATACCAGTGGGAATGAGTTGTTTCCGCGCATAAGCCCCGATGGGAAAATTTACTTCTCCTCAGATGGCCATCCGGGCTTTGGGAAGCTAGACCTTTTTGTGGCGGAGCCAAAAGAAGAAGGAGGCTGGATGGTGAAGAACCTAGGGGACAACATGAACTCTTCCGCCGATGATTTTGCCCTTTTCTTTACGAAGTATCCGACGGAGGGTTTCTTTTCTTCGGATCGCGAAGGTGGAAAGGGCGATGATGATATTTACATCTTCCGAGATAACACCCCGACCCCTAAGGTGATTAATGTCCGCCTAAATGTGGCTACCAAGGAAAGACTTCCAGATGGTACCGAGCAGGTGTTACCAAACACGCGCGTGGTGCTATATGGCCCTGATAATAAAATGGAAGATGGGGACTTCAGCTCTGAGCGCGGCACGCTCCGCTTTACATTGACGCCGGGTGCAGACTTTACGCTGATGGCTTCTAAAGGTGGCTACTTCTCGAAAAGTGTGCCTTTCAGTACGGTAGGGAAAACGCCTGATCCAGAGACCCTCATCCAAGATGTGACGACAGTAACGCTGGATACGATGATTGTCCTAGAAAAATTAGAACTAGACCGAGCTATCGTTTTGGAAAATATTTACTATGACCTGGACCGAGCAGAAATTCGACCGGATGCTGCGGAAGAACTAGATAAATTAGTTCAGATACTGAAGGATAATCCTGCGATTCGCATCGAGCTGAGCTCACATACGGATGATCGTGCTTCTGATTCGTATAACGATGATCTCTCACAGCGACGGGCTGAATCAGCCGTGGCCTATATCGCCTCTCAAGGTATCGAGCGCGAGCGTCTCGTGGCGAAAGGTTATGGAAAACGCCAGTTGCTCATTCAAAATGCACGTACGGAGGAAGAGCATCAGGTCAACCGACGTACCGAGTTTAAGGTCATTGCGATCCAAGAGTAGGAGGGACCGTCAGGGGTCTATCCTGGATCCGAAATGGGCCTGAAGCCTTTTAATTTAAAATAAAATTCCCCGATAGCTCTTCTGCTTTCGGGGAGTTTTATGTAATGGACTGCCTGCTAGGATTTCATTTTTTTGAGTAAAAGGGGTCAGGACCCTACAGGTTAATTTTGATAGAGAGGCATCCCCTCGGCCTCAGGCCTAGCTAGACACGATCTGCTTCCAGGCGCGCGTCATCTCTTTTTTGCCCGGAGGGCCCTTCGGACTTTCTACCTGTAGATGTAAGGCAGACAAGCTTCGCTTAAAGGCTCCCTGGGCACAGTATGTCGTCAGCAGGGCGCCAAAGTTCATGCTGTCCACGACTTTCTCTAAGACGTCTAAGTCCCAAAGCTCTGGCTGCTTACTCGGCGCAAAGGCATCATAAAAGACTACATCTGCTGGGTAAAGCTGCACCTCTTGCAGGGTAGACTTTTCCTTTTTCATGTTAAAGAACTCGCTTACCACCACGCCTTCATTCCAGGGCGCCCGGTGGAGGGCCTCGAAGTAGGGTGCATAATGGCTGATGCTGGGGTCGATCTGTGCATAGTTCAAAGCCATAAAAACCGATTCCTCTAAGGGAAAGGGCTC
This sequence comes from Nitritalea sp., assembly GCF_054166705.1. Classification (NCBI taxonomy): domain Bacteria; kingdom Pseudomonadati; phylum Bacteroidota; class Cytophagia; order Cytophagales; family Cyclobacteriaceae; genus Nitritalea; species Nitritalea sp. The sequence continues at coordinate 6,383 of NZ_JBSZCV010000011.1, forward strand.
GATCGTGTGGTACAAGATAGGGATTTTATGCTGCTCCGCCCAGACTAAGGTCAGCCAGGCGTTTAGCCCAGTACCAAATCCCAACTCAAAAATGCGGATGGGATAGGTCTGTGGATGGCGCATGGCCCATGTTTCGAGGCCATACAACATGTAGACGTGCACGGATTCCCGATAGGCCCCATGAAAAGAATGATAACTTTCCTTCAGCTCAGGCACATAAAGGGAGTGCGAACCGTCCTCGGTTTCGATAATTTTTACACGTTCCTGTGGGTTTTCCTCATGTTCCCGCTCTTCCATACCCGATTTAGTTGTTTTTATAAAGCAATACCGTGCAGTAGGCAGAGATGCCTTCCGATCTACCTACGAAGCCCAGGCGCTCCGTGGTCGTGGCCTTGATCGAAATTTGATCCTCCTCCACTGCCATCACCTCGGCTAAGCAGGCCTTCATCGCCGGAATATGTGGGTTCACCTTAAAGGCTTGCAAGCAGATGGTACTGTCTAAGTTGCCGAGCGCATAGCCCGCCCCTCGAATAAGCTCCATCACGCGTTTTAATAAAATTTTGCTGTCGATGCCCTTGTAGGCTGGGTCTTGATCTGAAAAGTGATAGCCGATATCGCGCATATTCGCCGCGCCTAAAAGTGCATCGCAAATGACATGGATCAGCACATCGGCATCCGAGTGACCTACCGCTCCTAGGGCATAATCTAACTTGATCCCACCGAGCCAAAACTCATATCCGGCCTGTAACTGATGCACATCGTAGCCAAAGCCTGTGCGAAACTGGGGTGCATTCATCTAGTATTAAGCGTTTTGTTTCTTATAATATATACTTACGGAACTGTCCTGGGCCAGAAGCTCCCGGCCATACTGCGCCACATCCTCTGCGGTTAGCTCCATTTTACGTGCGTACTCGTGCTGACTAAAGTCGGGATCACCCATAAAGGTATTCATCGCCAGTCGCATGGCTCTATTGATCAGCTGAATCTCTTCATAGGTCTGCATGGCTTCCGCCTGGTTTTTGATTTTTTGTAGGTATTCTGGAGCGATTGGCTGCGCCAAAAAGTCGGATAGACAGGCATCTAGCGCCTGCTCGCCTTCCTCCGCACTGACTCCGTCCTCCATCTTGCCGCTGAAAATCAAAAGCCCTGGGTCGATGCTCCCCGTGACATAGGCACTGATGGAGGCGAAATGCTTCCCCTTCTTGACCAGCTGCTGCTCTAAAAGGGAAGATTTGCCGAAGGCCAACATATCACTCAGCAAGTCCGCCTTTAAGTAGTCCGTGGACTTGCGCTCCGCGATTCGGTAGGCCTTATAGAGGGCATCGGTGGGGACATCTGCAAAAACGGTTTTGGTCTTTTTCCCAAACCAGCTGGCCTCGGGAAGGGGCACCTGCGGCATGAAAGGAGTCTCTGCCTTGCGGTCGAACCATTTTTCCGCCAGCCTACGCACCTCGTCCACGCTGACACCGCCGGCCACCACCAGAATGGCATTATCCGGCCGATAGTGCATGGCATAGAAGTGGGCCACATCCTCGCGTGTATAGCCTTCGATATCCGCTACCTGAGCGCCGATCGTCGGCCACTTATAAGCATGCTGCTGGTAGGCCTCGTCGCGAAGATGGTGCATGGCATCCCCATAGGGTTGGTTTAAGTAGCGCTGCTTGAACTCCTCGACCACAACTTTACGCTGGGTTTCGATACTTTTTTCGCCTAGGCGCAGAAAGTACATGCGGTCCGATTCCAACCAAAAAGCTGTTTCTAAATTGACTGCGGGCAGGGTGATGTAATAATTCGTCAGGTCTGGAGAGGTGAAGGCATTACAAGAGCCGCCTGCACGCTCCACTTCTGTATCGAAATAGGGGATATGTTGGCTGCCGCCAAACATCAGGTGCTCGAAATAATGCGCCAATCCGGTTTTTCCGAGGCGTTCGTTTCGTGAGCCTACCTTATAAAGCAGGTTGACCACGGCGATTTTGCTGCTGTGGTCTTCGTGGACGAGCACATCCAGCCCATTTTCTAAAGTAAAACGGTGGTAGTCGATCATGGGGGTAGTTTAAACAAAGCTACTAAATAATTTATAAATAGAGCCTGTATAGCAACAACAGCCGAGATAGAAAGTTTCGCACCTTGCTACTCGGCTGTTGGATTTAGCTGCTTTTTGACGCGTAAAGCCCGTCGGTAGCCGCCAGCCCCATAAGTGTAGTGCCACGCATAGCTGCAGACAGCCGCTCCAGCGGGCACTGGAAGCTGGCGTTAGGCTTAGCCCTGGTGGATCGACTCGGCTTGGTAGCCCACCTGCTTGAGCGCGTGCACGATGGTAGCTGCATCGGCTGTACCGGAGACGCTAAGGATACGATCGGGATGCTGCAAGTCTACCTCCCAGCGAACCGGAAGGCCATCTAAAGCGGGGCGAATGGCGGCCACGCAGGCACCACACTTGACATTGGTTTTGAATTTTAAGTTGTCCATATCTTTTTATTTTAAACGTAAACTATTCATTACTACAGAGACGGAGGAGAGGGCCATGGCAGCTCCTGCCAACATAGGGTTCAGCAGAAAGCCGAAGGCCGGGTATAAGATCCCCGCCGCGATGGGGATGCCGAGGCTGTTGTAAATGAAGGCCCAAAACAAGTTTTGACGAATGATGCGCACGCTTTTCTCCGTGAGGGCGAAGGTTTTTTCGATCAGGCTGAGATCTTGGCGCATGAATGTCACCTCGGCCACCTCCATGGCTATCGCTGTGCCCGAACCCATGGCGATGCTGAGGTCTGCATGGCTGAGGGCTTCACTGTCATTAATGCCATCTCCGATCATGGCCACCTGCGCACCTCCCTGCTGAAGGGCTTGGATGTAGGCGCCTTTTTCTTGGGGCACGCGCTCGGCTGCCACTTCCTGAATGCCAAGCTGGCGAGCGATAGCCTGAGCTGTTTTTTCTTGGTCTCCTGTGAGCAGGTGTAAGCGGTATCCTTTGCGCGATAAGCGCCCCAGGGCATCGGCAGCCCCCTCTTTTAAGGGGTCATGGAGAACCAGGAGGGCCAGCGGCTGCTGTTCGCAAGCCGCAAAAACCACAATATTCCCCTGCGCTGCTTCCTCATCTGCACGCGATATCCAGTCCTGCGGGAGTGGAATGGCGTGGCCTTCTAGCCACTGACGCTTGCCGATGAGATACTGCTTGTCCTCCACACGTCCGGAAATTCCCTTTCCCGTATGGCTGCGAAAATCCTGCACCTCTGCTGGAGGCTGTGCTACTGCCAGGCCTTCCACGATGGCACTACCCAGTGGGTGCTCACTTAGCTGTTCCAGGGCGAAAAGGGCCGCCTTGCTTTCCTCCGTCCAGCGGCCAGGGGCAGGGATCAGCGCTTTTAGGGCTGGCTTACCCAGCGTCAGGGTGCCTGTTTTGTCGAAGACAATGTGGCGAATGCGGCTTCCTTTTTCCAAGGTTTCTGCTTGCTTGATCAAGATGCCTTGTGCGGCTCCTTTGCCCATAGCCGCCATGATGGCCGTAGGGGTAGCCAAACCCAGCGCACAAGGACACGCGATCACCCAGACTGTAATCAGGGCCAGCATGCCGCGCAACCAAGCGTCTTCCACACCGCTGAAGCCCCAGACCAGCAGGGTCAGCAGCCCGATTACCAGCACCACAGGCACGAAAACGCTTGAAATGCGGTCCACCAGATGCTGGATGGGTGCTTTCGAGGCCTGTGCTTCGCGCACACGGGCGATAATTTGCGCCAACGTAGAGCCTGCATCCGTTTTCGTGGTGCGGATGAGCAGGTTGCCACTTTGGTTTAGCGTCCCCGCGAAGACCGTCTGCCCACTTGCTTTGGCCACAGGCAGGGGCTCTCCTGTGAGCATGCTTTCTTCTACATAGCTTTCTCCGGAGAGGATTTCGCCGTCTAGTGGGATTTTCTCGCCAGGTTTTACCCGAAAGGGAGTGCCGACGGCGACCGTTTCTACAGGTACCAGTTCCAAACTTCCATCGGGCCGCTGCACCTGAACCTCGCGGGGCTGCAGCTGCATAAGTTGGCGCAGGGCTTCACTGGTACCGGCTTTTGCGCGGAGCTCGAGGGTTTTTCCCAGCAGGATAAAAAAGAGGATGACGGCTGCCGCCTCAAAGTACACGTGCGCCTCTAGTCCCCTGGAGAGGAGAAGCGCAGGAAAAAAGGTGGTGAAGGTGCTGTACAGGTAGGCGATTCCAGTGCTCAGCGCCACGAGCGTGTCCATGTTGGCCTTGCCGATGCGGGCTAATTTCCAGGCATGGGTATAAAACTGCCTGCCGAAGACCAGTAAAATAGGCGTGGTCAGGGCCCACTGTAGCAAATTGCCGTAAGGCAAATCCATAAAAAACATGCCGAGCACAAAGACGGGAGCGGCCAGTAGCCCGGCAAAGCGTGTTTTCTGCTTGATGGCGGCATACTGGGCCTGCTGATCGCTGGCATTTTCCTCCGGGCTGGGCGTCTCTGCGAGCAGTTCATAGCCACTCTTACGGACGGTTTCCTGAAGGCGGGTGATGTCGGTGGTCGATTCGTCCCACTCCAGTAGGGCGCTATGATTGGCGAAGTTCACGCGCACCGCCTTAACGCCAGGAGCTTTTTCAAGCGTCTGTTCTACGGCCACGGCACAAGCGGCACAGCTGAGACCTGCTACGGGAAGTTCTTTTTTCATGGGATGCGTTTAAGAGTAACAAAGGTAATCTTTGGCAGGGCAGATGCTTTATACTATTTTTGAAGTGTTTTATATCCGGACAGCGCCTGTCCTGTAAAATCGCGCCTTATCAGAACTTTCCATCGAGGTGGCCAGTTCCTATTCATGTAGCTACACAGAATCGCATCGCTTATGCAAAAATCGACGGTAGACCCCGCCTGTACCGGGCAGTTTTCTCCCTTGTTTCTAGCCTACCTCAGTAGACAGTCCGAGCTGGAATCTTTTTACAGTGAATTTCCTGATATAGAGGGGTTTAAAAATCAAATTGCCCACAAGGAGGCTTTTCCACCAGCGTCCCGAGTGCTGCTCGCTGAGCGGATGCGGGCACGCTATGCCGAATACGGGCTCTTGGATCCCGAGCGTGAAGCGGTTCTGGAGCAGCTGAAGGACCCGAAGACCTTTACGGTGACTACGGGACATCAGCTAAACCTATTTACGGGTCCGCTTTACTTTATTTATAAGATCGTCAGCACCGTGCAGCTGGCACGACGGCTACAGGAGGCTTTTCCGGGCTATCGTTTTCTGCCTGTCTACTGGATGGCTTCTGAAGACCATGATTTCGAGGAAATAAATTTCTTTACCTTAGATGGAAAGGCCTACCGCTGGGAGACGGAGCAGTCAGGGCCTGTGGGGCGTTTTCATTTGGATGCCAGCTTCCAGAATTACCTGCAGCAGCTACCCTTTTTGCATGCCGATTTCCGAGACACCTATGCCGAGAGCAAAACCTTAGCAGAAGCGGTTTTTCGTTCCGTGCATCGTTTATTCGCGGAGGAAGGGCTATTCATTTTAGATGCAGATGATGCTGCCTTGAAGGCCAGTTTTCGGCCGGTGGTCGAGCAGGACCTGTTTTCGGATCAGTTATACACAGCTGCGCGCTCCCAAACGGAGGCACTGGAGGCACTGGGCTTCGGGGGGCAAATTTATCCGCGGCCGATCAATTCCTTTTACATGCGTGAGGGCTTGCGTGCTCGGCTGGAAGCTGTAGAGAATGGCAGATTCTTTCACGTTGTGGGTACTGAAATTCGCTTTTCGCGGGAAGCCTTAGCGGAGGAATTGGCAGCACATCCGGAGCGGTTTAGTCCGAATGTGGTCTTGCGTCCCCTCTATCAGGAGTGGATTTTGCCGAATATCGCCTACCTGGGCGGCCCTGCTGAGGTGGTGTACTGGCTGCAGCTCAAGGCCGTTTTCGAACAGGTGGCTTGTCCTTTCCCCATCGTGATGCCACGGAATTTCGCGCTCGTGCTGGATGTTCCGGCCGCACGGCAGTGGTCCGGCTTAGGGCAGCCTTGGGAGGCGCTTTTCAGGCCCTTTTCTCTTTGGAAAAAGGAGTTTGTTGCAGCGAACAGCCCTTATGATTTTACTTTGCGCGAAGCGCAAAAACAACTGGATGTGGCGCTGGACGGTGTGGAGCAGCTGGCAGAGGCCATCGATAAGACCTTAGAGCCGGCTACTGAAGCACTTCGTAAACGGATGCGCGGGCAGCTGGCACACATGGGGGATAAGTTGCGCAAGGCTGCCGAGCGGGATCTTTCCGTGCAGCTAAAACGGATGGAAGCGGTGCGTGCGCATGCTTTTCCTGGTGGTAGCCCACAGGAGCGGGTGCAGAATATTCAGGGGTTTTACCTTGAAAACGCCCATTTTATTCGGGACTTGTATGCGCATTTCGACCCGCTTGATTTTTCCTTTGTTATCCTAAGACCAGATGGCTTCTGAGTTTTCAAGTAAGCAGCAGCTGCGTGCGCGGTATCGGGAACTTCGGAGAGGCTTGTCGGCGGACTGGAGGGCGGTGGCGGACGTGCACCTTTGCGCGGCAGTTTTGGACTACGTCCAAAAGCTGGGTGTGCAGCATGTGCATGTATTTCTGCCTATCCAGCGGCTTCAGGAAGTGGACACATTTCCGCTTGTGGAAAAATTGCTATCCGCTGGTTTTCAAGTGTATACCTCACGAATGGTGGGGGAGGACGTGTTCACAGTTCCTCTGTTGGATTTGGCGTCTTTAGAGGAAGATGCATGGGGGATTCCAGTTCCTGCTGTGGGGGAGCCCGTTTCGGAGGAGGTTCTGGAGTTGGTGCTGGTGCCGCTTTTGGCGTATAATGCGCGTGGCTATCGCATAGGCTATGGCAAGGGGGTGTACGACAGGCTATTGAAGCGCTGTTCTTCAGGTGTTTACGCGATCGGCTTAAGTTATTTTTCCCAGCCGGAGTGTTTCGAAGCGGAAGGGCATGATGTGGCGCTTACGGCGCTTTGTGCGGTAAATACGGCGGGAGATCAAGTGGTTTGGCATCATTTTTAGGGTATTGCTTGTAGCTAATCCATACGTGTTTTACTCTTAACTATTTATAAAATGTATAAGCGATTTTTACTTGTGTTGGCTGTTCTCGGCCTTTTCGGGGTAGGGCAGGCCTCTGCTCAGGGATATTCTACTGCGGCGGGTTTACGACTCGGTGGCGGGAATGGATTGACGGTGAAGCATTTTGTCAGTCAGGATGCGGCGATTGAGGGTTTGTTGTATAGCCGTTGGGGGGGATTATTACTGACGGGTCTGTATGAGATCCATAACCCCATCGGAGGAGCTCCAGGCTTACGCTGGTTTTACGGAGGGGGAGCCCATTTAGGTACTTGGAATTCTCGCTCTCGTCCTCGCTGGGCGCGTGATGATCGGAGCTACACCATATTTGGTTTAGATTTGATTATCGGCTTGGATTACAAGTTTGATAATGCGCCGATCAACTTGAGTATAGATTGGAAGCCAGCCTTTGCGATCGCGGGCTATCAGGGTTGGCGAGGAGATGAGCTGGCGCTTTCTTTGCGTTTTACGTTTTAGGGGCTATCCAAATTAGATTTTATAAGCGGCGCTATACAGTGATCGCTTTTTTTATGGGGTCAAATGTTTTTGTGTGTGTTTTTGGGCAGGGTTTTGCAGGAAATTCTATTAAGTAGGGGTTTCGTTAGTAAATTAGTAGTGCTGGTTCGGTTTTGTTGATATTTAGGAAATGACACCTGTTTTTTCAGCGAGTGTTAAATTTTTTTAACATTTACATAAAATTTTTTAAAAGCCCTAAAATTTATGTTTTTATTCTGATTTTTAAGAGATTTTATAGTGCAAGAAGTGCTGTGCGCATGAAGTGAAAGGCTATTTCGGAATATTATTTGGTATTAATCTAATCGATTAGTTGGAGATATATGTCTATACCTTAATCTCAAAAGTTGTATTATATAAAAATAGTTTAGTCAGATATGAAGGGATGTACTTTAGTTGTTTAACTAATTGTAAAAAGTTAGCGAAAAGTAGTCCAATTGATAGAATCTTTGCTGATTTTGAAAAAAGGAGAAAATAAATTTCCTTTACATATCAACTAAACTAAATACCTTATGAGAAAAGCTTTACTCTTTGTAGTAGCGCTTTTCACGCTGGCATCGCTATGTCAACGTGTTTATGCGCAACAACGGGTAATTACCGGGCAGGTAATTTCTGACGAGGACGGACTGGGTTTGCCAGGAGCATCCGTTCTAGTGAAGGGTACGACAGTGGGTACGACCACTGATTTAGATGGGATGTACTCTCTATCTGTACCTGATGGTTCTAACACCTTAATTTTTTCCTTTATAGGCCTTAAGTCAGTCGAGGAAAACATAGGCAATAGATCTACGATTAATGTTACGCTTTCTACTGATGCGGCACAGCTTTCTGAAGTGGTGGTAACTGCAATCGGTATTCAGCGCGAGAAGAAGGCGCTGGGTTACGCGGTGACTACTGTGGGGGATGAGTTAATTCAGAATCGTCCGGAGGCGGATGTGTCGCGTGTTTTACAAGGCAAAGTAGCGGGTGTAAACATTACGGCTACAAACGGAATGTCTGGATCGGGCACGAATATCGTTATACGTGGTTACTCTTCTGCTACAGGTTCAAACCAGCCTTTATTCGTGGTGGATGGTGTTCCTTTTAATACGGGCACGAATGCACAGACGGAGTTTAATCGTGGAGGGGCGACTACTTCCTCACGTTTTTTAGATATCGATCCGAACAATATCGAAAATGTCAATGTCCTAAAGGGGCTTTCGGCGACGGTTCTTTATGGGGATCAAGGTAGAAATGGGGTGATTTTAATTACCACTAAGTCAGGAGCATCTAAGCGTAGACCTGCTGAGGTTACTGTAAATCAGTCTGTTTTCACAAACACTGCGGCTTCGCTTCCTACTTTTGGTCAAATTTACGGAAATGGTTTCCAGCAGCAACCTGGGTTTTTCTTTTCCAATTTTGGGCCGCGTATGGATATGGGGTTAACCATTAACCATCCTATCGGTGCTTCTGGCGTGGCGGCTATTCGTAATGCTTTTCCAGAGTTCAGAGACCCTTCGTTAGTTAGTCCTACTAATCCTCATGGCGCTATTCCTTATGATTTCCGTGCCTATGAGGATGTGAGTACAGCTTTTTTCAGAACGGGATTAGTATCGAATACTTCGATTCAGCTATCAGGCTCTTCAGACCGAACGGGCTTTAATGCGTCTTTCGGGTATACATCGGATGAGGGTTTTACTCCTGGTAACCAGTTAAATAAATTTAACTTTGGTTTGGGGGTAAATTCGGCGATTACGGATAAGCTAACGGTGAACTCTTCTTTTACGTTTAACCGTACAGATTTAGAATCCCCTCCTGTAAATGCGGCTTTTGGTTCAGGTCCTTCTGGTGGTGTTCCTTCTATTTTTGCCAACGTACTATACACTCCGCGTTCTGTGGATTTGGCGGGATTGCCTTTTGAGAACCCGGTTGATGGTAGTTCTGTGTTTTTTCGTTCGGGTAACGATATTGTGAATCCATTATGGGCGGCAAAAAATTTCCGGAATACGTCTGTAGTAAACCGATTCTTCAATTCGACTTCATTAAACTATGATATCTCGGATGATTTTTCTGTGACCTATCGATTAGGCTTGGATACGTATACAGAAGAGCAGGAGGCGATGTATAATCGCGGTGGTGGAACGGGTGTAGATTTAATTACCCGTCAAGGTTATTATCGTTCAGTGGCGATTACCAACACCATTTGGAACCAAGACTTAATTATCAATTGGAACAAGCGTATTTCAGATAAGGTAGGTTTATCGGCTTTGATCGGTGGGAATACGCGTTATGATAGCTATTCTCAATTTGGTTTAGCTTCCAATAATCAGTTGGCATTCGGACTGTTTAGACACTCTAATTTTGAGGTGAATGCGAACATCGATCCGTTAGGTGCTGGTGACCTTAATTTTACGCAGGAAGAGCGTAGAATGGGGGTTTATGCCGCTTTCACATTAGATTACAATGATTATTTGTTCTTGAACATCTCGGCACGTAACGATTGGACGTCTACGGTAGAGCCTGAGAACAGAAGGATTTTATATCCAGGTACCTCTGTATCTTTTATTCCTACAGATGCATTTGGCTGGAATTCAGCTACATTAAATTCGATGAAAGTACGTTTAGGCTATGGAACTTCAGCAGGTTTTCCTAGTCCTTACAGAACGCGTAACATTTTGAATCAGAATGCACGTGCTTTCGAGCGTGATGGTTCTATTTTCCAAACGCACACTGTAAACACTGTTTTAGGTAATCCTAATTTGCGGCCAGAGCTTCACGAAGAGGTAGAGTTCGGTGTGGAAGCAGAGATGTTTAATAACCGTATTCGTTTCGATCTGTCGCTTTATCAGAAGAATACGCGTGACTTAATCACGCAGACGCCAATCGATCCAGCTACAGGTTTTACTTCTACGGTGATTAACGTGGGTAGAATTCGAAATAGAGGGATTGAGTTTCAGGCTACCGCTACACCGGTTATTCGTCCTTCCGGATTTTCCTGGGAGTCTATTGTGAACTTCGGCTTATATCGGACGATCACGATGGACTTAGGAAGTGATTTGGATGAGGTATTGATAGCAGGCTTTACCGACTTGGGTAATTTCGCGATTCCAGGAAGACCTTTTAATATCATTAGAGGGACGGGTTTTGCTCGTGATGAGCAGACAGGCCAGCCGATAGTGTTACCGAATGGGGACTATCAGACGGCTGCTGAGCCTGTGGAGTTAGGTGATCCTAACCCTGCATGGACAGGTTCTTGGATTAACACTTTCCGCTATAAGGGTTTCAGCTTAAATGTCATGATGGAGTACCGTCACAAAGGAGCCATTTTCTCTAACACGGTGACGGCGACCTTAGCACGTGGTGTGACCAAGGACCCGGTTGTAGACAGAGAGTTAACCTTTATCCTACCGGGTGTTACTCAGGATGGCAGGCCGAATGATATTCAGGTGACTGCTTCGAACTATTTCTTCAACCAGTATCATACGGGTGCGGATGAGGCTAATATTTTTGATGGTAGTACCATCCGTTTACGTGAGATTTCATTAGGGTATGACATTCCTCCCTATTTGATCACGAAGACTCCATTTAAGCGTGCTTCGGTAGCGATTAGTGGAACTAATTTATGGTTTAGAGCACTCAACTTCCCTCCGAACATGAATTTTGATACGGATGTATTAGGTCTTGGTGTAGGGAACGGTTTAGGTTTTGACTTCGTGACCGGTCCTAGTTCCAGAAGATTTGGTGGTACTTTAACCTTAACCTTCTAACTGAAAACGTAGCATTATGAAAAGGAAATTATATAGTATATTCCTAGCGCTCAGTGTGTTTTTTGTGAGCTCTTGTGAATTGGATCTTTTGGATGATCCAAATGCCGTGACAAATGAGACGGCAAATCCAAGCTTTGTGCTAAACCGAATTCAAACTGATTACGCTGCTTTATTTAATACAGCAAGTACCTTCGGTATGCGTCTGACTCGAATTATGAGTCAGCCGAACAACTTGTATGAGCAAGCCTATGTTCCTGTGACCTTTAATGGGCTATGGACGAACTCCTATGCGAATATCTTAAATGATATTCAGTTTCTGGAAGATTTAAATGAGCGTAATCCTATTCCACAGCACTTGGGAATTGCACGTACGATTAAAGCGCTCGTTTTGATGCATTTAGTGGATCATTTCGATGAAGTTCCTTTCAGTGAGGCGCTGAATCCGGCTATCTTCAACCCTTTAGTGGATCCAGGAGAGCAGGTGTATGCAGCCTCCTTAACGGCGATTCAGCAGGCTAGAGAGGCTTTCGGGCAGAGTTCGGCCTTTGTTCCGACGGACTTTTTCTATGGCAATAGCCGTGCGAAGTGGTTGAAACTATTAAATACGCTAGAGGTTAGGTATCATTTGAATCGCAAATTAGTTGATCCTAATGGAGCACGTACGGAGATTAATCGCTTAATCGCCACAGGTGAGTTGCTTGCTGAGGGAGATGACTTTGTGTTCCGTTATGGTACTTCTCAGACGAATCCAGACTCTCGTCATCCTCGCTACAGCCAGTATGGTCAGGGGGGTGGAGATTATCAGTCTACTTGGTACATGTTTCATTTGACAGAAGCTAAAGGATTTACCGATCCAAGAGCACGCTTTTACATCTACAGACAAGTAAACGAAAATCCAACTGACCCGGATAAGTTGCGCTGTATTTCAGAGATCGCTCCTTCACACTATTTAGCTGGAGGCTGGCCGTTTTGTTTACCCAATATGATCGATGGTCGCGGCTATTGGGGTCGTGATCACCTGAACGCAGAAGGGATTCCACCTGATAATTTCGATCAAAGTGTCTATGGGCTTTATCCAGCAGGTGGGCGATTTGATGACGATTCTGCCTCACCGGTAGATAGTCCTACATTAGGAAATGGAGGGGCTGGAATTCAGCCGATCATGTTAGCTTCTTTCCTCGACTTTATGTTGGCAGAGGCAGCCCAAACGATCGGGACTACAGGAGATCCAAAAATGCTTTTAGAAAGTGCCATCCGTAAACATATGGCCTATGTTCGAGAGTTTGGTCTCTCTAGTGCTGAGGGAGGAGTAATTCAAGCCTTCCGTCCTGATGCCGTATGGACCTCGAATGTGGAAAATTATGTAACCTTTGTTTTAGCTGAATGGGATGCCGCTCCTTCGGGTCGTAAGATGAATTTGATCGCGAGAGAATATTGGTTGTCTCTCTATGGTAATGGAGTAGAGGCTTACAATCTCTACAGAAGAACGGGCCAGCCGGACAACATGCAGCCGGGCTTACTAGCGAATTTTGGGGACTTCCCTCGCTCTTTCTTTTATCCAAATAACTTCATCGTGACGAATAATCGTGCACAGCAGAAGGATAATCAGCGTCAGCGCGTATTCTGGGACACAAATCCTGAAGGTAACGACTGGGTTTATTAACATTAAACTGAAACGAATATGAAATTCATAAAAAATTCTGTCCGCTTGATGCTCCTCATGGTGCTTGCATTAGCGTCTTGTACGGACTTCGTAGAGCCGCGTATTCCCTATGCGGAATTTGATACAGGAACTTATTTAAGAACGATTTCTAGAATTAGCGATTCGTTTGACTTCTTTAATTTGGAAAACTCTCGTTTTGCGCTAACACTGGAAGCGGTAGATATCGAAGATGGAGGTACCGTGTCCACCGTGGAAATTAGAGTACGTCACAGAAGACTTATCCCAGGTGTAGGTTTGGAATTTACCCCAGCCTCCGGAGATAACTTAGTGATCACTTTAGATGCCTCTGATTTTACGCCAAATACAGAAAGCCGTTTCCTGAGAACGACCTTTTCTATAGATGCAGTCGATGCTATACAGGCAGCAGGCCTTACTGTAGCTGATGTAGAAGCGGGTGATACTTTTGAGTTCCGTTTAGTGCTCACGACTACCTCAGGACGGGTGTTTTCGGCAGATAATCGAAGTGCGGATGTGGCAGGCGGTTTCTTTTATGCGTCCCCCTTCTTGTATAATGTGTCCGTTATTTGTCCCTCTGATTTAGCTGGCGAATATGCTTATATCAATGAGGGCGCTAGAGGTCCTTTAGGTGCCTGTGAGGGTCCTCAGGAGGGAACGGTTACGCTATCTGCGCGTGCTGATGGTTTCTCTTATAGCGTTTCTGACGGTACCTTTGGCTACTGGGCTTGTATAGGCGATACCTGGGGAGATGGCGATGTGCGACTATCTGATGCATGTGGTGTGCTTTCCTTATCTGGAACGGATAAATACGGGGATAGCTATTCCATGGAGGTAATCGCTACGAGTACGGAAGAAATCACTTTCGTATGGGTAAATACCTACGGGGAAACAGGTACCGTAACTTTATTTGCGAATCCAGGGGTTCCTTTCCCGGACAACTTAAGATAGTAGATCTAATCAGTAAACTTTCTTCATACATAAAAAATAGGTGTCTGTTTCAGACACCTTTTTTTGTGTAGGAGACGTGGCTCTTGCCGATTTTTTCAGGTCTGTTAACCATTAAATCGATATGTTGACACCATACGCGACCGAATCACTCGAATTTTCCCCTATTTTTTTTAAAGATAAAATCTTTTTTTTGGTAAATTAATGTAGTTAGCTTTTGTTTTTTATTGAACGTGTAAAGCGATGTAGTGACCACTACCAAATTTCCTTTGGGGATAATTCTAAAAAGTATCTTTTATTTTTTTATCGATTCCTGCGATAGAGAAAGAGGGAATAAAGTAGACTATATTCCTGATAAGCAAACATATTTGCATATTCGTTTAAGCGGTTTTTCTATGATTTTAGACTCATGTATCTTTGGAGCAAGAAAAATAATAACCATGGATAAACATTCGTACATCGCTAATGCTCATGTAAACTACATAGATCAACTCTATGAAGCGTACAAATCCGACCCCACTTCAATAGACCCAAGCTGGAAAAGCTTTTTCGACGGCTTTGACTTTGCCATCGAACGTTATGGAGACGAAGAAGAGCGCCCTGCTGCTTCGGCCTCTAATGGCTCGACGGCAACTCCTCCTCCTGCAAATGGTGCCCTAGCCACTAAAGGGACCATTATGGATATGGAGCAGCTGCCAAAAGAAATTAAGGTGCGTGCACTTATTCACGCGTATCGCTCACGTGCTCACCTGCGCTCGAAGACCAATCCCGTTCGGGAGCGTAAAGATCGCCGTGCCCTGATCGACTTGGAGGATTTTGGCCTAGGCCAAAGTGACCTGAAAACTGTTTTTCAAGCGGGCAATGAGATCGGCATCGGAGAAAGTACGCTGGAAAAGATCGTAGACGCTCTAAAGACGATCTACGAAGGCCCCATGGGATTCGAGTACCTGTATATCCGAGACCCGGAAATGCTGGACTGGTTGAAAACCAAAATTGAGAAAGAAGCGCTCGCCTTCAACCCTACGGTGGAGGAAAAAAAGCGTATCCTGTCGAAGTTGAACCAAGCCGTCGTTTTCGAGAACTTTTTACATACGAAATACCTCGGTCAGAAGCGTTTTTCCTTAGAGGGGGGAGAGTCCACGATTCCGTTTTTAGATGCCCTTATCAATAAGGGTGCTGAATTAGGCGTGGAGGAAGTGATGATCGGGATGGCGCACCGCGGTCGTCTGAACGTGCTCTCTAATATCATGGGCAAGACCTATGAGCAAATTTTTTCGGAGTTCGAGGGTACGGCTAAGCCGGATCTTACGATGGGAGATGGCGATGTGAAGTATCATATGGGCTATTCCAGCGACATCATCACGCCGGAGGAGAAGAAAGTCAACTTAAAGCTAGCGCCGAACCCTTCTCACTTAGAGGCAGTAAACCCTGTGGTGGAGGGCTTTATTCGTGCGAAAATCGACTCTCAGCATAAGGGAGATAGCAAAAAAGCACTTCCTATCCTCATCCATGGCGATGCTGCGGTGGCGGGACAGGGTATCGTCTACGAGGTGACACAAATGGCGGATCTAAAAGGCTATAATACAGGGGGTACGGTACATTTTGTGATCAACAATCAGGTGGGCTTTACCACTGACTTCGATGATGCACGTTCGTCGATTTATTGTACCGATGTGGCGAAGATTATCGATGCGCCTGTTATCCACGTGAATGGGGATAATGCTGAGGCGGTGGTTTTTGCAGCGAAGCTGGCAGCCGAATTCCGTCAGAAATTCTCGCGCGATATCTTCATCGATATGGTTTGCTACCGTCGTCACGGACATAATGAGTCGGATGAGCCGAAATTTACGCAGCCTGGACTTTATAATATCATTTCGAAGCATCCGAACCCGCGTGAGATTTACGTAAAGCGCTTGACGGAGCGTGGAGATATCGATGCTAAGATCGCAAAGCAGATGGATAAGGAATTTCGTCAGCTGCTTCAGGATCGCTTAAACATGGTAAAAGAGAAGCCACTTCCGTATCAGTTTACCAAGTTCGAGCAGGAGTGGCAGTCTTTACGTTTTTCGAAGGCGGAGGATTTCGAGTCTTCACCGGAGACAGCTATTACGGAGGAGGCCATCGAAAAGGTGGCGGCTGCACTGACGGAGGTGCCGAAAGGATTTAAGCCAATCAAGCAAATCGATGCGCAGCTCAAGCAGCGAAAAGAGATGTTTTATAAGGCTAAGTCGCTCAACTGGGCGGCGGCGGAGCTGCTCGCGTATGGTTCGTTACTGTTAGAAGGTAAAACTGTGCGTATTACGGGGCAAGACTGCCAGCGCGGAACCTTCTCGCATCGCCATGCAGTGGTGCATGATGCTACCTCGAACAAGCCCTATAACTTCTTAAAGGAGCTAGCAGACAGCAAGGGGCAGTTTCATATTTACAACTCCCTGCTTTCGGAGTATGCGGTACTGGGTTTTGAATATGGCTATGCCATGGCGAATCCAAATTCCCTGAGTATCTGGGAGGCGCAGTTCGGAGATTTTGCGAACGGTGCCCAGACGATGATCGATCAGTTTATTTCTTCTGGTGAGTCGAAGTGGCAGAAGATGAATGGCATCGTCATGCTCCTGCCTCATGGTTACGAAGGACAAGGCCCCGAGCATTCGAATGCCCGTCCGGAGCGCTTCTTGCAGCTGTCGGCGGAAAACAATATGGTGGTGGCAAATATCACGGAGCCGGCTAACTTCTTCCACATGCTGCGTCGTCAGTTGACATGGGAATTTAGAAAGCCTTGTATCGTGATGTCTCCTAAATCCTTATTGCGTCATCCGAAGGTGATGTCTCCGATCGAAGACTTTACGAAGGGCAAGTTCCGCGAAATCATTTTAGATGATAAGGTGGAAGCCGCAGAGGTCAAGCGCGTAGTGCTATGTTCTGGAAAGATTTTCTATGACTTGGATGAGGCCCGTGAGAAGGAGAAGGTAAAAGATGTGGCCATCCTTCGTGTGGAGCAGCTGCACCCCTTCCCGAAGAAGCAAATTCAAGAGGCCCTGGCCAGCTATGGGGATGCTGAGGTGGTTTGGGTTCAGGAAGAGCCGGAAAACATGGGCTACTGGAACTATATTTTGAGGCTCACCTTCCGTGATATGCCGATGGAGGTCATCGCTCGGAAACCGAGTGCATCTCCTGCAACGGGTTACATGAAAGTCCATGTACAGGAGCAGGAGGCAATTGTCCATAAAGCACTTAAAATCAGCTAAGCGCTTTTTTGGCGCACTAATCTTTGGCCGGCAGGCCTAATCTAAAATTAAATCCGTAAATTCACCTTCCCCCCTTCTGTAGGTGGGGAGGGAATTCAAAACATACAGATACAATGAGCCTAGAAATTAAAGTTCCTACAGTAGGAGAATCGATCTCTGAAGTCACCATCGGGCAGTGGTTTAAGCAAGACGGCGACTACGTGGAGATGGACGAAGTAATATGTGAGTTGGAGTCGGATAAGGCGACATTCGAGCTGACTGCGGAAGCGGCTGGCGTGCTCCAAACAAAAGCAGCTGAGGGAGATACCTTGGAAATCGGTGCGGTTATTTGTGTCATCGACACGGAAGGGTCCGGCGATGGTGCTGCACCGATGGCGTCTAGTGAAAAAGGGTCAGAGGAGCCATCTTCCAGTGACTCTGGGGCTTCTTCTGAGGCGAAAGCCACTGGCGAGGTGAAGGAAATGGTGGTGCCGACGGTGGGGGAATCCATCACGGAGGTATCCCTGGCGACTTGGTTGAAGGAGGATGGCGACTATGTGGAGCTGGATGAGATCATCGCAGAGGTGGACTCGGATAAGGCGACCTTTGAGCTTCCTGCGGAGGCGAGCGGGATTTTGCGCCATGTGGCGCAAGAGGGGGATACGATCGAAATCGGTGGCTTGATCTGTAAGATAGAAGTGACTTCTGGTGGGGCTCCTGCGGAGACTGCTGGCAGCGCTTCTGATGCTCCTAAGGCGGATGCTGCGGCTTCTTCTGGTTCGGAAACGTATGCGACAGGTCATGCTTCTCCTGCGGCGGCGAAAATTTTACAGGAAAAGGGCATCGACCCTGCCCAGGTAAAAGGGACGGGCAAGGATGGTCGTATTACGAAGGAAGATGCGCTTCAAGCGAAGGTGGAGGCACCGAAACCGGCTGCTGCCGCTGCGCCGAAGCAGGAGGCAGCGAAGCCTGCCGCGGAGCAAACGGCCGCGCCAAAGGCTTCTGCAGGCCTCAGCCGTGACTCCAAGCGGGAAAAAATGTCTTCGCTACGCCGCACGGTTTCCCGTCGCTTAGTGGCGGTGAAAAATGAGACGGCCATGCTGACGACCTTTAATGAGGTGAACATGGGGCCGATCATGGACATCCGTAAAAAATACAAGGAGCAATTTAAAGAAAAGCATGGCGTGAACTTGGGCTTTATGTCTTTCTTCACGAAGGCGGTTTGTGTGGCGCTTCAGGAGTGGCCGGCGGTAAATGCGCAGATCGACGGAAATGAAATGATTTTCCATGACTTCTGCGATGTTTCGATCGCGGTATCGGCGCCAAAAGGGCTTGTGGTCCCGGTGATTCGAAATGCGGAGTCGATGAGCTTCGATGAGATCGAAAAAGAAGTGGTGCGTCTAGCTACGCGCGCGCGTGATAATAAATTGACGATCGAGGAGATGACCGGAGGGACTTTCACGATCACGAATGGCGGTATTTTCGGTTCGATGATGTCTACGCCGATCATTAATGCGCCGCAGTCTGCTATACTAGGTATGCATAATATCGTGGAGCGGGCAGTGGTGGAAAATGGCCAGGTGGTCGTTCGTCCGATGATGTATTTAGCGCTGTCCTATGATCACCGTATCATTGATGGCAGAGAGTCTGTCAGCTTCTTGGTGCGTGTGAAACAGCTGCTGGAAGATCCAACCAGACTCCTTTTTGGTGTCTAAAGAGGTGGGTTTGTGAGGAGGGGGCTGTCTCTGATGGAGGCACTCCCCTTTTTTTCGGTTCCCTAGCGACGGGGAGGGCTTAGGCGAAAAAGTCGCTTTTACTGCGCTGACGCGCTTATTTATCTTAAAACATATTCCAAAATGACATACGACGTTATCGTTATCGGATCAGGTCCGGGTGGCTATGTAGCCGCGATTCGGGCTGCTCAGCTGGGCATGAAAACCGCGTTAATCGAAAAATATAGCACCTTAGGGGGGACTTGCTTGAATGTGGGTTGTATTCCTTCTAAGGCACTTTTAGACTCTTCGGAGCATTATCATAATGCAGCCCATACGTTTAAGACGCATGGGATAGACCTAGAGAACTTAGGGGTTAACCTAGGCCAGATGATCGCGCGTAAAGACGATGTGGTCAAGCAGAATGTCGACGGCATTCAATTTTTGATGAAGAAAAACAAAATAGATGTTTTTCACGGCTTAGGGTCTTTCGTGGACAAGAATACGGTAAAAATCACGAAGGAGGATGGAGCCTCTGAAGAGATCACGGGGAAAAATATCATAATCGCTACAGGGTCCAAGCCGATGAGTTTACCATTTATCGAGCTGGACAAGAAGCGTGTTATTACTTCTACGGAGGCGCTGAAATTAAAGGAGATTCCCAAACATATGATCATTATCGGTGGTGGTGTCATCGGGATGGAGCTGGGTTCTGTGTATGGCCGTCTCGGAGCTAAGGTCTCTGTAGTGGAGTACCTGGACGCGATCATTCCATCTATGGACCGCACGATGGGGAAGGAACTGCAGAAGTCGCTGAAAAAGCTAGGCTTCGATTTCTACCTGAAGCATAAGGTGGTAGGGGTAGAAAACCAAGGCGATGAAGTAGAGGTGAAGGCAGAAAATGCGAAAGGCGAGACGATCAGCTTGAAAGGTGATTATGTGCTCGTTTCTATCGGTCGCCGCCCGTACACGGATGGCCTGAATGCTGAGGCAGCAGGCGTCAAGCTTACCGATAGAGGACAAGTGGAGGTGGATGAGCACTTACGGACGAATGTGCCGAATATTTTCGCCATCGGAGATGTGGTGAAAGGAGCCATGCTAGCCCACAAAGCCGAAGAAGAAGGGGCTTTCGTCGCTGAAGTAATCGCTGGGCAGAAGCCTCATATCAACTATCTCCTAATTCCAGGGGTGGTATATACATGGCCGGAGGTAGCGTCTGTGGGCTACACGGAAGAGCAGCTGAAGGAGCAGAAGCGAAAATACAAAACCGGTAAGTTCCCCTTTATGGCTTCAGGCCGTGCACGTGCCTCCATGGATACAGATGGTGTCGTGAAGGTGCTGGCCGATGCGGAGACAGATGAGATTTTAGGTGTTCACATGATCGGGCCACGTACAGCCGATATGATCGCTGAGGCGGTGGTGGCGATGGAATTCCGTGCCTCCGCAGAGGATATTTCCCGCATGTCGCACGCCCACCCGACCTACACAGAAGCCTTTAAGGAGGCCTGTCTGGCCGCAACAGATAACCGAGCACTGCATATTTAATTCTACGGATGAAGTGTTAAGTCAAAAAAAAACCGCGATCGCTTTAGGGTGATAGCGGTTTTTTTTATGGGTCGCAGGTGTAGGCCTTATTTTAAGGTTTTCAAAAAAAGCCTTGGATTCTTGCCTCTTGGTGGCTGACTTAAAAAATAATTTATTAATATTGCACCAATTTAGCCATAAGTAATTAACCTCTTTTAAATCCCACTCTAAAATGCCTAAGGATACTAGTATCAAGCACGTCCTCCTAATCGGATCAGGTCCCATCATCATCGGTCAAGCTTGCGAGTTTGACTATGCCGGTTCTCAGGCGTCTCGATCACTTAGGGAAGAGGGTATTAAGGTAACCTTAATCAACTCTAACCCAGCCACCATTATGACGGATCCGGTGACGGCAGACAATGTATATCTGTTGCCACTCGAAAAGAAGTCGATTGTAAAAATTCTTCAAGAACATCCGGACATCGACTGTGTGCTTCCCACTATGGGAGGGCAGTCGGCCCTGAACCTTGCGATCGACTGCGATAATGCGGGCATTTGGAAGAAGTTCGGAGTGCGTATGATCGGCGTGGACATCGATGCCATCGAGACTGCTGAAAACAGAGAGAAGTTTAAAGCGCTGATGGAAAAGTTAGGCGTGGGCGTTTGTCTAGGGCGTACAGCCACCTCTTTTCTACAAGGGAATGAAATCGCGCAGGAAATCGGTTTCCCTCTAGTGATCCGTCCCTCTTATACCCTTGGAGGTAGTGGCGGGGGCTTTGTAGAAAAGCCGGAAGACTTCGAAAAGGCGCTGATGACGGGGTTAAAGGCCTCACCTACGCATGAGGTTCTAGTGGAGCAAAGCATTTTAGGTTGGAAAGAGTACGAGCTGGAAGTATTACGTGATTCTAAGGGGAATATGGTGGTGATTTGTTCGATTGAGAACTTTGACCCCTGTGGGGTCCACACCGGAGACTCTATCACGGTCGCCCCGGCCATGACACTTCCGGACACGGTGTATCAAGAGCTCCGAAACCTGGCCATCAAAATGATGAATGGTATCGGCAACTTCGCAGGGGGCTGTAATGTGCAGTTTGCCGTGAGCCCAGACAATAAAGACATCATCGGCATCGAAATTAACCCGCGTACCTCTCGCTCTTCGGCATTGGCCTCCAAGGCGACAGGGTATCCCATCGCGAAGGTAGCGGCGAAACTCGCGATTGGTTATAACTTGGATGAGTTGAAAAACTCTATTACTGGTAACACGTCGGCCTTTTTCGAGCCCGCGATCGATTATGTGATCGTGAAGATTCCGCGCTGGAACTTCGATAAGTTCAGAGGCTCAGATCGCAAGCTTGGTCTTTCCATGAAGGCGGTAGGCGAGGTAATGGGTATCGGAAGAAATTTTCAGGAGGCACTACAAAAGGCCTGTCAGTCCCTAGAAATCAAGCGAAATGGATTAGGGGCCGATGGCAAAGAGTTGCAAGATCAAGAGAAGATTTTATATAGCCTGGCAAATCCAAGCTGGGACAGACTTTTCCATGTGTATGATGCTTTTAAGCTGGGGATTTCCTTCCGCACGATTTATGACTTGACCAAGATCGACAAGTGGTTCCTCAAGCAAATTGAGGATTTAATCGAGCTTGAGCATCGTATCGACGCGCACACATTGGAAAGTATTCCGAGAGAATTAATGTTTGAGGCGAAGCGTAAGGGTTATGCAGATCGACAGCTAGCGCATCTACTGGGCTGCTTAGAAAGCGAAGTGTTTAAAAAACGCTATGAGGAAATGGACATCAAGCGGGTGTATAAGCTGGTGGACACCTGTGCGGCGGAATTTGAGGCGCAGACGCCGTACTATTACTCCACCTTCGGAGAGGAAAACGAAGCGATTCCTTCTGATAAAAAGAAAGTTGTCGTATTAGGGTCGGGGCCAAATCGCGTCGGCCAGGGGATTGAATTCGATTATTCCTGTGTGCATGGGGTGCTGGCGGCCAAGGAATGTGGCTATGAGACGATCATGATCAACTGTAACCCAGAGACGGTGTCTACGGACTTCGACGTGTCGGATCGTCTCTTCTTCGAGCCTGTATTTTGGGAGCATATTTATGAAATCATTTTGCAGGAAAAGCCGGTAGGGGTGATCGTGCAGCTCGGAGGCCAGACCGCCCTGAAGCTGGCAGAAAAACTAGACAAATACGGCATCCCGATTATTGGGACGAGCTATGAGGCACTGGATTTAGCAGAAGATAGAGGTCGTTTCTCTACTTTGTTAAAAGAAAATGAGGTGCCTTATCCAGAGTTCGGGACTATTCATAATACAAATGAAGCGCTGGAGCTGTGCAGAACATTAGGTTTCCCGCTTTTAGTGCGGCCTTCCTACGTGCTAGGTGGGCAGGGGATGAAAATCGTTATCAACGAGAAGGAGCTTGAAGAGCACGTAGTGCGCGTGCTGCGCGATATTCCGAAAAATGAAATCTTGTTAGACCACTTCTTGGAGGGAGCGATAGAAGCTGAGGCAGATGCGATTTGCGATGGCGAGGATGTCTACATCATCGGAATCATGCAGCATATCGAGCCGGCGGGTATTCACTCGGGCGATTCCTATGCTGTTTTACCTCCCTACAACTTGGGAGACTACGTGATGCGGCAGATCGAGACCTATACGAAAAAGATCGCATTGGCCCTGAAGACTAAAGGGTTGATAAACATTCAGTTCGCCATCAAAAATGATATGGTCTATGTAATCGAGGCGAACCCGCGTGCTTCCCGCACCGTTCCTTTTATCTGTAAGGCGTACCAAGAGCCCTATGTAAATTATGCCACGAAGGTGATGCTCGGGGAGAAAAAGGTGAAAGACTTTACGTTCAACCCTGTGAAAAAGGGCTACGCGATTAAGGAACCCGTTTTCTCTTTCCATAAATTCCCGAATGTGAATAAGGAATTAGGGCCTGAGATGAAATCTACTGGTGAAGCCATTTACTTCATCGAGGATCTAATGGACGACTATTTCTTAAAGATTTACGCGGAAAGAAACCTTTATTTGAGCAGATAAGTTATTGAAGGAGAGATAGTCGGAGGGATCCGGATATTGAGTTTTAATGAAGAAGGGCCGGGCGACCGGCCTTTTGATTTCTATCCCATGGGGCGGACAGCTATGCCGTAGGAGTTTAATAAAGACAATAATATTTATGGGTTTTATTTTAAAGTTTTTAATCATTACCATTGCCTTATCTTGGATTTTCTCCAAGCTGCTGCAGTATTTTCTGCGCAGCAAGTTGAAGCAGTTCATCGACAGGGCAAATGGCATCTATCAGGAAGAGCAGCGGAGACAGCCCACAGGTAGCCGCCCGGCATCCGGAGGAATACAGGTGGACCATATTCCGCCTAAGTTTAAGGATAAGCGAAATCGAAAAGATGATTCTGGCGATTATATCGATTATGAAGAGGTAAAAGAGTAGAAAAAATCGGAGGGAGTGGACACACTCCTTTTTTTGTGGGATAGAATATCCCATTTTTCTTCAGGCTTACTTATTCGTAGGAAGGCAGCTGTCCTTTTTTTACTTTATAGTTACGAGGGGTTTTTCAATTTATGCCCCCAGCCTGCTCATTATTGGGAAGCACTTAGGTGTTGTTTTTTCACCCTTATTTTTTTGGGTGAAGACGTGCATGCCAGACACGGTCTCCGCTGAGGGTTTTGGCCGCGATGAGGTAGTCCTCACTCCCATCCTTTAGCTTGAATTTTTCTTTCCATCCGGCAGCCGTTAGAGGGTGGTTTTTTGCGATGACATTC
Source organism: Nitritalea sp. (assembly GCF_054166705.1). Classification (NCBI taxonomy): domain Bacteria; kingdom Pseudomonadati; phylum Bacteroidota; class Cytophagia; order Cytophagales; family Cyclobacteriaceae; genus Nitritalea; species Nitritalea sp. The sequence continues at coordinate 30,569 of NZ_JBSZCV010000011.1, forward strand.
ACTTTTCCCGAAGGGAAGATTTTTTTCAACTCTTTTTTAGGTTGGTGGATTTCGCTCTGAAGGGCGAAGATACGGCAAGGGATTTCGGATAAAGTGGGCAGGTCGCTGACTTCAGCAGAAAAGAGGTGGGTATTTCCATGGAGTTTTTTAAGTCCGGTTTGACGGCTGAAAGCCGCAAAGGCCCCTAACTTCATCACTCCCGCTCCTGGCAGCACCAGGTAAGAGCCGATGGTTTCGGTAAGGGGCGCTTCCTGCTTCCAATCTTGCTCGGTGCACAGGAATCGCAGCAGGCCCTCCTGCTGAAGTTCTACGGTCTCGAATGTCACCCTAGCCTCAGAGGCAGTCGCTTGTGGGCGGTCAGAAAAGTAGGCCAAGAGCTCTTTTACCTCATTTTTAACGCTGATAATGCAGATCTTCTGCAGCTCCGGCAGCTGCCGTAGGAGTTGCTGGATATCCAACATGGGAGAAAGTTTTAGCAGCAGCTGCCTGGATTTTTGGCGTAAAAGAGGCCAGTGTGTGGCGACATCAGGGCTACAGTCTTCGAGGCGGAATACTTTTTCTGCCTGGCTTCCTCTTCTCGCTGGGTCGATAAACAGCAGGTCGAAATGCTTATCAGGGAACTGGTTCAGCGCCTTCAGGCTATCCCCTGCATGAAAGTGTAGCTTTTTTTCAGGGCGGAGATGTTTGAAATTATGTTGGGCTAGTTGAAGCAGCTCGGAATTTTGTTCGAAGTAATGCCCCTCTTGGAATTGGGCCGTTAAGGCCCAAAAGTCCACGCCTAAGCCTCCTGTCAGGTCGCCCATGCGTAAGCCGTCGGAGACGAGACTGCACTTATAGGCTGCGGTTTCCTCCGAGGAGGCTTGCTCTAAAGAGAGATTAGGGGGAAAGAGTAAATCGGGGTGCGCACACCAGGAGGGAAGTTTGTTCTTCGCTTTTTGGCGCGCCTGAATCTGTTGTACGGCAAAAGTCAGGTCGAAGGGCACCTTTCCGTGGTAGCGCAATAAAATTCGTGCAGGCGCATCGCCCTGATGTTCCTGCACGAATTTTCGAATGGCGGCCTGAATCTCTTCGTCGGGAAACTGCATTTACACCAAGCTGTGTTCGACAAGGTAGCTGGCGATTTGTACCGCATTAGTGGCGGCACCTTTTCGCAAGTTATCAGCTACTACCCAGAGGTTCAGTGTGTTCGGCTGCGACTCATCGCGACGCACACGTCCCACGAAGACAGCATCTTTTTTATGTGCGGTTAGAGGCATCGGGTAGGTGTTGGTCGCTGGATCATCCTCCAGGATCACGCCAGGGGTTTTGGCCAGCAGGCCGCGCACCTCTTCCAAGTCGAAATCCTCGTAGAACTCCACGTTAACGGCCTCAGAATGCCCTCCGATAGTCGGAATGCGTACCGTGGTGGCAGTCACCGCTATGCGCTCGTCGCCAAAAATCTTTTTAGTTTCCAGAATCATCTTCATCTCCTCCTTCGTGTAGCCATTCGCTTGGAAGACATCGATATGCGGGAGGACGTTCAAGTCGATTTTATAAGGATAAACCATTTGCGCCTCGCGTCCTTCGCGCTCGGCCATCATTTGGTCTACGGCATCTTTTCCAGTTCCCGTGACGGACTGGTAGGTAGAAACGACGATACGCTTGATGCGGTAGCGTGCATGGAGGAGGTTGAGAGCCACGACCATTTGGATCGTGGAGCAGTTAGGATTCGCGATGATGCGATCGTCTATGCGCAAGTCTTTGGCATTAATTTCCGGAACGACTAACTTTTTGGTAGGATCCATGCGCCATGCCGAAGAATTATCGATAACGATAGTTCCGACAGCGGCAAACTGTGGTGCCCATTCCAGTGAGGTGCTGCCCCCTGCGGAGAAGATGGCGATGTCCGGTTTTTCAGAAACAGCCTGTTTTAATCCGATTACCTGATACGGTTTTCCCTTATAGGTAATTTCCTTTCCCACAGATCGTTCACTGGCTACCAGGAGTAGCTCATCAAAGGCGAAGTTATGCTCAGCGAGCACTTCGAGGATTTCGGAACCTACCAGACCGGTGGCTCCTACGACGGCTAATTTCATGTTTAGGATTGAATTAAATGAGCGCCAAGGCGAATTTAATATTTAGCCCAGCTTCCGGGCTAAATTTTTCACAAAGGTAGTGCTTTTGAGAATGAAAGCAGAAGAGCCTTATGTATATTTTAGCATTTCAAGTCTTTTTCTTCCGATTTTGTTATGTTTTAGTTGGATTTACGTGATTTTCATAATGGCAGGTGGGGAAAGTGCAGGTAGCTGTAAGCGAAAAGAAAAAGAGCGGTATTTTAACCTGTTTCTATAGGTCTAGGTGCTTCTTAAAGAGGAAGTTCACCGCATGAAAAGGGGTTCGAAATGAAAAAAAGCACTTGTAGGCGCTTTTCTTCCGCGTCTGCTTTCCGGCTGTTCGTATCTTTCCGGCATGAGAAAGCGTATCATTTTTTTAGTAGGAGCTCTCGGGCTGCTTTATTTTTCGCTAGAAGCGCAGCAGGTGCAGCATTTTCGAGAGCCTTTTCAGGTGCAGTCGCATCCTGAACCGTTTTTAGAAGGGTGGACGGCGAATGAAATACGAGAGCGCACCCGGGTTTTTCAAGCTGCAGAGCAGGGGACAGCGGGAGCCGCTTTAGCGATTCAGCCGATAGGGACCTTTGATGGTGAAATTTGGGGGCATTTTCAGGCGCCGCAGAGCGGCAAAGGGACCTTTGTGCTCATCGCACGCTCGGGTCGCAATGGGAGTGGCACCCGGGGAGTAGCAGTAAGTGTCGGCGTGGTGGGGCAAGCGGGAGAAGTGCCTGCGGAGCCTTTGCCGCTTGCGGCGGAAACCGCTTTTCCGAATGCAGATACTCCCTACACACGTTATGCTTTTTCCTTTCAGTGGACAGCGGGGCAGTCTCTTTATTTTTATTTAAAGGCGGGTCAGGGGGCTGGTTCGGGGACTACTGCACGATTTTACCTGGACGAGGTACGCCTCGAGGAGGGTTTAGAGGCAGATGCTCCCGTTTTGCCACAGGAACCCGAAGCACCTGAGGAGCCTATTTCCGAGCCAGGGGAGCCAGAGCAAGACCCTGAAGTGCCTGTGGAACCGGTAGAACCGGAGGAGCCCGAGGAAGCCTCTCCGGCTGATCCCGAGGAAGTCCCTGAAGAACCGGAAGCCTCTGAGCCCGAAGAAGACCCGGGGACTTTGGAGCCTGAGGATGGATCTGTTCCTGAACTGCCCGAAGTGCCTGATGCTATTCCGCTCACACTCCGAGCGTTACAGGTGGTAGGGACAGAAACTCTTCTGCTTCAATTTTCAGCAGCCTTAGATCCTGTTTTTGGGTTGAACAGTGTCCAGTACGCCATTAATGGCCAAGAGCCGACGCTCGCCACTGCCTTCGAGAGTTATCCGGATGTGGTACTTTTACACTTTTCCCGTGCCCAAATAGACCTGTGGCGTGTGCATGGAAGGGTACAGGTGGCTCTAGCGCCGCTACCCCTGCAGGACAATAGGACGGGGATTTTGCCGGTCCAAGAGCGCCTTCTGGAGGTGCCTGAATTGGGAGCATCTGCCATTCGGATTCAGGAGCTCATGCCAAATCCACGGGAACATCACCCACTGCCTGTATCGGAGTATGTAGAACTTTATAACACGACGCCTGCCTGGGTATACCTGGAAGATATCGTGCTGGCAAGCAGCCGTCGGGAAACCTCCGCTTCAGGGCTCTTAGTAGCTCCGGAAAGTCATTTCTTGCTGGTTCCGCGTGCCCGATTGGCCGATTTTGAAGCCTTCGGTCCACGTCTTGGGCTGACCAACTGGCCCTCCTTCTTAGTCGGGGGGGATGCTGTGCGCTTGTATGCGGAGGGAGTTCTACTGGATGAACTGCTGTATCCAGGGACCATTTGGCGCGATGCGGACGCGGTAGGGTCTGGTCGAAGCATCGAGCTGGTCGACCTTTCCTATCCCTGCGCCTCTTTTGAAAACATCCGCTTAAGCGAAGATGCTCGGGGAGGGACGCCGGGGGAACCAAATAGTGTCGCAGAGCTCGGCGCCATGGCTGCGCTCCCCTTCCAGCTGGAGCATTGGGAGCTCATCGAGGGTCAGGAGGTCTTGCTGCGCTTTAATCAGTGGCCAGATTTTAGCGTAGGAGGTCCCCAGCTGGCAAGGAATACCGAAAGCCTTGCCTGGGAAAGAGGAGAGGAACCCTTTACGCTTCGGGTACTACTTCCAGAACCTGTAGTTCCGGGTAGTCCCGAGCGCTTGCTATTAGCGTCTCTGGTGAGCTGTTCGGGCACTCCTTTGGCGGAGTCCATTCACAGCCTCGAGTTAATTTTACCAGAGGAGATAACTGTTGGAGATATTTTGATAAGCGAGCTGATGTTTGATCCAGAGGGGGGCTGTCCACCTTTTATCGAGCTAAAAAATGTATCTAAAAAGTTTTTAGATGTGGCAGGATTGGGACTGGCGACTGCTTCCAGTACCGGGGATCGCGGGAGTGTGCGGCTCATGTCCGAGCAATTTTTTTTACTCCCTCCTGGCGAGCTGTTGGTTTTCACAGCGGATGCTGCGGCTTTATGCGCATGTCATGCAGCTGCTCGAGAGGAGGCGATCGTGGAGGTGTCACTGCCTGTTTTTTCGCGGAGCGAAGGGAGGGTGTATATTGTAGATGCAGAAGGGGATGATCTGGAGAGCTTTGCCTATTCGGAGGCGATGCATCATCCGATGCTACAGTTTTCTCGGGGAGTCTCTTTGGAGCGGACGACCTTTGCGGCGGGAGCCGCAAAGCAGGGGGTCTGGCACAGTGCCGCTTCTCATGTGGGCTATGCTACGCCTACGCTTCCGAATTCGGCCCAGTTAACGGAGGCAGCTGCGGCTGAGGGTTGGATCCAAGTCAGCCCTGATTTAATCGCGCCCGATGCACCGGGTGTGCCTACTTTTTTCACCATTCGCTATCAGACAGATGCGCCAGGTTATACGGCAGAAGTGCGGGTGCGAAGTGTGGATGGTAGGGTCATGGAGACCCTCTGTTCCGGTTGTTTGTTAGGAGAAAGTGGTTTTTGGGTTTGGGGAGGAACCCATTCTGAAGGAAAAAGCATACGTGCGGGCTATTATATTTTGGAAGCAGTCTTTCGACATTCTTCTGGAAAATCGCTTCAAGTGAAAAAAACTTTGCCCGTAGGTCGTAATCTATAACAAAATCATTCGTTTTTACGTATATTTAGAACATGTTAATTAATCGCCCGAAAATAAAAAACCTATGAAAAATGATCTCTTAACCTTCGCCCTAAAAGATTATTTCCTGAAAAAAGGAAAAAACTTACATGTCATTCAGCGGTACCTGCGTCTGAAGTACAGGTTGATTGTGGATGAGAAAATCCTTCAAAAGCGGCTGCAGCAGCTTTCCATGTAAAGATAATAGAATCACCTTCGGGTGGTTTTTTTATTTCAGTCTAATTCATTTTGAAATCGGAAAAAGGCCCGTAATTTAGGGCTCGAAACAGAAACAGCACGATTACGTTACACAAGTTACAAAAAAGGTGGCCTTATGAATCAGGAAGAAAAGACGTCCTACTCGCAGGAAGAGCTAAAGGAATTTGAGCAATTAATCAACGAAAAACTGGCCGTGGCCAAGCAGGAGCTGGCGATGTTAAAGGATACATTAGGCAAGCGGAATGATAGTGGGACAGATTATACTGCTTCGACTTCAAAAGTCTTGGAGGATGGAGCGGATACACTGGAGCGCGAAAGCATTAATCAGCTTGCTGCGCGTCAGCAGAAATTCATCATCAACTTAGAGAAGGCATTGATGCGGATTAAAAACGGTACCTACGGCATTTGTGTCGACACGGGGAAGTTGATCGCCAAAGAGCGACTGCGTGCAGTTCCACATACGATGCATTCCATCGAGGCGAAGTTGGCCAAGCGTTAGGGAGGCATGCTGGAGAGACATGTGGAAGCTTTGGTTTTCAGTGCTACAGCGCCGATAAAAGTGCGTGACATTCAGGCCTGTTTAGCAGATATGTTTGGAACGGCGGTGGAGGAAGTGCACATCGAGGAGGCGCTGGAAAACTTACGCCAGCGCTATTCTGATGAACAGTATGCTTTCGGGCTGGAACAGCTTGCGGGCGGCTATCAATTTTTAACCAAGCCCGCATTTCATCCTGCATTATCTGTTCTTTTGAAGCAGCAAACCAAGCGCAGGCTTTCTGTGGCGCAGATGGAAACGTTAGCGATTATCGCTTATAAGCAGCCTGTTACCAAGTCGGAAATTGAGCATATTCGCGGGGTCAACTGCGACTATGCTGTGGGAAAACTTTTAGAAAAGGAGCTTATCGCGATCCGTGGCAAGTCGGAGGCGATCGGTAGGCCCTTGTTATACGGGACCAGCGAAAAGTTTATGGAATATTTTTCGATTAACGACTTGCGAGATCTACCTCAGCCGAAAGATTTTTCAGCTGAGGAGAATGAGATCGGGCTCGAATTAAAGGAGCGGGAGGACTAAAAAGCCACCTGAACGCCCACGGCCACATCGATCCCTCTAACCCGTAGATCCAGCAGCCCGGTGCCTGTGAGGGGCTGCCAGTAGCTACTTCTTAAATAGATGCTCAGTTTTTCGCTCAATAACGCCTGCGTGCCGACACTTACTTTTAGGTGGGAGACGGAAAAGTCTCGCACAGGCAAGCGTACTTCGCTATCTGGTAATCCCAGTCGGTCTTCGAATTCATAGCGAATGCGTTGATTACGAATATAACTGCCGATTAGGCCAAAGCCGGTTTCAAAGCTAAAGGCATCAACGGGCGCAGAGCGCCAGCGAAGTTCTAGCGGGAAAAAGAGCTGGTTTTGTTCTGTATAGATTTCATCGATATCGGTTAAGGGACGTGTGCTGGAAGGAAGTTGTGCTAACTGCCTGGTGTTTAATAGATCGAAATCATCATCATCGATTTCCCCTTTGTAGCGGCCGTGGTAAAAGCCTGTGAAAAGACTCCAACCACTAGCCCATTCTAGTCCGATATGAACCTGCTGTAGACCCACGACGGGATATTCGACGAAAGGGTGTATGGGAAGCTGAGCACCCAAGCCCATCTCTAGAATTACCAGAGGCCGCGTTTTAGTAGCCGGAGGATCATCCTGCATCGTTTTGGCCTCGGCCCCTAAAGTATCTTTTTCTTGTTCAAACACCGCTTTCCAGTCCCTACCCGCTTCATGCGCATTCGGTGTGGTGAGAGGGAGGAAGCTTTCACCTCGGCTTTCACGAGCAGCAGAAGGATTCTGGATGTTTTTTGCCGCTAGGCCACCTTTTTCCTTTTCAATATCGATACTTGCTGCCAGATTTGGTGCTGTACCATCGGGTGCATCCTTTTCCATAGGTACTAAGGAAAACGCTTCCGATGGAGCTGTGGGAAACGCTTCAGATAGAGTTGTGTGCCTATTTTCTTTTGTGAGTAGCTGTTGTATTTCTTCCTGCACGACAATGGTCTTTTTCATGTAAATCGTGTCCACGAGATACAGGGTATCCAGTCGTGTAATGCTTACGACAGGTGCGGTAGCGATACCACCGCCAGGTTCAGAACATCGGCTTAGCTGAAAATGGGCAAAAAGAAGCATCGCCAATAAAGAACTGTACAGGTAAGGCATGTACCAGCTCCGGTACCAAGGTAAAAGCTTTTCCTTCAGCTGTGGCTGGAAGTTCAGCCAGGCTTCATGCGTAAAGGGCTCTTCGTGCGAGCTGAGCTTCTCACCTATTTTTTTATAGAAATTATTGGACTCGCTCATGGTTTTACCTCCTTCCTTCGTCGGTTTTGAATGGCTTGCTGTAACTTTTGTTTGGCTTTCGCCAAATTAGACTTGGAAGTGCCCTCCGTGATTCCAAGTTTTTCGGCAATTTCTTTATGGGTGTATCCTTCTACGGCGTAAAGTGAAAATACCATCCGGTATGCGGGGCTCAGTTGGCCTATCATGTCGAGTAACTCGTCCGTACTTAATTGATCCAGGATGCTCTCTTCGAAGGGTTCATTCCAGTGGTCTGGAATTTCTGGATGCTTGAGGGCATATCGTTTTTGTCTTCTGTAGTGATCGATTGCCGTGTGTACCATGATTTTTTTTACCCAAGCCAGAAAATGTAGTCCGTCGTCATACTGGTCTAAGTGGGTAAAAACTTTTAAGAAGCCCTCATTTAAAATGCTATGCGCCTCGTCTCGGCTGGGAGCATATCGACGGCAGACCCCCATGGCTGCGGGATAGGCAATGGCGAAAAGTTCCCGCTGGGCTCTTTCGTCTTTACGCTTACACTGTGCGATGAGTACTGGAAGTCGGGTGTCGTCTGATGCAGTCATAGTTACAAGGCCATTACGCTTCAAGCTCAGCGAAGGGTTGCCTCGAAAATAAATATTTTTTTCAGGCAACCTATGTGGCCATGTGCGGCGTGATACCCCAAAACTAATCCATCTCACACAATTTAAATGACATTTATGAAAAAAGTTAGTTCACTTCTGCTGTTATTTTTCCTGCACACACTTGTTTTCGCTCAGGAAGCTCCTAAGACACTCTTCTCAGGAAAGCCCGATGGACAAAGCCTTGGGTTTATGGTCGCACCGGGATTACAGTTGACCCAATTAGCAAATGAAGGTTCTCTGTTTTTCACTATTCAGGGTGGCCTCGTCCTTCAGGACAAGTTCACGATAGGAGCTTTTTATGGACAGCTATTAAATGACCCACGCCCCCTGCCGGCTCTTCAGGACCTATCTTCACGCGCTCATTTGGATTCTTGGCAAGCAGGAGGCTACTTCTCTTACACTTGGCAGGCGAATCGTTTGGTTCACGTTAATTTCCCACTTTATCTGGGTGTGATGGAAGTAGAGATAGACGATGCAGGTAGAGGGTTTGATTTCCCGGAAAGCACTACCTTGTTTTTTGAGCCAGGGGCTCAGCTCGAACTGAACCTGCACCGCTTCGCCCGCCTATATGCCGGTGTGGGCTATCGTATTATGGGCAGCACTATCGAGCAGGCTCCGGGTGTGCCAGCGGCCGGTAATGCCCTAACCTTTTCTATAGGTTTAAAAATGGGCCTCTTTCGATTCTCCGATCTGTAAATCTATTTCTTCTTTTATTTAATAAATCTATTTCTTCTTTTATTTAATGATTAGCAAATGAAAAACCTTATCGCTACTATGGCTATTCTACTGGCACTTTTCTCTTGTGCTACAGATGAGCAGCCGGTTTTCGTACCTACGGATAGCCCTTTTCCAGTTTCGGGGAATGCTGCTAACCAAAACAATGAGGCCGCAGGTACAGCTTGGCGCCTTGCCCTATTTGTGGAAGACGGCAAGGAGTTAACGCCCAACTTCAAAGGGGTGTCCTTTTTCTTTCAGGAAGGGGGAGGTCTCTTGGCTCGAGGAGCCTCCGGAGAAATCAGGGGGAGCTGGCAGCTTATAAGACGCTCTTCTGATGATAAGCTGGACATTCGATTCACAGGAAACATGCTTTTCTCTGAGCTAAATGAAGACTGGCGCATCGTAGAACAAAGCAAGCAGCGCATCGTGCTGGAGGATCGTGATGAAGGCCAGGTGGACCGTCTCGTTTTTCTTCCTGTAGGAAGTCAGGAGCAAGTGACATCTCCAGTGACTAATGCAACAGCTGGTAACGTATTCGATTTCTTGCGTGTGGACACTATCCGTGTTGAAGAAATGCGCGAAGGGAACACCGATCGCACTACGCTTTTTCAGGGAGGTACTCTACGGTTCTCAGACATGGGGCACGTGCAGTTTTTGGCCTCCGGCCAAAATGCGCTCAATGGGCAGTGGAAAGTGGAGTTTTCAAATGCGCGTATCGTATTAGAAATGGAGTTCCCGAATCAAAATCCTGTCAGACTCCTAGATGAAGACTGGGTGTTAAGCGAGTTAAGTGGGCAGCGCGCACGTTTTGTCGAGGAAGACGGATCCGACCGCTTGGTGCTGGCGCGCTAAAGGATATTCGCTGTACAATCGTCTTTAGGAAGCGAAAGGGAGTGCTTTCCTTTCGCTTTCCTCTTTTTTAGTCCGTATAGAAAACGGCTAGGGCTTTTCCTTTATCTGTACACCTACCTGGAGGCGGATGAGGTAATTTTTTTTCGTACTCAGTTCTTCACAAAGAGCGAAGGCGCGTCTATTTTTCACTTTGCGGTAGTTTTTTTGGCGAAAAATAAAGGTCCCACCTACAGGAACGTCCGCTAATGCGGGTAGCCCCATCACTTCTGCGGGTCCTATTTCTGGTGATTTTCTGAGACCTAACTCGATTTCCTCCCTTAGGAAAAAGTTGTACAGAGGACTATTGTGGGGGAGAGTCGCCCCTATTTTTGGGAGGTACTTGTAGAGTTTTTCTTTAAAATCATCCGAAAACGCAGGAAAGTCGGGTCGTGTTAAAGGCCAAAGTAATTCACTGAAGTAGTAGCGCCATTCCGACCCATGAGAAGCTACTGGCTCACCCTGTCTCCAAAAGTCTCTGTTGATCCGATGATGAGCAAGCTCATGTAAAAAGGTGAATACAAATCGCGAAGGGCCTAGATTCGCATTTAGGGTAATTTCCAGTGTTTTCGGCTTGTAGGTTCCTAATAAGCGTTTGCGAGGCTGTACGATAAAGATGCTACAGGGTGTCTTTCGGAATTCTGCCGAACAGTAGGCCACTGCGCCCGCAGGCATGTATTGCTCGAAAAGGGTTTCTATTTTAGGCGGCATGGGGAAGTTTACAATTGATTTTTTGGGCTAGGCTTATTTTTGCTACGCTTAAAAGTGAGTAGGAGGTGCCTTTATTTTTTTGGTTTTCGGGCATTCGCAAGTAAGCATTAAAGCCCTTAAAAATAAGCGCTTCTTGCCACATCACAAAAAGAAAAGGCCCACCTTTTGCAAGATGAGCCTTTCAGTAAAAGCGAAATGAACTTATGCCTCTACAGCATCTTCGATAGCCTCTTCAGCTTCTTCCATCATCTCTTCCGCTTCTTCGATTACCTCTTCAGCAGCTTCTTCCATGTCCTCGATGATCACTTCGATCTCTGTTTCTTCAGAAGCTTCTTTTTCGCCACAAGCTGCAGTGAATAGCATGCCTGTTACTGCTAGCAATCCTAATAATTTTTTCATTGTTTGGTTTCTTAAATTGATGCGCAAAGGTACGAAGCTTTATGTAATTTGCAAATATCCGATAAAAACTTTATGTTATTTCTTCTTATACGTGATTTTGATCGGTACTCCATCAAATTCAAAATGCTCCCGCAATCGATTTTCCAAGTAACGCGTATAGGGGTCGCGTAGGTACTGGGGCAAATTACAAAAGAAAGCAAACACAGGATTTTTTGTTGGCAGCTGTGTTACATATTTGATGCGGATATACTTTCCTTTCCACGCTGGCGGTGGATAGCGTTCGATTTCCGCTAGCATGGCATCGTTCAACTTAGAGGTAGGGATACGGCGCGTCTTATTTTCGTATACCTTAACGGCCAGCTCGATTGCTTGAAAGATCCTTTGCTTTTCTACGACGGAGGTAAAAATCATCGGGATCCATCGATTTTCACCGAGCTTTTCCATCATTTCTTTTTTAAAAGTGTCCATGGTTTTATGGTCTTTTTCGATCAAATCCCATTTATTCACCATGATCATGATGCCCTTATTATTTTTTATGCCAAGATTGATCAGGTTCACATCCTGTGCTTCCAGTCCTCGCTCGGCATCGATGATAACGATGAGCACATCGGAGTTTTCCAGCGTGCGAATCGAACGCATGACGGAGTAGAACTCGATATCTTCTTTTACTTTCGCTTTTTTTCGAATGCCCGCCGTGTCTGTGATGATAAAGTCATTACCGTACAACTTGTACCGCGTATGGATAGCGTCCCGCGTGGTTCCGGCTTCGTTTGTCACGATAGAGCGTTCTTTTCCTAAAAGGGCATTTAGAAAGGAGGATTTCCCTACGTTCGGGCGTCCTAAGATTGCGATTTTCGGAATGCCTTCATCCGGATCTTCCGGCATATCGTCTTGTAAATGCTGGATGACTTCATCCAGCAAGTCACCTGTACCCGCGCCACTGACTGCGGCGATGGGAAAGACGTCATTTTCTCCCAGTCCGAGACCATAAAACTCAGCAGAACCTAAGATTCTGTCGGATGTATCTGCCTTATTCGCCACTACGTATATCGGTTTTTTCGTCCCGCGCAGTTCATTTGCGAACTCTTTATCCAGGTCCGTTAAGCCATCATGACAGTCCACCACAAAAAGGATCACCGTCGCTTCTTCGATAGCCAGTTTTACTTGTTTACGAATTTCACTTTCATAAACATCATCGGAGCCGGTAACATATCCTCCTGTGTCGATGACAGAAAAAAACTTGCCGCCCCAGGTGGCATGCCCGTAATGACGGTCACGCGTCACCCCACTCATATTATCTTCTATCGCTTTTCTTTCTTCCACCAGTCGGTTGAAGAAAGTCGACTTTCCTACATTCGGTCGGCCGACTATTGCTACTATATTCGCCATTGTATATCGCTGTTACTGGTCGTAACCAAATCGCTTTAATTTATTTTTATTTTTTCTCCAGTCTTCTTCCACCTTCACATGGGTGTCCAAGAAAACTTTTTTGCCAAAAAAGGCTTCCAGGGCTTCTCTAGCCTGAATACCGATGCGTTTGATGGCTTTTCCTCCATCACCGATGAGGATTCCTTTTTGAGACTTTCTCTCCACATAAATGACGGCACGAATCTTTAAGATGTCGGGTTCGTCATAGAAATCCTCTATGTTTACTTCTGTGCTGTAGGGGATCTCTTTTTTGTAGTTGATAAAGATTTTTTCCCGAATAATTTCCGAGGCAAAAAAGCGCTCTGTTTTATCGGTCAGCTCTTCTTTATCATAAAAGGGAGGGTGCTCGGGCAGGATGTCTAAAATCTCCTGCATGATGCGCTCGATGTTAAAGAGCTCCTGTGCGGAGATAGGAATGACGGTGTGGACTTTTAAGCGACTTGTCCAGTAGGCGGTGACGTCTTCTAGCTGATTTTCTTTCGATAGATCGATTTTGTTAATCACCAATAGAACCGGAACTCCGGATTGGTTAATTCTTTCCAGTACGTCTTCTATTTCGCTGTCGGTTTCGAATAGATCGGTTACGAAAAGAATCACATCTGCGTCCTCTAAAGACATGGACACAAAACCCATCATGCTTTTATGCAGTTCGTATTTGGGTTTTAGCATCCCTGGGGTGTCCGAAAAAACTACTTGGTAGTTTTCTTCATTCACTATGCCCATGATGCGGTGTCGCGTAGTTTGGGCTTTAGAGGAGATGATCGAAAGTCGTTCACCTATCAGCACATTCATAAGCGTGGACTTGCCGACATTCGGTTTCCCGATGATATTAACAAATCCTGCTTTGTGTGGGATGGGATTCATGACCATATTTTTTTTCGCAAAGTTAGCTAAAAAAAAATTAAAAGCGGGCATGCAGCCTTTTTGCTGCCGCCCGCCCGTTTAGTTCTCCCCTACAGGCAGGAGTCCTTGTGGACCGAGCACCCACTCTTGATACAGGGCCTGCCCGGCAGCATCCAGGCCTTGTAGCACCACGCGGTATGTTTTGGCGACATCGCTGTTAAAAAAAGGAAGTGTCGCCCGTCCATCTCCATCTAAGCGCAGATCGGGATTCCAGTAGAGCGTTCCTCTGTAGTCTGGTTTGGCCAGCGGCCCCCGCTCATAAGGCGGCTGATAGAAAGTGGCCGCGCGCGCATAGCCAGGAAACTGGAGTAAAAACATCCCTTCACCTAGTGCGGAGGGGTCTCCTAATCCGCGCTTGGTATAGATGGCGATCACTCCACCACCTCCGGAAGCGCCGAAAATAGACAAGCTGGCCCCATCCTTAAAGATATCGATCGCCGACACATCACGTGGGGGGATCATTCCTGCTGTCATGTAATCCACGGGCATATTATCGAGTAAGACGATAGGCGCCTCATCCCCAAAGCTGGCTGAGCCTCGAATGACGATGCTAGGCTGCCCACCGATATTATAGGTGACACGTACACCCGGTACGCGGCCTTGAATGAGCTGCCAAATATCAAGAAAGGCCTCTGAACCCGGAATATCTGCCGTGCGCAAGGTGACATCTCCCTGCCCATACATGCGGTCGATGCCCTCTTCCACAGCATCGTATTTATCGGCTTCCACCACAAACTCCTCCATTTCCATCAAGCTAGACTCGTCGAAAGCCAGCGCACTTTCTTTGCGTTTACGCGCCTGTGCTAATGCCTCCAGAAGCGCTTCCGAAAGGGTGAAATCACCCCGGAAAGGGGTGAACTCTTCCCAGTAGGCATACGTATTCGGAGATTCCTCTAAATTTAGGTCTACTAAGGTCCCCAGCCGTCCATCTTTCACCGAAATCGTTACCTGCGTGGTGTCGTAAAACTCGAGCGCATCGAAAAGAAAGTTTCCGTTCGGTCCATAATCTCCAGCCAGAAAAGCCTCTTCTTCCCCATCCACGAATACCGAAATGCTACCGCCCCGCAGTTTTCCGCGAATACCTTTACCGGGGCTGACCTGCCCGATCAAGTTGATGCCTTCTTCTATGAAGGTGCTGTTTTGGTACTTCTCCTGCATCAGGTGCTCCCAGTCGAAGCGCCTCCAGCCGTGCGTAAGCATGATTTCTTCCATGTCTTCATGTGCGTACTGGCGTAGTAATTCGGTTGCAGGAAGGTGAAAATCATCGAGGTCGGCACTTAGATAGAGGTAGGAGGCCAGGCTTTGATGCGCAGCATCCCCGCTCTCTAAGGCATCCGTGATGGCTACAGAAAAGCGGGCGTCCTGAAAGTCAGCCGTAGAGGGGAGTGCTAGTAAAAAGGTGTTTTTGGCGCGGGGCGCAAAGTCCAAGCGGTCCGGCTGGAGCTGCAGCTCCGGAGTAGTGCGATTATGTATGTACACCAGACGCTCAGCAAGGGGGGTCCCCTCCTCTGTCAACAGTGTGACCTGGTTGATGCCATAGGGCAAGCCTTCCGTCCGTACCCGGCTATTAAGCCCTCCGTCCTGGAAGCTGACGCGCTCCAAGTGACCTATGGCGCCACGATTATGGACGAGGAGATATAGCGCTTGTGCCTCTAGGCTGGGGCTGCTATTGTGTGCAGAAATATTGAGTAGTTGATTGTTAAAGTTGGTAACGCTAAGGCTGATGCCTGCTGTGCGCAAGGGGGGTAAAGTGGCGGCAGGAGGGGGGCCATCGAGGCCAGAAAAGCGTATGCCTGCACCTGTTAGGTCCTCCGGTGCCAGGGCTGGAAAGGTGATGCTGCCCAGTCCAAGGGCATTGGTTTCGAAAGCGTAAGAGGCTTCTGCCAGTACCACTTCTCCCTTTAGGGCTTTGCCGGAGCCATCGGGAAGCATGGCTTGTATCCCCATCTTGGCGGGCATCCCGGCGATCCAGTTTCCGCCTTCGGGGAAAAATCTGACGCGAACTAGGGCGTCGGGCAGGGGAAGCTTGAAGCTGCGCTGTATGGAGAACTCCTCATTTTCATCTAAAAATAAACGGAGCTCAGGGGCTTCGCGCAGCTGTTGCTCGCTGAGCGCAAAGCGGAAGGTGCCTTCGCCAGCGCTGGTGGTTCCCGTAAGGCCCTGAGTAGCGGGCTCACCCCTTCCGACTACCTCGAAGCGTAGGGATTCGCTGGCTAAAGGGGCGTTTCTTTCGTTTCGAGCTTTAAAATCTACTGTGTACTGAAAGTTCGTTCCTGCCGCCTCCCAGGTGATGGTCGGCTCAACCTGAAAACTTAAATTATAAGGTTCCAGGATTTGAATTCGCTGCTGAAAGTCTGGGTATTTCTCGAAACCTTTCATCCACTGGGTGTAGGCACGGATATGGTAGTGCCCTTCCGATTGGAAACGCTGGGTACGAAATTCTCCTTTTCCTGCTCCCTGATCGATTTTTACTTTTTTCTGCTCGAGAAGCTGGCCTTCATTAGATAAAAAGTCTACATAGAGGACTTTACTTAAGGGAGAGGGAACGTTTAAAGCGCCGGCTGTCACATAGGCGGCGAACCAAATGGTGTCACCGGGAACGTAGTGCGTTTTATCGAGGTGGAGGTAAACCTTTTCCTCGGGGAGTAGACTGCTGTAGTTTTCGAGTGGTCCTAAAAAAGTAGGGGGCTCGATTTGTTGTGCTTGACTTTCTTGCCCACCTGTAAAAAATCCTATACAAAAAAATAATATCCACACGAGGCAGCGGCCTAGGCCTTTGATGATTACTTGCATGATAAATTTTGGTGCTGGTTAAGGGAGGAAAGTTACTGGGAAATCTGGAGAGTTTTCCCCTGGGGGAAGTTTTTTAACTATTTTTTATGATTTATGGGTGAAAATTATTTATAAATGGTCGATTTTTGTTCATTTATTTTGGGTGTTAACGGATTTACCCGTAATTTTAAACAACAATTACTATGCTTAATGTTGAAATTATGAAAAATCAATGGAGAAATAGTCTGTCGTCGGGGTTCTTGTTAGGGCTTGGCGCATGGCTGTTATTCGGATCCCAAGACCTATCAGCCCAGCAAATGGGGACCGGGATTCAGGCAGATGAAAATTTACGCTTGGCGGCTGATGGTGCTGTGATGCGTGTGGTGGCTAAGCCAAAAGAGGACACCAAGGGCTCACCTTTCTTTTTTGAGGAAGAGTTACAGGGTACGCCTTACAGTAAAGGAGAGCCGGGCACACGTCGTTATTTTAACTTCCATGGCCAGGAGAAGCGGATGGTCATGCGTGCGCCAAACGGTAATTTAACCTTTTTAGAGGTGATGGGTGCTGATTCTGTTGTTTTTGTAGATGAAAAAATCACCTTCGTGAATGCTGCGGCCTTAGATAAAAGTTTCGAAGACCTGCCACTGGAAAAAGTTACTGTGAAAGGTGGGAAGAAGCTGTATCTACTGCACGACTCAGTTTTTACTCCAGCAGATTACGAGGGTGGCTATAATGCAGATAGGCCATATGATGAGTATTATTTTCGTTTACAAGCTTATGAAATGGTAAACGGTAAGCTTGAAAAGGTGAAGTTTAACCGTAAGTGGGTGAAAACGAATGTAAAAGATTTTAAAGGAGTAGAGCCTTTAATACTGGCACAGGGGCTGCGTTATAACGAGCACGAAGACCAAATGAAGATCTTAGACCTGATTCGCGATTGAGTCTGAGTGGTCCCTGCATACGGCAGAAATGCAGTGCAGGGACCTAATTGTTTTTTATTTCGTGTAAATTCCTTGCTGAATCAAGCATGGTTACACATTTTTTTAAGTAGATTGCTGTATAAATTGAGCCATGCACTATCTACAAATTGAGTTGGAAAGACTGCTTCAGTCAGACCTGAAGCTCTTTAATTTTATTCAGGACTTCGCCTTGGATGGCCTTTGGTTTTGGGATTTAGAAAAACCAGAGGAAGAATGGATGAATGACCGCTTTTGGGAGGTGTTGGGCTATGATCCACGCCTCATGCCGGCGAAGTCAGACTCTTGGAAAACACTGATTTTCCCGCAGGATTTTGAGGCCGTTCAAAAAAATTTGGCTGCCCATCTGGCTGATTCTTCTTTTCCTTTCGATCAACTAGTACGGTACCGTCATTCGAATGGAAGTACCGTGTGGGTGCGCTGTGTAGGCAAGGCGATTTTAGATGCTGCTGGAAAGCCTGTGCGTCTGATAGGTGTACACCAAGATAAGACTGCACTGATGCGAGAAAAGGAGCAGTTTTATGCAGCTTTTCACCAGACAGCCGCAGGCATGGCTTTTTTAGACCAAAAGGGTCTTGTTCAAAGCAATAATAGCACCATGGCAGCCTACCTAGAGAAGGAAATGGAGGGTTTGGTGGGTAAAAAATTAGCAGCAAACATAGTCTCCGTAGAAAAGGAAAATGCTTTTGAAAAAGGATTGGATGAGCTGCTACGAGGTGTTCTTTCCGATTTTTCTGTTACGGCTTTTTTTCGCGGAACAAGTGATAGGCCCAAGCTATTACAGCTGAAAATTAGCCGTTTAAGAATTGTTGACTCAGTTACGTTTTTTGTTTTAGCACTTGATGTTACCGAAAAAGAGCGTTCACTCGTTGAGTTAAAGCGAGCAAATAAATTACTCAACGAAGCCCAGCGCATCGGGAAAATGGGCGCCTGGGAGCTCGATACGCGGACAAAAAAGCTTATTTGGTCGGACGAGGTTTATCAAATTCATGAAATAGAGAAGGGAATTGATTTACAGCTAATCGATGGGCTCTCTTTTTATCATCCTGAAAACCGTGCACGTATCGAAAAAGGAGTGCAAGATGCTATTTTTCTTCAGCGGCCCTATGATATGATTAACCGGTTCATTACTGCTAAGGGGAGACATTTATGGGTTCGCTCCACCTGTTATCCGGTAGTAGAAGGGGGTGTTACGGTTAAGCTTTTCGGCATGTTTTCAGATGTTACTGAACAAGAACTGGACAAGCGACAAATCGCGAAAGAACAGCAATTTTCTCGTCAGGTGCTCGATCACATGCAAGATGGTTTCGTGTCCTTTACCGCGGCTGGAGCTATTAAACGTGTAAACCCGGCCTTTTATACGCTCAGCGCCCACGGAATTGAGGGGGCTTTAGAAGATCTTTTTATTCCGGATTTGTTCGACATGTCGGGAGATGTCACAAAAAAAGACTGCCTGGAGCTGCTTTTGAAGCCCTTTGTGGGAGAATGCCAGCTTATTTCGAAGCATGGAGAACGGATTCCCGTTCTCGTTAGCTCAGGATTTTTAGCTGCTATAGAAGATGAAGCGCCTTATTTTATTACGATAAAGGATATCCGCGATTTAAAAGCCCTCCAAGCCGAACAGCAACGACTCCTCTCGAAAACGAATGATCAAAATACACGGCTGCGGAATTTTGCTTACATCGTCACGCATAACTTACGTTCGCATCTGTCAGGGATCACGGGAATGCTTCAGCTTATCGACAAGGAGCAGCCTGAGTTGATGAAAAACCCTTATTTAGGCCTTTTGACACAAGCCTCACAACAGTTACATGGTACGATCGATGAGTTAGCCGAAGTGGTTCGGTTTCAGTTAGGGGAAGAGCAGCGCGAAATAGTACCTATTTCCGAGACGCTACAGACTGTTCTGCATACACTCGCGGCTGTCGCGCACAAAGAAGATGTGCAGCTGGATAATCAGGTTGCTCCAGGTTTTAAAGTCTATGGGGTGCCTGCATATGTAAGTAGTGTGCTGCTTAACTTGATAAGTAATGCGATCAAATATAAAAACCCTGCTGTTCCATCTTGGGTGCGCATCAGTGCCGAGGTAGCAGAAGAAATGCTGGTCCTCACCGTGGAGGACAATGGGCTCGGAATGGATTTAGCACAAATGGGTGATAAGCTATTTGGATTGTATAATACTTTTCATAGGCACCATGAGGCGCGTGGTATCGGGCTTTATATCACAAAAGGACAGATCGAAGTCATGGGAGGCCGTATCGAGGTAGCCAGCACACTGGGTGAGGGGACTACCTTTACGGTCTATTTGCCTGCGGCAAAGTAAATGTTTGTCGAATTCGCTTTGAATTTGCTTTTTGTTTTACAGGTTTCAGTATGAAATACAGTCCAAGGCCTATACTTTATTGTCCATCCTTTTTTTCCAAGGTGATTATGAGAAAGTAACCTTTGCTCTTGGTTAGAAGTGAAGCCAACGTAAACTTTATCGAATTTTTGGCTGTACAGTACGTATGAGGTAAACGTTAGGTGAAGAAAATATAGTTTTACGAAAAAATTTTTGTATTTTATGCCTCAAGTAGCTCTTGCTATTAGGTCCTCGGACTTTTGTAATCGGATATTTTAACTGGAGCCATTTCGGTAAATGAGAATACATTCTCTGTAACCGTACCTGCCACATTATCGAAACCCTTAACTTAAATCCAGGGATATAAATTTTTTGTATTGATTATCAAGAGGTTAGTATTTATTTTGAATATTTTAAGGCTAAATGCTTGCGGGGGGGAGAATAACTATATTTATAAATAATACAATAGAGCGCTCTAATATTTGGATCAAACAATTCAATCGTTGGTATGGTTAAATGTTTAATATTTAAATTAATCTATTATGTATGTCAAATTAAAATTATTCCTCATTCTTTTTGGGTTTTTCTACGTTATTAATATTGCGGATGCGAGATGGTTTGCTTCAATGCAGGCTGTAAAGGTATATGAAGGTTTCGCCAGCGTAGAATCGTCCATTTCGGTAAGTGGTGATTCTATTGGTTTGGGAGGAGGATCATTTGAAGCAACATTTGTAGGAATTTCTATTGCATGTGGAGCAGCATTGTCATCTTGTGATGAAAGCAAATTGTAATATATAGAAGTTAAAACAAATAATGATTAAAACTGCAACAATTTTCCTAAGAGCATTTTTAATGCTTTTTGGCCTTATTAGTCTTTCCTGTAACAAAACTTCTAGCAATGAACATATAAAGTATGCTGAAAGTGATTTTAAGGTAATTTCTGTACTACCGGAGAGCAAAGTCAATATAAGTGATTTTGGGAAAAATCTAGAATATGTGGTTTTAGAAACTAAACCAGGTTACATAATCGCATCATTAGATAAGGTGAAGGTACAAGATGATAGGATTTTTATTTTGAGTAAAACTCAGAAGACGATATTTATTTTTAGTTTAGCTGGTGATGCTATTGGAAAAATATCAGATTTTGGAGATGGTCCAGGTAAATACCCCGGGATATCCGATTTTGACGTGCAAAACGACTGTATTTGGTTGTTGACAAGTCCTTCAAAGTCGGTATTTAAATATGATTTCTCAGGGAATTTACTTGAGATAAAATCAACCAACGGAAATTATATGCGAGAGTTGATTTCATTGGATAGTACTTATGTCGCTCATTTAGTAGATGCATTTGATTATCAAAATAAATTCAATATTGTAGAGTGGGACAGCGAATTTTCAAATCGTATCAATCAATTTCTTTATATAGATAAAGATAGAAGGAATAATCCGCAAATAGTAGAGAATTATATTGCAAAAAGTGATTCCAGTATTTTCATTGTTGAAAATTTTTCAAATCTAATATACGTCTTTAAAAATAAGGAGTTGTTAATTAATTTTGAAATAACAATAAATGGTCGAGGTGTGCCTTTAGATTATATGAAAAAGTTTAAATCCAACACAAATAAGGCAGTAAAAGCGTCTATTGACGAGGATTTATTTACTGGGTTTAGGAAAATAATTTCTTCAAACTCATTTCTATTTTTAGAATTGATGAAAGGAGATGAAATTATTCGAAGTTTTATTTCATTAAAATCGGGAGAATCAATTTCCTTTAAAACATTTGGTTTCGACTTTGACTTCGGTTTAGCGGGAGAAGTAATCGGTGCAAAAAATGATAAATTTATTATGTTGGTTCCAGAAAATATTATGAATGATTTAAAGCAATTGGATATTGATGGAAAGATAAATGAGGAAAATCTAAAAAATAATCAATTAAGGAAAGTAATAAAATCATATGAAAAAGAAGGTAATCCAGTGCTTGTGTTTTTTGATGTTGACGTTAATAGTGGGTTGTGGAAATAAAAATTCGGTTGAAAAATTGAGTGATATTGATATTCCTCAATTGATCAATCTTAAAATGGAAATAAATGGAAATAGAATAGTATTTAATAATTTGGATCCTGGCTATTATTATTTGGTATCTACAACATGCGAATTTTGTTTAGATAGTGAATTGTCAAAAATTGAAGAGTATAATAAAAATAATGAAAAGAAAATTCATTTAATTATAAGTGACGAAACTACAATTAATAGAATAACGCAGTTTATGGATGTGACGAAAGTGTACAGATCTTCCCATGATTTATCCGATTTCTCTTTTATGATAGATAAAAGGAATTCTAAAGAATTCGCATTAATAGGGTTTGATGATATAATTAAATAGTGTTTAAACTACTGGGTATCCGTTTGCTGGCGATCATGAAGCTGCACGTCTGAAGCTGCCATGTACATCATTATGGCAAGCTGTAGGGTTATAGGTTGTGTAGCAAAGCTCTTAAAAACTGTCTGCCATTTCCAGTTTTTAATTCCTTTTCTCTTTTTAAGGCTTCACTTTTTGTTTTAAAGGTTTCAGTATGAAATACAGACCAAGGCCTATACTTTATCGTCCATCCTTTTTTCCCGAGGTGATTATGAGAAAGTAACCTTTGCTCTAGGTTAGAAGTGAAGCCAACGTAAATTTTATCGAATTTTTGGCTGTACAATGCGTATACGGTAAACATAATGTGGGAGAAAATAATAAATTTAAAAATAAGTTATTGGTTTGCCATTATCAAAAAAAAACTCGAACCTGTGTCCGCCTAGGCGGATAAGAGCCCGTTTGTCGCAACATAGAAAAGATGCCGGAATTGAATCAATATTTTACCCGAAAAGTTTTTTTGGGCTTTGGCGAAAGACCTTAGATGAAGGAAGATTTTACTTGGTTATACCCCTATACGGATAACCAACTAACTAAGTTAAACCTGCATTTTTCGACATGAAGAAGAAGTGAAAAAACAGACCCATTTCCCGC
>NZ_JBSZCV010000012.1:0-172131 GCF_054166705.1 Nitritalea sp.
TAATGTTCGATTATGATCGTTTGGTTTCTTTTTATGGATTCGGAAATTTGGTGGATTTCTGTAGATCTGTTGATCACGGTGTGTTCGGGGATTAGGACAATCGTCGAAATGGGTAATCGTCGCAAAGGGCGGCCGTGTAGGGGCGACCCTTGCGGTCGCCCGTATTATCGGGCATATACAATTTCATATAGGGCGGCCACCTGTATTTCCGGGCATATACAATTTCATATATCGCGGTGGCCGTATTATCGGGCATATACAATTAACATAAACCATTTCATTTACCACGATCATCGAAAAATATGGGTTCGTTATTTTTTGGGATATTAATGTATATCGGGTTTTTCATGCATGTGGGTTTGGGTAATCGTCGCAAAGGGCGGGCGCCAGTGCCGCCCCCACTTGGTTTTTCCTGTTTAGAGGCTGAATAGAGCCCCAGCCAAAAGGTGGGGAGCCTACATACGCGAATGAACATGGATTTCTACATCCGAATACTTCCGTATTCGTGAATAAAATGCCATTTTTGTAAAAATATACGATCCATGACGCTGCTAATAAAAAATCTACGCATGGTGGACGCACAAAGCGTGCACAGCCCCCAAGATTATTTTTTTGACGGAAATCACCTTTTCCCCCTCCAGCAGTATCCAGATAGGGTTCCCGCAGATACTCCTATCTACGAGGCAAATGGCTGCCTGGGCTCCGAAGCATGGACCGATCTACGCACGCTGGCAGGAGATCCTGGACTAGAACAAAAAGATACCCTCGAAGATCTACTACTCCAGCTGGCTCATAGTGGCTTTAAACAGGCAGTCCTACTCCCAAATACAAAGCCGGTACTACAAACAAAAAACGATATCGCCTACGTCCAACAAAAAGCAGCTCACTCTCCAGTGACCCTAAATGTTATGGCAGCAGCGACGAAAGACTGCCTCGGCGAAGATTTTACCGAGCTCCACGACCTCGCCGCCCAAGGGGTACGCGTCTTCGGGGATGGACTCCACACCCTGCATCATCCTGACCGTCTGCTGCGTGTGCTGCAGTACATCACCAAATTTAAAGGCGTCTGCTTCGACCAAAGTATCGATCCCCTTCTGTCGCTTTATGGACATATGCACGAGGGTTTTGTCTCTACACAGCTAGGCATTAAGGGTATCCCCGCGCTAGCCGAAGAACTGGCGATCCAGCGAAATATCAAACTTTGCGGCTATGCCGCCGGACGCCTGCACTTCCAAACCGTGTCTACCGCCGCAGGAGTGCAGCTGATCCGCCAAGCCAAAGCAGATGGCCTAGCAGTTACGGCCGACTGTTCGATTTATCAACTCCTTTTTACAGATGAAGACCTCCGTGATTTCGATGCTAACTATAAGGTAATGCCGCCCTTCCGGGCAAAGGCGGACCAAGAGGCGCTACTAGAAGGCCTGCTCGATGGGACCATCGATGCGCTCGTCTCCAACCATGTGCCGCATGAAGCGGATGCCAAAGTGCTCGAATTCGATTATGCCGCGTTCGGAATGCTGGGCATACAGACCTTTGCGCCAGCACTCGGGCGCCTCGCGGAGCGACTCGGCTGGCCTCTGCTGATCGAAAAAATAACATCAGGACCGGCTAAAGTGCTCGGACAGACGCCAAGCACGCCGGACAGGCTAGATTCCCTCACAATCTGGGATCCAGAGGACACTTGGACCTTCGATGCCACCACCAATCTTTCTAAATCTAAGAATTCTCCCTACTACGGGCAAACCCTGAAGGGTGCCGTCAGGCTTTTGCTCCACAAAGGAATTATCGTAACACCAGATGTCGTATCTTAAACAAAGCCTTGTATTCGGGATCATGGGGGGGATTTTTTCCTCTATCGCCTTTTATGTGTTTTACTGGATGGATTTTGAGCCCACGAAGATGAGCCAGCTCTTCGGCTTCGTGACGCTGCCCTTTTTTATCTTAATCGCACTTATCTACACGAAGCGCTACCTAAATGGCGGATACCTCTCATTCGCGCAGGGTATGAGCATGGGCTTTCTGGTGTATATGCTCGTGGCAATGCTTAGTGCCTACTCCATCTTCTTGGCCATGAGCTTCGATCCCGACCTCTTTCAGGAGGTGAGGGAGGCAAAGATCGCCGCGCTGATTACGACGGAAGAGCAGATCGTCAACCAGCTAGGACAGGAATCCTATGACGTGACGCTGGAAAGTGTTCGTAACTTGACTCGTGCCGACCTAGCGCTGAACGAATTTATTTGGAAAGTCCTTCCGGGACTATTTTATACTATTGTAATTGCGGTTATTTTGCGTAAAAATAAACCACTTTAATATGGAAGATCTACAAACTCCTTCTCCCGCTAAGGCCGCACTTACTCCCGGTGTGGTAGGTGGTATCTTGGTCATGGCACTTTATTTCGTGTTTTATGCACTCGACCCCATTCATTTGGTAAAGCCCTACCGCGGCCTGCTGACCTTTGCCCTAGCGGTGACCCCGCTGCTGGTCTATGGCTTTAAATGGCGTAAAGAGGAAATGGGGGGCTTTGCGACCTACGGTCAAAGTCTTCAATTTGCCTTTGTCTCCTTAGCGGTCACGTCTCTATTTGGAACCTTGGCGCAGATGCTTATTTTTAACGTGATCGATCCTAAATCGGCGGAATTTGTGGCTCAGAAAACCTTGGAGACAATGGTGGACGCGTTAGAAAGCTTCGGCCGTGCCGGAGATATGTCTTCTGCCCAACTGAGTGAGCTGGAGGAGGGGACCCTGGCAGGCTTACGTCCTCTGGGCCTCATTCGTGGCTACGGTATCGGACTGTTAATCGATGGCCTTTTCGCCCTGCTCCTCGCCCTCATTTTACGAAAAAAAGATACTAGCTTAGATTTTTGATGCCTGAATCCCTGGATATTTCCATCGTCATCCCTGCTTATAACGAAGAAGAATCACTTCCGGCGCTTTGCCGCTGGATTTTCGAAGTACTTGGTGCCGAAAATCGCCGCTTTGAAGTTCTGTTCATCGATGACGGCAGCGCGGACAGCACTTGGTCCGTCATCCAGGAGCTGGCTGCGCAGCACCCGCAGGTAAAAGGCTATCGTCTCAGTCGCAACTTTGGTAAATCCGCCGCCCTGGACCTGGGCTTTAAAGTGTCTCAGGGTGCAGTGGTGATCACGATGGATGCTGATCTGCAGGATAGTCCTGAGGAAATCCCCGCCCTTCACCGCATGATCACAGAAGAGGGCTATGACTTGGTGTCCGGCTGGAAACAAAAGCGATTCGATCCGATCGGGAAAACCATTCCTTCTAAGTTCTTCAACTGGGTGACCCGTAAGCTTTCGGGCATTCCGCTACACGATTTTAACTGTGGCCTAAAAGCCTATCGCAGTAAAGTGGTGAAAAACATTCACCTCTATGGGGAAATGCACCGGTACATTCCGCTGATTGCGAAGTGGGCGGGTTTTACACACATCGGGGAAAAGGTGGTAAGCCATCAGGCGCGTCGCTTTGGTGTCAGTAAGTTCGGCCTCGAACGCTTCCTGCATGGATTTCTAGACTTGATTTCGGTTTCCTTTGTGAACCGGTATAAAAAGAAGCCGATGCACTTTTTTGGTGCATTGGGAACCGTTTCCTTTTTAAGTGGCTTTACGATCACGCTGTATCTGATCTTCCAAAAAATCATCGGCCTGTACAAGGGCCTAAAAGTGCGCGAAATCGTAGATCAGCCGCTGTTTTTCTTGGCACTCGTGGCCCTGATCGTGGGGGTACAGCTCTTCCTGACTGGCTTTATGGCCGAAATGGTGGTGTCCCAAAATGCCACCAAGCAAGAATACACTGTCGATGAAAAAGTAAATGCATGAGGCAGTCAGCGGTCTTCTTTTCGCTGATCGTCCCGGTCTATAACCGGCCGGATGAGCTGCGTGCGCTGCTGGAAAGCCTGCGCATGCAGCAGTTCCGAGATTTCGAGGTATGGGTGGTAGAAGATGGTTCCACACTGAGCGCCGAGAAGGTGGCCGAGGCTTTTGCACAGGAGTTTCCGGTCCACTACTTGCGGATTCCCAATTCCAAGCAGGGTTTCGCGCGCAATGCAGGCATGCAGCGGGCAAAGGGAAATTACCTGCTCACGGTAGACTCTGACGTACTTTTACCCGAAAATTTTTTTGTAAAACTCCAGCAGGCACTTCAAAAGGAGGATTGGGACGCCTTTGGAGGCCCTGACCGTGGTCGCGAGGACTTTAGCTTCTTCCAAAAGCTCACGGCCTTCACCATGCAGGCTACTTTCACGACGGGCGGCATTCGTGGAAAGCTTCAGGATAAAAGTAAGTATCAGCTCAGGGGATTTAACATGGGACTTAAAGCCTCTGTTTTTCATGCCTCAGGGGGCTTTCGCGATCCCAACCAAGGAGAAGACATCGAGCTTAGCATCCGCCTAAAAAAAGCAGGCTATCGGGTCGGCCTCATTCCCGAGGCTTATGTCTACCATCGCCGCCGAGAGTCCTTCTCCAGCTTCCTGCGCCAGTGCTATAGCTTCGGCATAAATCGCGTAAATGTTTCGCGCTATCACCCGGGTGCCATCCAAATCGTACACCTCTTTCCCCTCTTTTTTTTCCTTTACCTGCTCCTATTATGTGTGGGAATTCCACTTACACAGTTGTTTGCCTGGCCGATCAGCCCCCTGTTTTTTAGAATCGCAGCCCTTCCGCTGGGGCTTTGGATGCTAGCAGGCTTGGGAGAGGGGCTTTGGCGCGAGCGCCAAATGACACGGGCATGCTTAGCCCCGCTCGTGGGGGCCTGCCAACTGATCAGTTATGGAATCGGGATCGCTTATGGGCTCCTCGCGCGGCGGTTTTCTTTTCTTCCAAGTCCCTTTACGGTATCTTTTCCGGAGAAGTGGACTTGAGCAGGGATTGTTTATTTTCGGCCGATAAAAAGTATTTCTTGGGCAGGCAACCCATGGCGCTCTACGATCTCCTGCGGTAAGCGCTGCACAAAGTCATTTTCCTCCATTTTTAGTCCAGAGCGACGAAGCCTTTCCGCATAATCTTTTCCATACTTACGCACATGGTCGCGCTGTCCGAAATGCTTTTCACGCTCTTCTGGCCGGGTGATGCTGGCATCTTCGTAGGTATGCGCGATGTCGTAAACGGGCGACTGAAGCAGGGACCAACCGCCCGGCTTTAGGACACGGTGAATTTCTCGGCAGGCCTGAATGTCATCGGTTACATGCTCGAGGACATGGTTGCAGATGACGACATCGAAGCTATCGTCAGGAAAAGGGATGGCGTGAATGTCCATTTTCACCTGTGCTAGTGGGCTTTCCAGATCCCCAGTCAGGTAGTTGAGGTTCGTAAGTCCCTCAAAACGCCGGATAAAACAGTGCTCTGGAGCTACGTGTAGCACGCGCAAGGGCTCAGTAAAAAAAGAAGTTTCTTCCTGTAGGTAAAGCCACATCAGCCGGTGCCGCTCTAAGGAAAGGCAGTGTGGGCAGAGCGCATTTTCACGTGCTTTTCTTCCGTAGGGTAGGAACTTACGGTAGTTACTCCCGCAGATGGTGCAGACCACAGCATGCCCGTAGTAGCCTATCGAGAGAATTTTAGTACCGATCCCCGCCACACGCTGTAAAAAAGGGCGTGGAATGTAGCGGATTAAAAAGCTGATGAGCGTTTTCATGAGGAGTAGAGTGATCGTATGCTGGGGCTTGCCTGCGGCAAAGTGAACTTTGGCACAAGCCCTTAAGGCCCATAAATGAGGGAAGGATAATGCCGCCACCTTCTGCGCAGCGCTTAAGCTGTCCGGCTAGTAGGAGCCCAGCAGAGGGTGGCGGCGTGTTTCAAGGCGCTTAGGTAAGCATACCGCCGTCCACTTGCAGCACTTGTCCTGAAATGTAGGAGCTGCGGTCAGAGCCGAGGAAAATGCAGGCTTCTGCCACTTCTTCGGGTCTTCCCCCACGCTTCATCGGGATGCCATCACGCCAGCCCTGAACGGTTTTTTCATCCAAGACAGCCGTCATCTCGGTTTCGATAAAGCCCGGCGCTACGGCATTACAACGGATATTTCGGGAGCCTAATTCGAGGGCTACAGATTTGGTAAAGCCGATGATGCCTGCTTTGGAAGCGGCATAGTTCGCCTGTCCGGCATTTCCTTTCACACCCACTACAGAGGTGATGTTAATGATGGACCCTTTTTTCGCCTTCATCATGGTGCGCGTAGCAGCCTTCACGGTGTTAAAGCAAGATTTTAAGTTGACGGTCATCACCTCATCCCAAGCTTCGGGCGTCATGCGCATCAGGAGATTATCTCGCGTGATACCGGCATTATTAATCAGGATATCGAGTCCTCCGAAGGTCGCGACGACGTCGTCAATCAGCTGGGTAGCTGCTTGGAAGTCGGCTGCATCGGATCGGAAACCTTTGGCTTCCACACCGAAAGCGCGGAGCTCAGCTTCTAGTGCTTCTCCTTTCTCCACGCTGGAGAGGTAGGTGAAGGCCACGTGAGCGCCTTCTTCGGCGTATTTTAATGCGATCGCACGTCCGATTCCTTTTGAAGCCCCTGTGATCAGGGCGATTTTTCCACTTAAAAGTCCCATAAATTTTACGTAATAGGTGTAAGGGTCAAAATTAAGCATTTTCCTGTAAATGAATTCGTCTCCTGAGGACTGTTTTCGCTATTTTCAAGGTGGAAAGCAGTAGGATCCATCGATTATTTTGTTTTCGAGGGAGTTTATTATAGATTTGGGTGAAAAAATGTGTAATCGCTTATAATTTAAAATATCCTTACGATTCAGCGCTTTGCGCTATGCGCGAAAAAGGAGATTCTGTTTTTTTCTCAGCCTAAAAACCTTATTTTTGCATACCTGAGAAATTTATAAACCTTAAAGATATGTCTTCAACAAAGTACGATGTAATAGTAGTGGGTTCTGGTCCCGGCGGTTATGTGGCGGCGATCCGTGCTTCCCAGCTGGGCTTAAAAACTGCGGTGGTAGAAGCCGCTGAACTGGGAGGGATTTGCTTGAACTGGGGTTGTATTCCGACGAAAGCACTGATTAAAAGTGCACAAGTTTTTGAATACATCAACCATGCGAAGGACTATGGTATTAAGGTGCAGGATGCGGAGGTGGACTTTACGGCCATGGTGAAGCGTAGCCGCGATGTAGCAGGAGGCATGTCGAAGGGTATTCAGTTTTTGTTTAAGAAAAACAAGATCGACCAGCTCATCGGCTGGGGTCGGGTGAAGCCGGGTAAAAAAGTATCGGTGACAGCTGAAGATGGTGCGGAGACTGTGTACAGTGCGGAGCATATCATTATCGCTACCGGTGGACGCGCGCGCGAGCTGCCTGCCTTAAAGATTGATAATGAAAAAATTATCGGGTACCGAAAAGCCATGGTGCTGGAAGATAAGCCCAAGAAACTAGTTGTCGTAGGCTCTGGGGCTATCGGCGTGGAGTTTGCGTATGTCTATAATGCGATCGGTACTGAGGTGACGATCGTGGAGTTCATGGATCGCATCGTGCCGAATGAAGATGTGGAAGTTTCGAAGGCCCTGGAGAAAATCTATAAGAAGAACGGTGTCAAGATCATGACCAGCACGGAAGTAACAGGAGTGGATACCTCGGGTGAAGGCTGTAAGGTGACCGTTAAAGATAAAAAAGGCAATGAGAGCGTCATCGAATGCGATAAGGTGCTGTCTGCTGTCGGCGTGGTGTCAAATGTAGAAGATATCGGCTTAGAAGATGTGGGGATTTTAGTGGAAAAAGGGAAAATCCAGGTGGATGAGTACTATAAAACCAATATGCCAGGATACTACGCGATCGGGGATGTGACGCCAGGTCCTGCTCTCGCGCATGTGGCTTCTGCAGAGGGGATCATCTGCGTAGAAAAGATCGCAGGCCACCATCCAGAGGCCCTAGATTACAATAATATCCCAGGCTGCACCTACTGCATCCCCGAAATTTCTTCCGTAGGCTACACAGAAGCACAAGCGAAAGAGGCTGGATATGAGTTGAAGGTCGGTAAATTTCCGTTTTCTGCCTCGGGTAAAGCCTCTGCGGCTGGCGCCAAAGATGGTTTTGTGAAGCTGATCTTTGATGCGAAGTATGGAGAACTACTGGGTGCTCATATGATCGGAGCAAATGTTACGGAGATGATCGCTGAGATCGTGGCGATCCGTAAGCTGGAGACCACAGGTATGGAGCTGATTAAGACGGTTCATCCACATCCGACCATGTCTGAAGCGGTCATGGAGGCAGCAGCAGCGGCTTACGATGAAGTAATTCACCTCTAATGGCTTAGATTGCCTAAGGGCTTAACGTTACGTATTTTCTTCACGCATAAAAGGCCCATCGTGGCCTTTTATGCGTTATGGAGATGCTGTCCTGCAAGCTATTTTAGGACTTATGTGTAAATAGCTTGATTATCTCCTTATTAATGCGGAACTTTCATCTCGAAAAGTGGGGTGATAACTTTACTTTTACTACAAACATTTTTCCTTTTTCTTGCGTTTCCACTCCGTTGTTATGCAAGAAGTAGGAGAGATCAGCAACGTATTAGAACCAACCAAATTGAATCTTTTGGAAGAGGATCAGTTAATATCAGGACTTAGGGCGCAAGACCGCAAGACGATAGAATACTTGTATGACAAGTATTCGGCCGCCCTATTTGCTGTCATATCACGAATAATTACAGATAAAGATATCGCGGAAGAGGTCTTCCACGATGCTTTTATTAAAATCACCCGTAAGATAGACAGCTACAGCGAAGAAAAAGGAAGACTTTACACCTGGATGGCGAACATATGCAGGAATGCAGCGATCGATAAAACACGGAGTAAAGAATTTTCGAAAAGCAGTAAGACCAATACCATCGATGAGTACGTATATGGTATTGAAAGTGAATCGGGTACTCAGGAAATTGTGGACGGGATCGGCGTACGAGACCTGTTGCATCGACTGAATGAAGAGCAAAAGTTCGTCATTGATTGTATTTATTTCAAAGGGTATACGCATTCTGAAATAGCTGAAGAATTCGATATCCCCTTAGGTACGGTCAAATCACGTATCCGATCCGCTGTTAGTGTATTAAAAAAGAACTTAGAAAGAATTTAGTGGACATCCAAGCCTACATATCGTCAGGGAAGCTTGAGCTCTACGTGTTAGGAGAGCTCAGTGAGCGGGAAAGAGAGGAAGTGGTTCGCTTAGCGAAACTTTATCCCGAAATTAGAGAAGAGCTGGTACAGATAGAACTTGCGATGGAGGCCTTTGATCAAAAAGCTGCCGTCAAACCGAGTTTGTCTGTGAAAAACAAGATTTTCGATTCCTTAGATGCGATCGAAAAAGAAGAAGCACCAAAATCAAAAGAGGGTAAAAATGAGATACCTCTTACAGTAGAATCACCTCAGCAGGATTCTGCTACGAAGGAAACTCCTGTGGTGAGTATGAAGCCATGGAAGGCTTATGCGGCCGCAGCCTCCTTAATAGCAGTCGTGGCTTCTGTATTCGCGATTTACTTCGCTACACAATATTACGACGTAGAAAACCGCTTCACGGCACTCCTTCAGGAGCAAAGTGTTCTAGCGGAATCCGCCGAGCAGTATAAAGTGAATTTCGAGGAAACCAGTACGCAGCTGGAAACGCTGCTTGCCGGTAACTTCTCTCGCATTCCGATGAAAGGTGAACCTTTTGAAATACAAAAAGAGGCACAGGTAGATGTTTGGTGGGATGCGGAGCGTGAGCAAGTCTTTATCTCCGTCAATCAACTCGCAGCATTGGACGCTGAGCAAGATTACCAACTATGGGCAATCGGCGATGAAGGACCTGTGGGGATCGGCCTAGTTAATGCCGAGCAAAAGTTTAGCCTGCAGCAGATGAATGCCGTAGCGCAAGCAGGGGCCTTCGCCATCACCATCGAACCGAAAGGAGGGAGCGCATCTCCTACCTTAGAAAACTTGGTGGTCATCGGTCAACTGTCAGCGTAAAAAATATCTTTGAAACACAAAAACCCGAGCGATCGGGTTTTTGTGTTTCTAGCTATTGCTTCCTTTTTACCCTTCGCTTTATCCGTTCGCTGTGCATTTACTAGCGAAGCCCGCCTGTTCTTATGTGAATTCTAGCTACATTGGAGCTATGGAACTACAACTGTCTACACCTGCTTTACTTTTTTCGGCCATTACGCTGATGATGCTGGCGTTTACGAATCGTTTTTTAGCGATCGCCAGCCTCATTCGGGGGCTACATAAAAAATACCTCGAGAATCCGGAAGAAAACCTACTCATCGACCAGATCCAAAACCTAAAGCGCAGGCTTTCACTCATTAAGTGGATGCAGGTTTGTGGCATGGTGAGCTTTTTACTCTGTGTACTTTGCATGTTTTTTATCTACATCCAAGCGGAACTTGCCGCTGCCACCATTTTTATTATGAGTATGTTCACACTCTTGGTATCTTTGGGCATCTCCTTAGTAGAGGTGCTGATCAGTACGAAGGCCCTCAACCTGGAGATTCAGGACATGGAAGAGGCCTTTAACCGACGCAGTGGAGGTGGCTTCTGGTTTAAAAAATAATGTATGCGTTTCTTTTGGCCGGAAGGCCAAAGCAAATTTATCCCATATGAAAAAAATCAATGAGATGCGAGGTGGCATGTACTTCATGCTGCTGGCCGTTTTTCTTCTTCAGAGCTGTTCCTCAGAGCGTTCTGCTGATTCAGCATCGGCAGAAGGGCTGCTTACTGAGATAGATTCCGCAACTGAAAATCGGATTCAACTGGCTGACTTTCAGGAGACGCTGGTGTTTTATCAGCGTACGATGGACCGGCTTCCACTCGTTTCTGCCCATCGTGGCGGGCCCGCACCCGGCTTTCCCGAAAATGCGATCGAAACCTTTCAGCACACCATCGAACAGGTGCCTGCCATCATCGAATTTGATGTTGTGATGAGCGTTGACAGCGTGTTGATGCTAATGCATGACCGGACAGTGGATCGTACGACGAATGGCAGTGGGGCTGTGGCGGAAATGACTTTTGAGCAACTGCGGGCACTTCGCTTAGTAGACGCTGCAGGTAAGGAGACTGACTTTCAGATTCCGACCTTCGAGGAGGCCTTAAGGTGGGCGCGCGGCAAGGCCCTTTTAACCGTGGATGTGAAGCGGGGAGTGCCTTTTTCCCGTGTCGTGGCTGCCATTCAGGATGCAGGGGCTAATCCCTATGCTGCCGTCATTACCTATTCTGCCGCTGATGCGCAGGAGGTACATGCCCTAGATGCAGACTTAATGCTATCGGTGACCATTCGAAATGAGGAGGAGTTAGCACGTATGCAAGCTACGGGCATTCCGGTGGATCGCTGGATCGCCTTTACGGGTACCCGTGCACAGGAACCCGAGCACTACGCCATGCTGCATGCTTTAGGGGTGTACACCATAGCGGGAACCATGGGGAATTTAGATCGCCGTGCAGAGGCGCGAGGAGACCAGATTTACCAAGAGCTGGTACATGCGGGGGGAGATATCATCGCTACCGATCGACCTGCGGCAGCGGGAAAAGCCATACAGGAACTTTGGCAAGAGGGCTCCAGTAAGGCCCGGTTTATTCAATTAAAAAAGAATTAACATGCGCATAGACTTACGCAGTGACACGCTAACGCAACCTACAGCAGGCATGAAGCAGGCCATGTGGGAGGCACCCTTAGGGGATGATGTGTTCGGAGAGGATCCGACCGTCCGGGCCCTGGAAGAGACGCTTGCCAAGCGCTTTGGCATGGAGGCGGGCTTGTTTTGTCCCTCTGGGACCATGACGAACCAAATCGCGATCCGCTTGCATGCCGGTTTCCAAAAGGAGGTAATTTGTCATCAGGATAGCCATATTTATCTGTACGAAGGAGGCGGGATCATGGCGAACGCTCATAGTTCCGTACGTTTACTGCCGGGTGCCTTCGGCAAAATTACTGCGGAGCAGGTGGAGGCGGCTATTAATCCAGATGATGTCCATGCGCCAGAGACGAGCCTGGTAGCGGTAGAAAACACGATGAATAAAGGGGGAGGTGCCGTATATACCTTGGCCGAGGTGGAGCCTATTCGTGCCCTATGTGCCGCGAAGGGTTTGGCCTTTCACCTCGATGGCGCTCGCTTATTTAACGCTTTAGTGGTTTCTGGAGAGGCTGAACATGCCTGGGGGACTGCATTTGACACCATTTCTATTTGCCTGAGCAAGGGGCTGGGCTGTCCTGTGGGCTCTGTTCTCCTCGGGGATGGGGCGACTATTCATCGGGCGCGCAGGGTGCGCAAAGTGTTCGGTGGTGGCATGCGCCAAGCAGGCATGCTTGCAGCGGCAGGATTGTATGCACTGGAGCACCATGTGGAGCGCCTGGCAGAAGATCATGCCCGTGCGCGGGCTATTGGGAAGCTGTTTCAGGAGTATCCGGCTGTGGAGGCGGTGCTGCCTGTAGCGACAAATATCGTAATCGCCCGCTTAGCGAATCGTAAGCCAGAGGATTTTTTGCGGCAGTTGGCGGCTCATGGTGTCTATGGGGTTAAATTCGGTGCGCAGCAAGTGCGTTTTGTGACTCATCTTGATATTCAGGATGCGCACGTGGAGCAGTTGGCGCGTGTGCTGAAGCAACTGGCAGAGGAGGAGCAAGATGTACGCGAATCCTGATGCCCCATTGGCGGAACGCCTACGCCCTAGCCGCCTGGAGGAAATTATCGGGCAGGAGCATCTCACGGGGCCGGAGGCTTTTCTGCATCGAGCGATTCGCAGTGCGCAAGTGCCTTCGCTACTGCTCTGGGGGCCTCCTGGTGTAGGGAAAACCACGCTGGCGAATGTAATTGCGAATGAGGTGAAGCTGCCTTTCTATACGCTTAGCGCGATCAGCTCGGGGGTGAAAGATATCCGCGAGGTAATCGCCAAGGCCAAGTTCCAGCAAGGGGTTATTCTGTTCATCGATGAGATCCATCGTTTTAACAAGGGGCAGCAGGATGCGCTGTTGGCGGCCGTAGAAAAGGGCCAGGTTCGTTTAATCGGTGCCACTACAGAGAACCCTTCTTTCCAGGTAAATGCCGCTTTGCTGTCGCGCTGCCAGGTGCTGACACTGAAGGCTTTGGGACCGAAGGACCTGGAAAAAATGCTGCTACAGGCCCTAGAGCGGGATCCGTATCTTCGCTCCCGAAAGGTGCAGCTGGAAGAGACGGAGGCACTTTTTCGGCTATCGGGCGGGGATGGGCGAAAGCTGCTCAACCTCTTCGAGCTGGTGGTGCAGGCCAGCACGGAAACCCCTTGTCTGTTGAAAAATGAGCGTGTCATGGAGGTGGCTCAGCGCCATGTCAGCTTGTATGACAAAGATGGTGAGCAGCATTACGATATTATTTCAGCGTTTATCAAGTCGATTCGGGGTTCGGACCCGAATGCGGCACTTTACTGGCTGGCCCGCATGATAGAGGGTGGTGAAGAAGTGACCTTTATAGCGCGGCGATTGGTTATTTTGGCTTCGGAGGACATCGGAAATGCGAATCCAAATGCGCTGCTGCTGGCCATGTCTTGTATGGACGCTGTCCGTGTCATCGGCTTTCCGGAGGCTCGGATTCCGCTGGCGCAGTGCGTGACCTACTTGGCGAGCTCGCCAAAGAGTAATGCGGCGTATGTGGGCATTAATCAGGCCCAGCAGCTGGTGCGGGAGACGGGGGATTTACCTGTGCCGCTCCACTTGCGCAATGCGCCGACCCACCTGATGAAAGAGTTAAACTATGGGGCTGGCTATCGCTATGCCCATGATTTTCCGGGAAATTTTGCCGAGCAGGAGTTTTTGCCGGAGGCCCTATCGGGCAAAACCCTCTATACCCCCGGCGAAAATCCCCGTGAACAGGAGCTGCGCCGCTTTTTAGCTGCCCGCTGGAAGGGTAAATATGGCTATTAGTCTGGCCAAAGCGGTTCCAAGGCGGCTTTTGAAGCAGGGCTCGCTTGCCTTACTAGTAGTAGCGCAGTTCTTCTGTGCGCTCGATCTGCCAGGCGAGATCGGGTAAATTGATGCTATTCCGAATGCCCTGATCACGGAGTGCTTTTTTCTGGCTGAGTTGCTGGCGTATGGCAGAATAGCGCTGTTCTGGGCTCTCTTCCAATCCATTGATTTTTCGGGCCTGGATGATTTTATTGGCGTGCGCCAAAGCCAGCGCATCCAGCAGTTCCCTGTGGTAGCGGTCATTTGCTTCCATGTAGGCTTCATAGGAAACGATAAAGCGCTTGCCGAGGTCCACCAAATTACTGGCCTGGGCATGAAATGCTTTTAGTCCTTCCTCACGCTGCAGGAGAGAGGCATAGTTGACCCGTCCGTCCGGGAGTCGGTACTTGTTTTCCAAAGCCAGGAAGTGGGCGTCCAGGCGATCGGGCTTAAAGGAAAGCATGCTGCGGTTCAGGTAGTCGTCGATGTTTTCGGAGGGTTCTCTTTTGGGGAGGGGCATGCCGAGTTTCTGGCTATCCTGCTGGAGGCGGAGGCTAAGTTCAGTTTGAATTTTTTCTACCTGGTCGATTCTGGCGCTCTGGGAGGAAGCATGGCTCGCATTCGCGCGGTCTAGTGCCGAGAAGTAGTGTAGGTAGCGCATCAGGTCCGTTTCCAGTTGCTGCAGTTTGTTGAAGTCCGGTTTTTTTTCGGTCATCATGGAGGTGTAGGCCACGTTTAGCAGTGCGTTAGAGGCGGCCACTGCTTGGGAGACGAAGGGGAGTGCTGCGGTGATGGGGCTTTGGATCAGGGAGCTCCCGACGGCGAGGAAGCGGTCGATTTTTGCTTTAGACTCGAAGACACCATGTTGTTTAATCGTGTTCATCAGGACCTCTTCGAAGGAAAAACCTAGGGGGCTGGCCTCCATGCTTCCGAGTGAGAGGATAAAGCTTTGGTACTCTTGGTCGGTGAGTCTTGACTTGAGGTGGATCGTCTGTTCGCTTAGTTTGCGGTAGAGGGCTACTTCCTGCTTGATCCCTGATTTCAAGAGGGCATAGCGGGTTTCATCGGAGACATTTTTATCTCGGATGAGTTCTTGGAGGCTTTTGCTGGTAAGGTCGAGGTTTTGGTGTAGGGTTTCATTTTCTCGCTGCAGGAGTTCGAGTTGGCCGCTGAGTTTGCGTATTTCGAGCAGCATATCGGTTCGATTTTCCTGTCGATTTTCTTGTTGGAGTTCCTGCTGAGCGAAAGCGGCAGTAATGGGGCTCAAGCTGGTGATGAGCAGAAGGGTACGTACAGCGCGGTGCATAGTGAAAAGGGTTAAATTCTGATTGGGCGCTGAACAAAAAGTGGGCGAGATTTTTTGTTTTTTGGCCGTAGGCCAAAATATTTTTAGGATCAGTATTTAATTTTTTAAAAGTTTTCCATTAGGAGATGCTCTCCTTAAAAAGCGAGATGGAAAAAAAATTACATTTTAGGATTCCTTCCCCACCTCTCCATACAACTTTACCAACTTTTCTGTTTCCGCGATATTTCTGTTGAGAACCTTGGGCAGAAAGAAGAAGCTAAGAAACAAAAAGGCCATAATGGCTATGATCAAACCGAAAAACACCTGTGTAAAGATGGAGTCGAACAGGTTTTCAGGATTGGTGAGGAAGATACGTCCCTGTAGGCAGATTTGTAGTCCTAGGTTGAAGTACACGAAAAGTACGTTTTGAGCTGTATACGATGCGTATTGCTTGTACTTAGCATGCTGTTTTCGGTAGTTGAAAAACATCCCGACCATCGGTATAAGCAAGGCGGCAATCATGATGAAATACCATGTTTTGAGATCAGGAACCAATAAGGAGGCTTGATACATGGCCAACCCAATCCCTAGTGGAATGAAAATTTTAACGCCGCTAAAAACAGTTTTGATTTCCTCCCAATAATATCTTCGAAACCGTCTTTCTATCATTTTTAGGTAAGACTCTTCCAAATCTGAAAACCCGAAAATCCCAAAGGAGGCATGTACCTTGGCAAAGGCAGCTTCCAAGGATAGTTTGGGGTCAAGTGCCATCAGTTCTTCTATCTTGCAGGCCACATGGTCTAAAATCTCGTATTGTACATCGATGTATGGGTAACCCTTGCGGGAAATCATCTTTTTGAGTTGTTCGATTTGGTCTTTGGATAGTTTCATAGCTTGATCAATTTAAACGTTTTTAGATTGATAGACTGATAGATTGTCAGTGACATGGCAATCAAAAGCGATCCCGCAATCAGGAAAACTATAGGAGCAAATTGCTCATACGAGGAATTATTGAGCAGTTTGGGGATCAATTGGGCAAATAAGTTGATCAGATTAAAAGCAA
This sequence comes from Nitritalea sp., assembly GCF_054166705.1. Lineage (NCBI taxonomy): Bacteria > Pseudomonadati > Bacteroidota > Cytophagia > Cytophagales > Cyclobacteriaceae > Nitritalea > Nitritalea sp. Next base: position 16,232 of record NZ_JBSZCV010000012.1, read on the forward strand.
AAACAAATGAGAAAAAGATAGTTGTTTGAAGCACTTTTTTCGGTTGGTGTTTCGAGGGGTCTAAGGAGTAATTAAATCCAATGTCTTTTCTGTGATGATAAATGATCGCTACCAATAGCGTTCCTATACTAATTAATGAAATTGTATAAAAGTACTCTGGTCCTGCATACAAAAAAGCCAGATAGCCTACTATGGAAACGAGGAGGATTGCGATTACTTTAAGCCAGCCTAATTTCCAAAGCTGTAAACTGGATAGCACTACCTTTGTAAATTCCTTCCAAGCCATTTTTTGAAGATCCTTTTCCATTCCCTTGATAATTGACCAAGAAAAAGTATCGTCCAGTTCTTCTTTCTTCTTCAAAAAATTCTCTGCTGATTCCTGCTCTAAAGCCGAGATATAATGATCTAACAACTCATCGTAGATTTCTTGATACGCAATCAAGCAACGATCGAGTCGTGCTTTGATCAGCTGGATTTCGGTTTCATTAAGTGCTCTCATGGGGTTCAGATTGGCGTTATTTACAAGTACAACACGTTAAATTTTAGCTTGTATTTCCCTGTAGATTTGATCTGTTTTCGTTTTGTTTTTATAGTTGACGATCATCGTTTCTCCGGACTTGGTGGTGATCACCAGGTAGGGGCCTGATGAAGCATGTACCAGCAAGTGTGCTTTGCCAATAGCTTCTATACGGAAGGCTCCTTTTTTGATTTGGCCGACACCTAATCCGTTGGTACGTGAAAGTATTTTTGGGATCCGATCGGTTAAGGCGATGGAGTCGATCTCTGAAAATTTTAATTCGGTGCCATAGGCTCCGGAAAAGGTCACCGATTCCTGCTTGATCTCATGTTGGGATGGAAGGATGCCATAGATAACGCTTATCAAGGCGCCCATTAGAACGAGAGCGGTAAATAGTACTTTAAACTTAGAATTGACAAACTTCTCTGGGTTATGATCAAATTGCCTTCCTTTGACAACCATAACAATTGCTCCTGCTACAATCACCAAGGGAGCGAAATAGTCCGATAAAGTCGGTTGATTTACTGCTTTCAAAAGCATATGGCCCATCACCACCAAAAAGCCCATAGCCAAGAAAGTATTTCTCATGAAGGTCGACAAACCTTCTATATCTATATTTTCCTGTTGCCGCTGGGACATGGTGTTATAACCCGAAATTAATTTTGGGAAGGCCTTCACCAAAAAACCGAAGCTGATTAATGTTATTCCAATTAGCGTAAGCATGTGGGAAATATTTAGTTCATTTGCTATAAATATGTTCGATAATTGACTTTATTAACTCTTCTGAGTTAGGTAAATCAGGGTTGTTATAAGAAGCAGCATTTTTCTGAGGATCCTCATCTATTATTTTCAAAACATGATTTATATCTTCAATGAAAACTAAAGTCGACTTTGGTTGTGCTTTGGCTAGAGTTATTGCTTCATCTACCGTAACTTGTAAGTCATTGGTTCCTTGAATAATTAAAGTTGGAATGGAAAGAGATCCTTTGATGTCTTGTGGGTTATATTTAAACCAAGAACCGAGGTACGTCTGAATGCTTGGTTTGAATAGGGAATAAAGCATAGGTTTAACGTCTTCCACCATATCGCCATCCTTCCACTTATCAATTATGGGAAAAGTAAGGTATTGATTTTCTTTTGGGGAAATTTTCATACAGTCTTCAATTTTTGAATTTCACGGATTGTCATCGTAAATCCAATGATAAATAGAAAAGAAATACAAAATGTATTTAACCTCAAAATGGTAGGAGGGGTACACCCTAGATTGAGAAGCAAATCATAATTTGTTACCGGCAACATTAAGGAGAAAACCAACCAAGAAGAGTTCCAAGAGGCGACTATAGTTGAGTTTTGTATCAGTTTCTTTTTGAAAGTCAATGCAATCAAAAAGCTGATGAGGACCATGAAGGAGATTTTCATCCATTTGATGGTAAAAGGGATTTCAAGGCCAGTACCGTTCACCACTAATATGATCAAAGCAGCTAGCAAGAGAGACTTGATCAAAATCATCGGTTCAAAGAACGATTTGAAAATTGACTTCATTTTTGACAAATGGGTAGCCATGAGTACATTCATTTGGAATTTTTCAGGATTTACCTTTTGGCGGGCTTGATAAAATGCCGTGTCAAAATCCAATCCTTTCTTCATCAATTGCTCCGTCTCTGAGGCAATATGGTCTAACAATTCATTCTGAATGTCCCAATAGTATATTTTAGCTTTTGAAAGCTCTTTGTTGATGATATCAATTTGGCCCTGGTTCAATTTCATGGTTTTATCAGTTTTAAGGTTTTGAGATTGGTAGCATTGAAAGTCACCCAACAGAAAGCGAGTAATAGAATGCTACATGAGACCAAGAAGTAAGGGGTCAAATAAGCATAGGGGGTATTTTTAAGTAATATTGGTATCAATTGAGCGAATAAATTGGTGATCCCAAAGATGAATACATGAGAGCCGAAAAACTGATTGGCTAAGACGTATCTAGGTTTATGCTCGCTTGGGGCTAAAGACCAGCTAAATCCATATTTGCTTTTATTATAATAGATAGAAAAGCCTACCAAAGAAAACAGTATCAAAACAGAAGCGATGTAAGTCCCTTCCGGTCCTGAAAACTGAAATACTGGAATAGCTAGTAAACCTACAAGTAGGAGGATGACAAGTTTTTTCCAGCCCAAGGTCCAGATTTGATAGCTTGATCGAGCGGTTCGTAAAAACTCCTTCCAAGCAGATTTTTCCAATTCTTTTTCCATCACCTTGATAACTGACCAAGAAAAAGTATCGTCTAGTTCTTCTTTCTTTTGTAAAAATCCCTCAGACGGGACTTGTTCTAAAGCCGAGATATAATGATCTAACAACTCATCGTAGATTTCTTGATATGCAATCAAACAACGATCGAGCCTTGTTCGGATGGTTTGAATTTCGGTTTCTGTAAGCGCTCTCATGAGGATTCAGATTGCCGTTTTAAGTGGTTATAGAATATTTAAGCAGTTATTGAGTAATTGCCAAGGGTTCCTGATTGATTGTGCTATAAATTAATATAGCTACTGATGGAACAATAAAGCTGTAACAAATAATCAAAGCTTGACTAGGTCCTTGATAACCATGGTAGCTTAGCAGAATCGATGGAATTAGCAAAACGACATTCAGTATATTGAAATAGGACAAGTGCTTCTTGAACGCTGCTTCATGGATTGCCTTTTTCGTTTTGTTTTGCTCAGACAAAAAAGGGATGTTTCGTGAAGCATAGGCCGCTAAAGCAAGTAGAGTAAATACCATCAGAAGCGTAAGGTTTGCAAAGGAAGGATAGCCAATAAAGGAGTAAAGGCTGTAGTTCAAAGCCAAAAGTAAGGCAAGGATGGCAAAGGCTATCTTATTGGGAATTTGACTTGTTAGTGTTGTTAGCAATAAATGATTTAATTTTTTGGCCGCCAGGCCTAATTGATGCTTTTCCATTTGACGGATCGTGGACCAGTTAAAAGTCTGATCCAACTCAGCCAAAACCTCTTCCATGGATCGTTCCTCCTCCTGTTCCAAGGCCGACAGATAATGATCCAATACCTCATCTCTTACCTCGATGTATGGGATTTGTTTGGCATTGATATGGTAATGCAGGGTTTCGATATTTTTTTCAGTTAATTTCATATCAAAGCCGTTTTAGATTTGATTTTCCAGACTTTTAATAAGGATACAGCATAAAGTGTAACCATTACCGAAAAGACTACAGCTATTTGTGGCGCTATATGCTCTAAAGGATCCCATTTCAGCATGAGCGTCGGGAAACTGATAAAGGCATAAGTCAGCAGAAGTGGGAGCGAGGCCCGGTTCTCAAAAAAGCCAGCCAAAGAAGATTGAATGGGCACCCCTGTACCCTTAAAATTTTCTCGAATAGGCTTCATGCGCTTAAAGCTTTGATAACTATAGACGAATTGAAATCCGAACAAGAGTAGGAAGGGTGAAAAAAGAATCATTTTTACTTCGGTAGGACTTTGAAAATAAGTGCTTAAGTAGATGGCAACTGCTATCAAACCTATAAGATAGGCCCATCGCCCGGCACAGAAATAGCTGCGGATGACATGCCACTGGGTTTTGCTGATGTCTGCATGGGCAGCTTTTTTGAATTTGGCCTGTAAGGCATGACAGTAGGCGTAGCTAAACTTCTCATCCAACTCAAAAAGTTGTGGATGGAACTCTTGCTCAGGAAATTCCTGCAGATGACTGATAAAGTGGTCGTACACTTCCATCAGGATTTCTGCTGAAGAAATCTCTTTCCGCATGATGGTCTTGCGGATTTCTTGGAGTTCTATGTGGCTTAATGAACGCATAGTTTTGGTTTCTCTAAATGTGCGCAAAGTTTTCCGCCATGCACGCGAGGGGTACTTGTATTGGTCTATTTTAATTATTTTCTTGCCTTTTTAAGACTCCTATGCTTTCGCCACGCCATGCGTAGCGCACGGTGTGTGACCCTTTTAAGCCAAGCCCGGTTTCCACTCTGGGTCTAAAATTCGTTGCAGGTTGGCGACGAAGCCTTGCAACTCGGACATCTTGGCGCTGACTTCTTTCTGCCCATCCTTAGTCAGGCTGTAGTATTTCCGCACTCGATTGTCCACTTGCTGTATTTCGGTAGTCAGCAGTCCTTCTGCTTCCAACTTGTGCAGGGCAGGGTAGAGGGCACCTTCGGTTATTTTGATTTCCCCTTCGGTCAGCTCTTTTACCCGCTGGGTGATCTCATAACCGTACATTTTCTCATTCTCCTCCAGCAGTTTGAGAATGATGGTCTGCAAGCTTCCCTTGATTAAATTATTATTCGACATGCGCGTTCAGTACATTAGATGTCTAAATATATAAAAAAATTATATACATAAGAAACTTGGGTATTCTTTTTTTTATCCATTCGACCCTTTCGCCCGCTACTTTCGATGGAGAGGCTTGCGGCTTTCCATTCCTTTTTTTGCGCCAGCGCCAAAAAAAGAAGCGCACACAGGATATTTAAATGTTTAAACCGCCCGAGTTATCTTTTTTTTCTGTAATTTTCTTTTTTTATTTACAAGCCATGTTAACAGAACTTCTTCGTTTAGAATTCAAGCAGTTTACCCGCTCTACGAGCTTCGGCAAGTCACTGGCAGCGAACCTTTTTTTAGGGTTTTTGGCTATCGTGTTACTGGCATACGTCTTGCTGCTGGGTGCTTTCCTAAGTCCGATTATCCGTGAGCTAAGTGGGGAGGCGGATGTCCTCAGTGTCCTACAGGCGAACCTGATCTTGTTTTTCTTGATCGAGTTTCTGTACCGCTATTTTTTACAGCAGCTTCCTGTCCTAGAGGTGGAACGTTACCTTTTGCTGCCCTTAGCGAAAAAGCGCTTGGTGCACTTTCTCCTGCTTCGCTCCTATGTATCTCCTTTAACCTTGATTCCGATACTGCTTTTTGCTCCTTTTGCATTCACGCAGCTAGCGCCTGAATATGGATTTGGCTCGGCCATCTCTTGGTTTGGGGCTATCTTTCTGAGCAGCATGCTGCTGCACACCAGCATGCTCTTTTATAAGCAACAGTTTGGAGATAGTTTAGTAGGGATTTTAGTGGTATTTTTCATTTTGGTAGTTACGGCCGGTGGGACTTATCTGGGGTATTTTCAACTCGGAAATCTATTTGCTCCTGTTTTCGCTTGGTCCTTGCAGGCGCCCTGGCCTTTCCTAGCCCTGCTGGCAGCCTGTTTGGGTGCCTATCGTTTCGTACACCGCTACTACTTAGCGCATATGTATGTGGACCTTTTGGAGCAAGAAGAAAAGCAGGCTGTTAGTAGTAATTTACCATTTCTGAATCGTTTCGGATTGGCGGGAGAGATGGCGAATGTCGAGTGGCAGCTTATCCGTAGGCATAAAAAGAGTCGTACCTACTTGATTATGTCGGCTTTTTTTCTGCTTTATGGGCTTATCATCTACCTTAATCCAGCCTATCAGTCTGAAGAGGGATTTGGGCACTTTTTCCTCTTTGCAGGCATTTTCCTCACTGGATCTTTTATGATACAGTATAGCCAGCTATTTTTAAGTTGGAATTCTTCCAATTATGATTTTTTCCTGACGCAAAAAGCAGGTGTGGAGGCCCTGGTCAAAGGGAAATTTCTTCTTTTTGCCTTTATCTCGGTGCTTTGCTTTCTGGTAACGCTACCCTATGTCTATTTCGATTCCGCGATACTCCTGATTCACCTTGCCGGCCTCTGTTTTAATGTCGGTGTGACGATGCCGCTGCTGGCACTTTTGGCTTCCTGGAAGCCAAAGCCTATGGACATTAATAAGGGGGCGATGTTTAACTATGAAGGAGTGGGCCTGATGCAGTTTTTGATGATCCTTCCGATCGGTGTAACGCCCTACTTGATATACTTTCCTTTTGTGCTATTCGGTGCGGGGCAGGTAGCCGGGCTATGGGCCGTGACGGCTGTGGGGCTGCTCGGCATTCTGCTGCTTCCCCTCAGCACGCGCGCTTTTACCCATTATTTATGGAAAAATCGCTACGCCATCTCTGCCTCATTTAGACAAGAATTATGATAGAAATTAATAGCCTGAGAAAACAATACAAAGAGCAAGTCGTGCTGGACATCCCAGCGCTTGTGATTCAGCGGAAAACCTGCTTTGGCCTGGTCGGCAATAATGGTGCTGGAAAAACCACGCTTTTCCGTACAATTTTAGACCTTATTCGCCCCACGGAGGGCAAGGTGCTGATTAACGGAGTAGAAGTAGCGAAGGAGGAGTCTTGGAAGAAGTTTGTAGGCGCTTACCTCGACGAACACATGCTGCTCACCTACCTCACACCGGATGAATATTTCCGGGTGCTGGGACGACTTTACGGGATGTCAGAGGCGGATGTGCTCGAGCATCTGGCGCCCTTCGAGACTTTTTTAAACGATGAAATCATCGGAAAAAAGAAGTATCTGCGGGACTTTTCGAAAGGCAACATCAAAAAGGTGGGTATCGTCGCGGCCTTAATGGGGAATCCTGAGCTCATCCTATTAGACGAACCATTCGAGAATTTAGATCCGAGCTCACAGGTACATTTGAAGCGCCTTATCGCGCACTTTATCGATACAGGAAACAAAACCTTTTTGATCTCTAGTCACGATTTAGCACATGTCACGGATCTTTGTGATCGCATCGTTTTACTTGAAAAAGGCCGTATTCTGAAGGATTTACATGAAAAAGCAGGTATGGTAGAAGAACTCAATGCGTATTTCGGCACCTAAAAACCTCCATCATGCCCATGCGACTACCGAAGACAGCTGATGCTATTTTAAAACTAGGAGATCCGCGCCTCTATGTCATTTGTGATCCTGTGACCGAGGCGGACTGGGTAGAAGTAGAGGACTGGGTCGCACAGCTGCGAGAGGCCATGCAGGACGTACGTCGGCGCTATGGCTTCGGTCGCGGAATCGCAGCTCCCCAATTAGGTATCCTCAAGCGGCTCATCTACATCGAAATAGAAGAGCCTTTGGTGATGGTAAATCCGACTGTGAAGCACCTGAGTGAAGAACGTTTTACCCTTTGGGATGACTGTATGAGTTTCCCAAATCTACTGGTTCAGGTCGAACGACATCGCTCCATTACCGTGTCTTATCAGGACGGTGGAGGGCACCTACAAGAAGCCACCTTCCACGATTATCGCGCGGAGCTGGTGCAGCATGAGCTCGATCACCTGGAAGGAATTCTATGTACGATGCGCGCTCTGGACGCGCGGAGCTTTCGCTGGCGCTAGGTAGGGTCAGTTACCCTTATTATGCGGGGATTATCTCTGCTAAGGAATCTTTTTGGCCCAATTAGCCCCCCCCTTCAGGCCCATGCCAAAGCATTTTCGTTTTTCTAGCTATAAGAATAGCTTACTTGACTACCCTTTTCTGGATCAAGCTTTACCTGTGCATAGACACTGATTTCCTGCTGAAGTTCTTCTACATGGGAAATAATACCTACCACGCGATTTTCCTGTAGCAGGGCTTTTAGTGTCTCGAATACAATATGCAGTGAGGCTTTATCTAGTGCTCCGAAGCCTTCATCCAAAAAGAAAAAGCTCTTGTCCGCCTGATTGAGTGCCTTAACCTTTTCCGCCAGCGCCAAAGCCAAGCAAAGCGATGCCTGAAAGGCCTGTCCTCCGGATAGGGTTTTGAGCAGACGCTCGTTACCTCCATTCAGGTAATCGATGACCCAAAAGGTATTCTCTTGGTCGATTTTCAGGCTCAGTGCATTCCGGGTTAGCCGATGGAAGCGCTTGTTCGCCGTGGCGCAGAGCTCTTCCAAGTAAATGGTGCTCACATACTTTACAAAACCACTTCCCTTAAATAAGCCTTCCATGATCTTCAGGTGTCCTTCCCGCTTCAGTAGCGCATGGTAGCGCACAGTCAATTCCTGCTTTCTAGTCCAAGCTTCGCTGAGTTGCTTACTACGCTCCTCTAATAAAGCTATTCGTGTCTCTAGCGCTCCTTTTTCTTCCCGCTTTTCTTCCAGCACTTGCTTGGCCTGTGCTACATCCACGTCAGAGGCCCGATGCTCTCCTAAGGCTTCCCGAAGGCTTTGGCTTTGCTTTAGATGATGGGTTTTCTCTTCGTCAAATTGCTTGAGAATGGCTTCTTCCTCCGTTATGGCGATCTTCTCCCGCCGTAGTTCCTCGAAAGTCACTGCATCTAGCCCTTTCTCAGCCAGTTTCTGCTCCAGTAGCTTATGAAGCTGCACTGCCTTTGCCTTTGTTTTGGCATGGGCTTGGCCCAAAGCCTCCATACGCCCGCGCAGACGTGCTAACTGCTCTTGACTCGCTTCCAGGTCACGCTGTGCCTTCTGTAACTTGATGCTGACTTCCTCGATATCCCGCTTGACGCGCTCCACCATTTCGCGCAAACGATCGGGCGCTTGTGGCCTGTAGCTGGCGAGAAAGGCACCATCTGTGATCTGCGATTCCAGCGAGGCACGCCGCAACTGCTGTTCGCGAAGGTCCTGTTCGACCTGTCGTAGACGCTCTGCCGCTGCTTCAGCGTCTTTCCTGGCTTTGTCTAGCTGTCGGCGCTGCTCTTGCAGCTTGCGCTCCAAGCTGTTTCGTCTCTCTGCTTCGTAATTCAAGTGCTTCAGGTGTTGGCCTGCGGCCTCCCTACTCGCGAGCCCCATTTCTTGCCAGCTTTTTACGAGGAGCTGCTCTTCCTGCTCGATTTGCGCTAGCTCAACTTTTTTCTCCTGCCAGTTACTACTTGCAAAGGCGATATCCTGCTCAAGCCTTTCTGCTTGCTGCTTATTAAGTAAGGCTTTTTGGATATGTGCCTTACCTGCTTGAAGTGCTTTTTCTAAATGCTCCCACTCTTCATCTGCATCCGTTTCAGCCAGTGGGAGGGGATGTTCTTCAGCGCCGCAGAGTGGACAAGGCATTCCCGGAGTCAGGGCATGGCGATGTACGCGAAGGGCATTCCGAAGGTTAAAGGTCTCTCGCTTTTTCTCAAGCTCTTCTTGCGCTAACTGCAGGTACTCCAGCCAGTCCTGCCAGGTCGGATAGGCCTCTGGAAGCAGTGCTGAAAGTACACGTTGCGCTGCTTGGTGTTGGATTACCTTTCTCTCAGCCTCCGCAAAGGCTGCCTCCAGGGTGATTCGCTGCCGTTGTAGGCGCTCGGCCATTTGCAAGCTACTGTGGAGGTCCCCGATGCGCCCGAGTTCGGGGGCCGGGATAGCACGGAGTAGGTCCTCCTCTTTGGTGAGCTGCTGTTCCAGAGCCTGGAAATACGCCAGCGCCTCTTGCTGCTGAGGTTGGAGCAGCTTCACCTGCTGGGCGGCGCCTAGTTCGAGTTCTTCTACTGTTTTGATGCGCAGCATCAATTCTAAGTCACGCACCTTCGCTTGTCGTTCAGGCTGCTGGTCTGCTTTTTTATCGAGCTCGAGTTTGAGCGCTTGTAGTTGCTGGTGGTGATTTTCTTCCGAGACACATTGTGTTTCCAGCTGTCTTAAGCTTTCTGACAGTGTGCTTAGCTCCCCCCGTGCTTCTTCCAGCTGGTGAAAGGTGGGAAGAAGTTCCGTTTGTAGCATGCGCTGCGTTTGCAAACGGGCCGCTCTTTGCTGCATTTCGGGCGCTTGAGCGAGGAGCAGCCTGAGCGCGTTCTCATTTTGTCGAAGGGCATCCTCAAGCCGCTTCCATTCGAGTATTTTCTTGTAGGAGTCTTCTGCTTGCAGCAGCTGCTCGGCTAAGGACAGGGCCTCATTTTTAGCCTGTTGGAGCAGCTCTTTTTGCTGCGTCAGCAGCGTCTCTTCCACTTCCTGGAGTGGCTCCAGCTGGGTTTCCACCTGAACTTTTTCGATTTTCAACACCTCGAGGAGCTTCTTAGTTTTTCCTCCCAGGTCGAAACGTTCCAGCTGAAAGAGCTCTTTCATCATGTCCGCACGTGGGCCGGGCGTCAGGTCGATAAACTCCCGGAATTTACCCTGGGGAATGATAATCGTCCGCTTAAAATGCTCTTTTTTCATGCCGAGCAGCTCTTCTGCTTTTTCTGTCAGGGGTAGCCAGTCGCTGTCGGCTTCATCACGCAGGTAAAACGTATGCTCGGCGGGCTTGATTTTTTGCCGGTCTTTTGTGTCCCGCTTGACTTGATAGCGTGCGAGATAATGTCGGCGATTTTCTGGGCCCGCTAAAAATTCAAACGCGATGGTGAGTGTGTTTTTGTTGACATGCAGCATGCTCGTTTTTTCTCCCCGATCCGCCAGTCGCTCTGTGCTGCCATAGAGGGCGAGGAGGATGGCTTCCAGCAGGGAGGACTTGCCCGAGCCCACGGCTCCGAAAATTCCGAAGAGCCCTGCTGCTGTTAGGGGCCGAAAGTCCAGCTCCTGTTTTTCTTTATAGGAGTACAGGCCGTCGATTTCGAGTCGTAATGGGATCATGAGGAGGGATTTTCTTGGCTAGTAATTTCTTTAAAGAGGGTGAGGAGCTCTTCGGAGGGTGGCTGTCCTTGGCTGCTTTCCACATACATGTGAAAAAGGCTGAGCATATCTTTTTCGAGGTCGGCAGCCCGAATCGCCTGTGTGGCGCTGCGCTGTCCCTGACGCTCTGGGATGAGGTGCACGATCCCGGGGTGGGCTTGCAGGAGTTGTTTTCTGCTGACCGCATCGATGGCTTCCTCCACGCAAAGGGTGATTTCGACGAGGCAGTGAGGATGTGCTTCTAGCCAGTTGAGTGCTTCCGGCGTGCTGGTAAAGCGTTTCCGGTAGAGGGGGCGGCCACTGTGGAGCGGCAATGTTTCAGTGCGGACCTTTTGGCCCGGAAGGGCCTCTACCAATACCGCGTGTTTATGCTGTTCGGCTTCGCTAAAGGAATAGGCTAAGGGGCTTCCGGCATAATAAATCGGGAAGGGGCTTTTCGGGTCCGCCTGATGGCAGCGGTGCAGGTGTCCGAGGGCGGCATACTGTGTTCCGGCGGGGATGCTCGAGGTAAAAAGGGCTTGGGTGCCGCCTACATGCAAGATGCTCCGCTCACTTTCGGGCTCGGGCTCGGGCTGCGCGCCTTCGGGCATGAAAAAAAAGTGTCCGATGAAGAGATTGACGCCCTCGGTGTCAAAATAGGTGTCGGCCAGCTCTTGCCAGCGGTGTTTTAAGAGTTCGCGTAGGGCTTCTTCCCGGTCCTCTTCTCCCAGGTAGCGTTTGAGTAGTACCTCGTTCGCGTAGGGCGCGAGCAGGATGCGAATAGGAAAGGGATGCTGGGGAAGGCGTAGGGCCACAAAGCCGGGGGCGGAGGCGGTAATTTCGATGCCGCTCTCTAACTTGCCCAGAGGGAGCACGGTGTCGTAGCGGCTGTAAAATAGAATACCGAGTTCTCGGGCCAGTGGGTCGGGGGCCTCGATAAACTGGGTGCTGTCGTGATTTCCAGAGATGGCGATGATCGGACGCTGTCCCCCCTTCGATAGGCGGCGCAGGGTCCGGTACAGCAGCTCTACTGCCTCATGGTTTGGATTAAAAGTGTCAAAAATATCTCCTGCGAGTAGGACCAGGTCGACATTCTGTTCCTCAGCCAGCTGTATGAGCTCTTCGCATACTGCGCGCTGTTCGTCTAATCGGGAAAACTCTTGTAGACGCTTTCCTAGATGCCAATCTGCGGTGTGTAAAATTTTTAGCATGCTCCTTCTCTATGTGCTTATGGTGCTTTTTTCTTCTTTTTAGGAAGACTAAAGTACTCGTAATTTAGAGAAGGAGCAAGCTGTAGGGCTGCTTGTGTCAGTCCTTGTCAGGTTTTAGGCCTTCGGGTCCAAGAAGGTGATGGCTTTACCGCTTTTGCCGGCACGGCCAGTACGTCCCACCCGGTGGATATAAGCATCCATGGTCTGGGGTAGCTGGTAATTAATAACATGGCTGACATCCTGCACATCGATCCCGCGTGCTGCCACATCGGTAGCCACTAAAACCCGTATGCCGCCGTTTTTGAACTTTTGGAGGACATTATTTCGGAAGTTTTGGGATTTGTCGCCGTGGATTTGGCCCGCGGTGATGCCCTCTCGTACTAATTTCTTGGTGAGGCGGTCGGCCAGACGCTTAGTTTCGGTGAATAGGATCACTTTTTCCATGTCAGAGCGCCCTAAAAGCTGCTGTAGGGCTAAAAATTTATCCTCCCCTTCTCTCAACTGGATGGTTTCCTGATCTACCTGCTCATTTGCCGCGCCACTGTGGTGGATACGAATTTCCACAGGCTTCTCCAGCAAGCTGCTGATGATTTTTCGCTGGCTGTCGTCCATCGTGGCAGAGAAAAGCACCGTTTGCTCGCGTGTGCCCACCAGCGTAACGATGCGCCGCACGTCGTGGACGAATCCCATGTCGAGCATGCGGTCAAATTCATCAAGGATAAGGGTATCTACTTTATCCAGTTTCAGGGCCTGCTGATTCACAAGATCCAGTAAGCGGCCGGGCGTCGCGATGAGCACCTCTTGGCGCGCCTGACATTTCCGTAGATCTTGTGGCAGTGAAGTCCCTCCGATAAAAGTGGCCACGCGCAAGTTAGTACCCACTGCCAGGCTTTTAAATTCTTCTTCGATCTGTAGGGCGAGCTCACGTGTAGGGGTAAGGATCAGGGCACTGCGCAGGGCAGGGCGTTTCATCAGCTTCGTAATTAATGGCAGCAGGAACGCCGCCGTTTTTCCGGAACCTGTACGGGAGAGAGCGAGGACATCTTGGCCTTCCAGTAGTGCTGGAATAGCCTGTTCCTGGATCGGCGTAAGGACCTCGTAGCCCTTTCTGCGCACATTTTGGAGAAGTATTTCTGGTAGCGCTAGTCGCGCAAAGGGTACCGAGGGCGCAGGTGCTTCCTCTTGTGTACGAGGTGTAGCGATCGCCTTCTTAGTGAGAAGTGCGGGGTCGATTTGGGAGACAGGCTTCTTTTTCGCTTGTCTTCTGCGGTCCTGGCTTTGAGGCCTTCCAGAATTGGCGTTTGCTCTTCCGGGTGCTGCTGAGCGCCCCGCTGGGGAGGCATTATTTTTTCTAGTTTGCATGTAAATTGATTTAGGCTTTTTGTAGCGAAGCTACGGGCTGGCCAAGTTCCCGAATCATACGGGTGTGGGCTTTTAAAGCCGAAAGAAATGAAAGTTTACTGTAGTAGGGAATACCAAATTCAGCTGCTGTTTCTGCGACCACAGGGGCGATTTTCGCATAGTGGATGTGACAGATGTCTGGAAAAAGGTGATGTTCTACCTGATAATTTAATCCGCCGATGCACCAAGAGAACAGAGGACTCTTAGGAGAGTAGTTGCACGTGGTCGCGAGCTGATGACTCATGCGATCGCCCGGTACGGTTCCGGTGGAATCCGTACTCGGAAAAGCGGCCTCTGGGGTGATGTGGGCGGTTTGGAAGATAAGTGAGATCGACAATCCTGTCACAAAGTGTAGCGCCAGGAAGGCCAGAAGGATTTGGCCTACGCCGAAAGGGGAAAAGAGAATAGGAAGAACGAGAATAAAGGTGTAATAAACCAATTTCCAGGCGATGATATTCCAGATGGTTTTGCGATAAGTTTTTTCGTCTTTTACCAGCCCCATTTTATAGTAGCGGGTGAGTCGAATAAAGTCTTTGCTGGTTACCCAACTAATCGTGGAAAGGCCATAGAAGAACCAGACATAATAGTGCTGGTACTTATGCCAAGGGTAATGGGGGGCATGAGGAGAAAAGCGCAGCACGAAGGGGGGGTTAATGTCATCGTCACCGTCAGGAATATTTGTGTAGGTGTGATGCAGCACATTGTGTTGGATTTTCCAAACTGCCGCATGGGCACCTACCATATTCAAGGTGTAGCCGAGCCACTTGTTGAGTGTTTGATTTTTCGAGTAGGAACCATGGAGCGCATCATGCATCACACCCATACCGATACCCGCCATGCCGAGTCCACTGAGGATGTAGGCGAGGAAGAGTTGCCAGGTCGCTGTCAGTACTCCTGAAGTAACTAGGAGGATGGGAAGTGCGTAGAGGCAGGTCATGAAAAGGGTTTTAGCGTACATGGAACTGTTGCCGTACTTAGAGTTTCCGGACTTTGCGAGGGTCGCATTTACGCGGCTGCGTAAAGTCGTGGCAAAATCAGTGGAGCCTGACTGCCTGAATCGAATCGTTTTGATAAGCGTAATCTTTAGTGGTAAATGTAATTAAGGTGTGTGAGGGAGAGATGTTGTCCCGACGAGTAGAATTTCTTAAAATAGATACTGGATAAGAGGGTGAGAAAATCTCCGAAAAAGTTAAAAGCGGTACTCGAACGATGCCTGAGCGGAACTGAAACTAAGCGGAACTAAAGGTGCGCCTCAGTTTCAGTTTTAAAGGGCTAAAAAACTGGTGCGCCAAAGATGCGTGCTCTTTGATACTTTAAAGGTAAAGATATTTTTCGGTATTCCACGATTGGGACTACATTTTTTTCTTACTTTCAGCACCTGGGAAAAATGGGTAGGGGTGGAAGGAGACTGTCTAGATCTTAGTCAAAGTATTCTTGCCAAGGCTTTTGGCATTTTTTTTCTTATCTTTTTTTGATGTCGCAAGTCTAAAATCTTTCTTGATTGTAGAGGAAATGGAATTCTTTTCCGGTTCGGTTTCCTCCAGCCATGCCGGAACCGGACACAGGCATTCGGTTAGTAAAAGGAAGGCAAACGAACATAATCGGACATAGAATAGAAAGAAAAAGAAAGCAAACGAACACAATTGAGCGAAAATTCGAAAGGAAAAGAAAGCAAACGAACACGAAAAGGAAAGCAAACGAACATCTAGAAAATTTTAGGGCTTCGTCCCTTGCCGTTTAAAAAGAGAAATGTGGAACCTGAGGGATTCGAACCCACGACCTCTGCCCTGTCAAGGCAGCGCTCTAAACCAACTGAGCTAAGGTTCCTTTTTACACCCGTGCCAGAATTTCTAGCTTAGGTCTAAGTGGAGCTGGCGAGATTCGAACTCGCGTCCAGATAGGGAAACACCGTACCGTCTACATGTTTAGTCACCTGTTGGGTTTTCGACTGCCGCTCGCTGGGTGACACACCATACGACAGCTTAGCTACTGTCCTTTACTCCTCTTAGTAGCCTCGAAGAGCGCAGCCCTGTCTAGTCGACACCCCAGATCCACCCTGACAAGGCAAAGCGTGGTGGGATGTGGCCGGGGAATTCACCTTGGCGAACTCAACCCTTTAAGCAGTATCTAGTCCCCAGGGGGATAGATTAGGCAGCCATGGCGTAATTATTTTCGCCAATTATAGTTCGTATGAATGATTCACAGGCGTACATACTCCACCTGACATGCGAGCCCAGTCCTTACACCTCCTGTCAAAACCGGTCAGCCCCATTTTTTGAGAACACAAATATAACACATAAAGCGACGATAATGCATTTTTGTTCCTTGTTTTACCTGGCGGAATGGTTTTTGTGCCCTTCTTTTTTAAAAAATAAGCCGCCATGCCTTTAAAAACTCTTTTTTTACTTGTTGCTTTTTTCCTTTTGGGCCATCTGGCCCAAAGCCAAATTCTAAATATCGAGCAGTATCGCCTGGCAAAAGATACCAGTAAATCGGTCATGATGAAGTTAAATGCCGGACTAAATGTATTTAATCGTAGCGCGGCAGCTGATGCTCCTGTTAACCTTTTTGGTTATAATGTAGACTTCAATACGCTGTATTATCCGGGAAAACATGCGTATATGTTGGTAGCGAAGGTCGACTACTTACGGATTAATGAGAATGATTTTTTAAACTTTGGTTTTCTGCATGCGCGGGCTAATTTTTTTCGGGAGAATACGTATAATTTTGAAGTACTGACGCAGTATTCTTATGATAACTTTAGGGGGCTAGATCCGCGATGGGTCTTCGGTGGGTCTTTACGCCGCGTGTTAGCGAAGAGCGAGCATCTTCGTTTAGTGCTGGGAATCGGAGCGATTTATGAGCAGGAGCGCTGGCTGATTCCTGGGCTGGAGGTGCCGGCATTTCGAGAGGTGCAGTTTTTGAAATCCTCGAACTACCTTTCTTTTCGGGTGAGTATAAACGATTATGTTAGCTTGAATACAGTCAATTACTACCAGGTGGGCTACGACCGGGAATTTGGCTTTTTTCGGCATCGACTGAATAACTCCACGGTGTTAAATACCAAGCTGAGCGAGCGTCTATCCCTTACGAATACCTTTGAAATCGCCTATGAAGACCGTCCCATCGTGGAAATCACCAACCTCATTTACTCTTTTCGAACGGGAGTCGCGTTTAATTTTTAAGGCCAAGAGAATACCTGTTCGTGTTTTGCCGGCGGCAGTTCGCTCTGGGAGGGACTACCGAAAAGCATGCTAAGGAAGTGTTTCTAATCGTAAGAGAAGCGTGAAAAAAGCTGAGAATTTCCTATCTTGCGGCGATGGAAAATTTTGTGGTATCAGCGCGCAAGTACCGCCCTTCGAATTTCAGAAGTGTGGTCGGACAGTCTCATATTACGACGACGTTAAAGAATGCGATTAAAAACAATCACTTGGCGCAAGCCTTTCTTTTTTGTGGTCCACGAGGTGTGGGGAAGACGACTTGTGCGCGTATTTTAGCGAAAACCATCAACTGTGAGCATCTAACGGAGGATTTTGAAGCCTGTAATCAGTGCGACTCATGTAAGGCCTTTAACCAAAATGCTTCTTTTAATGTGCATGAGTTGGACGCTGCATCGAATAACTCCGTCGATGATATCCGAAATCTCGTCGAACAGGTGCGCTATGCACCACAAAAGGGGCGTTACAAGGTGTATATCATCGATGAGGTGCACATGCTTTCGAATCAGGCATTTAATGCCTTCCTAAAGACACTGGAAGAGCCTCCGAAGTATGCTATTTTTATTTTGGCGACGACCGAAAAACACAAAATTATCCCGACGATTCTCTCGCGCTGTCAGATTTTTGACTTTAATCGAATTCAGATTGGGGATATCACGGAACACCTTAAGTATATTTCATCGGAGGAAGACATCACATATGAGGAAGAAGCCTTGCGCTTAATCGCTACGAAGGCGGATGGGGCCCTTCGGGATGCTTTGTCGATTTACGATCTAATCGTCACCTATTCAGCAGGAAATAAATTAACCTATCAGGAGACAATTCAGAACCTCCATATATTAGATTACGACTATTATTTTAAAGTCGTCAGCAGCTTGCTAGCCGAGAGTATTTCGGAGGTGCTACTCCTCTTCGATGAGATTCTAAAGAAAGGCTTCGATGGGCATAATTTTATCATTGGACTTTGTGAACATTTACGTGACCTTTTGGTGTGTAAAGATCCTGCTACGGTCCAACTGCTTCAGGTTTCGGAGGGTACGCGAGAGCGGTATTTAGAGCAGGCTGAGCAGGCCAGTGTCTCCTTTTTGCTTTCTGCTCTCAGTATCGGGAGCCAGTGTGATATCCAATTTAAGTCGAGTAAAAATCAGCGTCTGCATGTGGAGCTAGCCCTGATGAAGATGGCCAATCTTCCGGCGGCTTTGTCCATGGCTGCGGTAGCAGAAGCGGTAACAAAAAAAAAAGTAGTCTAGGCACCTCGGAGGCAGGAGAGGAGACTTTGGGTTCTGGTCAACAGCTTTTTTCGGGACCTAATCCTTTTGCTGCCAAGAAATCACCCGCACGTGCCACGCTTCCGATTCCAGGTTCATACGAAAAGGCGCAAAGTCTGCTGAAGCAAAAGCAAGGGCAGCAGGTGGAGGATTCGGCACGTCAGGAGCAGGTGAAGGAGCAAGATCCATTAGCGGAAATCGGGAATTCGCCATTAATCATAGAGCAACTAGCTGCGGTTTTACAAGATGAAGCCCGTCGCCTGCAGCGTGAAGGCAGAAATTTAGAGGCCACCCTGTTCAAGCAGCGCTTTCAGCATGAACCGCCCAGCAAGATACGCTTATTTTTAAACAGTGAAATTCAGGAAACGGTATTTTTAAAGCATCGCCCTGAGTTCCTTTTGCGCCTACGGCGCGCCTTCGACCATCGCGACCTGCAGTTAGACTATGAAATCCGGGAAGAGCAGCAGTCTGCGGCGGAAAAACTCTATACGAGCAGTGATAAATTCCAGTATTTGTTGCAGAAGCATCCAGCGCTTGGTGATTTTAAGCGACGTTTTGGTTTGGAGACGGACTTCTAAAAATCGATGCCTATCCCGAAGTTAATGAGGTTCTGAAGCTGCACGGCTTGAATAGGCGGGCCAGCGTCTTGTGGGATGCGGACGGCTTCATCGTAGATCAGGACGGTTTCGATGCGTGTGGTGATATATTTATTCACGCGTAGTGTAATCACAGAGTTTAAGTTGACGACTGTATTTCCTAATCTTTCGAAATTAGAGAAGAGATTCAAGTCCGCACGCCAGCGGACATTTTCCATGATGATGATATCGGTCGTAGAACTGATCGAGACCCCTGCCTCTGGGTTTACCCGTTCGCCGGGGGTGACGCCAAAAGCCCCTGCTCGGCTTAAGGAATCGTCTAGGACGACGGTAAACCTGCCGGTGAAGGGGGAACCGATGATGGAGATCCGGCTTCCGTTATCGAACTGTCGCCGATAATTTAAACCGGTAGAAGACTGAATAAAGGCAGGGCTGAAGAGGTCGGATATACGGTCCCGTGCATCCAGCTCTGCGCCTGCAGGTCGGAAAAATCGATAACCGGGAAGCAGCTGCGTCCTCGTGTCTAGCTGGGTGGAAAGTAGCCAGCGACTCGAGAGCTCTCGTCCGTATTTGCTGATAAATAGGAAGTTGTCGTTCGTTTTTCGCGTGGGGAAGCGCCTGTCTGCCTGTCGGTTAAAGCCGATGTTCACGGTTAGGTTGGTATCCCATACTTTTTTGTCCTTGGCATATTCAGCGCCAAGCAGGAGGGAGCTATTTAGGGCAAAGTTACTGGCACCACCAGCCGCCCAGTTGTTTAAGGTCACCTGTTGCAGGCTGAGGGAAAAGTTACCTCGTTTTTTCCAGTACTGCGGTTTTTCCGCGGTTTTGATGATGACCGAATCGCCCAGCATGATGATAGTATCGCCGGCGATGAGTAAGGTATCAGCCAGCATGAGGCGATCCTCCTCACTTTGGGCGTAAGCCCCGAGGCTGATGCTAAAGAAGCTGAAAAGAAGCCCTGCGAGGGCAAACCATAAAAATCGTTTCATCATGTAAGGGCACTAAGGTGCAGAGACGAACAAACGCTGGCCAGGGCGGATAACATTATCGGCGCCGATCCCATTCCAGGACTTTAGTGCATCCACACTGATGCCGTACTGGCGGCTGATACCGAAGAGGGTATCTCCTTGCTGGACGGTATGGGTGGCCCTGCCACTGGCCGGGGGCTCCATTTTTGTAGGAGTCTGCGCACCCGGAGCGGGTCTGGAAGCGGGCCCTTGCTGGGCGGGTGCTGCCTGCCTGCTCTCTGCAGGAACGTTTTGGATACGTAGAGCCTGGTTTTTTCCACGTCGTTTGCGCAAATTTAACACCATTCCGGGACGAATCTCATTTTCTTTTATGCGATTTAGGTATTCGAGGCGCTGCAAGCGAATGCCATAACGCTGGGCCACGTGCCAAAGGCTTTCTCCGGCACGCACGACATGGGTTTCGGCTTCTTCAGCGCGTCCCCGTTTCCGCTGCGTGAAGTAATTGACGCCAGCTTCTATGGGCGCACCCTTTTCAAGGTCGTTTAAGCGTCTGAATTTGCCTTCTCGCATGCCGAGCTGTGCGGCCATTGCGCTCTGGCTGGTTCCTTGCTGCGGCACTGCGCGGGTGCGTTTGTTAAAGTAACTAAGGCGTATCGGCACATTTCCAGCCAGAAGGGTGGGGTCTGCGGGAGCTTGTGTGGCTTGAGGACGGCTTTCTGCTAGCACGGGAGGGCGTATCTCGCGCGCCCCCGGCACGATAACGGTATACATTTTGTCGCCGGGGATTTGTCCATCTCGCGTCCATTTATTGTAGGCTTCCAGCCGGTCCAGTGGCACTGACCACTCTGCTGCCAGTGATTTCAGGTGAGTAGGCCCTCTGAGGGGTACTGCCTGAAGGGTCTCTGCTTGAGACACAAATCCATCCTGATACCCTTCGAAGGCCACCTTATGGGCTAGAAATTTTTTGAAGTACCAGTGCGTTTTGCGATCTATTTTCACGTTGCGCTGCCCACTGAATTGGTTGCCAAAGTAATTTTTAGCCCCACCGGGCCCCATTTGATAGGCCACGATGGCGACCATCCAATTATCAAAGGTGGCCATATTTTTCGCGAGGTAGCGGGCGGCACCCTGTGTGGAGCTGACGATGTTTTTCCGCTCGTCGATCTGTCGGTCGACCCGCAGAAAAACTTCTTCGGCTGTTCCCTGTTTGAACTGCCAGTAGCCTACTGCGTTCGAGCTAGAGACGGCATCAGCGATTAGGCTGCTTTCCTGCACCACCAGATACTTCAGGTCATCCGGCATGCCCGCGGCACGGAGCTCCGCTTCTACCAGTGGGAAGTAGGTACGGATGCGGCTTAGTTTGATCTGTAGGTAGTTTTCATTTCGGTAGAGGGCGTCTACATCTGCCTGAATTTCGCGTCGCGCCTGCGCATCCAAGTCGAGCTGCATGTTCGCTACCTGCATGCGTGCGGGTACCTGAGGAACGGGTCTGTTCCATGCGGAGGCGATTTCCATGGCGTCTGTACGGGCCAGCAGGGGAGCGGGCGAGAAGCCGAGGAGCCAGATGAGGACAAGCCATAAAAAAGAGATGCAGTGTTTCATCTTTATTTTTTTCGAGCGACCATTATGCCATCCCGAATGGGGAGTAAAATATTATCCACCCGCGGGTCTTCTTGCACTTTGCGGTTAAACGCGATAAGGGCGGCGGTGTCTTTATCGGGTTTTTTAGGCCCCTCATGCAGGATTTTTCCTGACCAGAGGACATTATCTGCCAGAATCACCGCTCCAGGCGCTAGTTTATCGAAAATTAAATCGTAGTAGCGTCCATAGTTTTCCTTGTCGGCGTCGATGAATACCAGGTCGATCCCGTCGGGAAGCGCAGGAATTAGCGCTTGTGCATCTCCCAGCCTGTAGTCGATTTTATCACTTAGGCCTGCTTTCTCGAAGAAGCCTCTGACCATAGGCTCCAGTTCCACGTTAATGTCTAAGGTATGCAGGAGGGCGCCTGCCTCCAGGCCGCGTGCCATGCAGATGGCCGAATATCCGGTGTAGGTCCCAATTTCTACCACGCGCTTAGGGCGAATAAAGCGTGTAAGCATTTCGAGAAATTTCCCTTGGAGGTTTCCGGACAGCATGCGTGGCATGAGCACCTTCAGGTGTGTTTCGCGTGTGATATGTGCCAGGATGGGGTCTTCTGGACTCGTGTGTGCCTCGCAGTAGGCTTGCAGTTTTTCGTCTATAAATTCCATGTCAGGCAGGCTTATAAGTAAGGGTGCTGAGCTCGCTTTCGGCGAACATCTCCTGTGCGATCTCTTGAAGGGTTTCCGCGCGCGTGCTACGGATAAGTTCGAAGATACTTTCTAGGCTAGGGATGTGGTTTTTGTCCAAGATATTTTTTCCAAAGACCAGCATCAGTGCGGCGTAGTTTTCTTCCGCCATGGCCATTTGGCCGACGGCCTGTTCTTTCGCCATGTGCAGCTGTAGGGTGCCCAGTTTTTTGTCGCGCAGTTTTTTCAGTTCTTTTCGGACCAGATGATGGGCTTTGGTCAGCGTACCCACTTCCGTGGCAAAGAAAATGCCCCAAAAGCCTACATCATGAAAGGTTTGGTAATGGGCTTCTACGCCGTAGACGTAGCCATTTTTTTCACGCAGCGCCATGTTTAGGCGGCTGTTCATGCTAGGCCCTCCCAGTATATTATTGAGCAGGAAAAAGGGGTAGCGGTAGGGGTGGCTGAGGCCATAGCTTACCTTTCCGAGTGCCATATGAGCTTGGGTAATTTCCTTCTCCGCAGTCTGTAGTTTCGGTACATACTGGGTGAAGGGGTGACGCTCCCGCGTCAAAAACTGGGCGGGGATCTCTTTTAGAAAGCCTTCGACGGTGCGCAGGACCTTTTCCCAAGGGATATTTCCGACGACGGAGAAGACGATTTTTCGGGTATCTAGGTTTTTCTCGATGAAGGCATGAAAATCTTTTTGGGCGAAGCCCGAGACCGTCTTTTCATTTCCGAGTATATTTCCGCCTAGGGCGTGTCCCTGAAAAAGGAGCGCATCGAAATCATCTTGGATGCTATCATCGGGGGAGTCCCGGTACATGGCCATCTCTTCCAGGATGACTTGTCGTTCTTTTTCGATCTGCTTTGGGGGGAAGGTGCTGGCAAACGTAATGTCACAGAGGAGTTCTGCGGCCTTTGCGAAGTGGGTGTGCAGGACCGAGCTGTAGAAGCAAATTTTCTCTTTAGTAGTGTAAGCGTTTAGCTCGCCGCCGAGGGATTCCAGCCGATTAATGATGTGGAAAGCTTTCCGTTTTTTGGTTCCTTTAAAGGCCATATGCTCCCAAAAATGCGCCAAGCCCTCCTCCTCTGGGGCTTCATCTCGGCTGCCGATATCGAGGATAAAACCGCAGTGGACGAGCCGGGTGTGGGTGATTTCTTGGTGTACGATACGAATACCATTCGGTAATTCCTTTAACTGATAGGCCATGAAAATGCTGTACGGATAAAAAGGTCCGGGGGAAAGGCTCCTGCCGGCATTATTTTAACTGCGAATATAAGGATTTATTTGTTCATTTTCTTGGGCTGGGGATTGTCGATTAAAGCTTGTATTTTCGTCTTCAGAATGGGCCGCGGGCCTGAAACGAAAGATTTTACCTTTAAAGCGATAAGACTTATGCGATATACGCCATTACCTGCATCACTCTACCAGCGAAACCGGGACAAGTTACGGGCGCAGCTCCTGCCGGGCGCGGTAGCGGTGCTGCATGCCAATGATATTTTGCCGACGAATTCGGATGGGACGATGCGTTTCAAGCAAAATTCGGACTTGTTTTACCTGAC
Organism: Nitritalea sp.; assembly: GCF_054166705.1. Taxonomy (NCBI): domain Bacteria; kingdom Pseudomonadati; phylum Bacteroidota; class Cytophagia; order Cytophagales; family Cyclobacteriaceae; genus Nitritalea; species Nitritalea sp. The sequence continues at coordinate 39,640 of NZ_JBSZCV010000012.1, forward strand.
GGGAATCGACCAAGAGCAGACGATCCTGCTCTTATGTCCGGACTGTCCCGATGCTCAGTACCGAGAGGTATTGTTTTTACGAGAGACCGATGCGCATATTGCCATTTGGGAAGGACATAAGTACACCAAGGAGGAGGCTCAGGCAGCCTCTGGGGTGGCGCGGGTAGAGTGGCTGTCGCAGTTTGAGCGTATTTTCTCCAGCTGCATGGCTCTCAGTGAGCGGGTGTACTTGAACACGAATGAACATTTACGTGCGACGGTAGAAATCGCTAGTAGGGATGCGCGTTTTATCAGCAGCTGTCGGGAGCGTTTTCCGCTGCACGAGTACAAGCGCCTGGCCCCCTTGCTGCATCAGTTGCGTAGCGTGAAGGAGCCGGAAGAAGTGGAGCAGCTGCGTCGCGCCTGTGCCATCACGGAGGCAGGTTTTCGTCGGGTTTTATCCGAGGTACGTCCCGGCATTAAAGAGTATGAGATAGAGGCGCTGTATAACTATGAGTTTTTACGACGTGGCAGCCGTGGGTTTGCGTACGAGCCCATCATCGCCTCGGGCCGTAACTCCTGTGTCTTGCACTATGTGGAAAACAAGGAGGTCTGTCAGGATGGGGAGCTCATACTTTTTGACGTGGGGGCGGAGTATGGAAATTACAATGCCGACATGAGTCGTACCATTCCCGTAAATGGACGTTTCACTACGCGTCAGCGCGCGATTTACGATGCTGTTTTAGGCGTACAGCGGGAGGCGATGCAGCTGTTACGTCCCGGAATTTCCATTCAGGAATACCATAAGGAAGTAGGTAAGTGTATGGAGTCGGCACTGTTAGGCTTGGGACTGATCGATCGGACCGATATTAAAAATCAGGATCCCGCTTGGCCGGCCTATAAAAAATATTTTATGCATGGCACCTCCCATCACTTGGGACTAGATGTACATGATGTAGGCACGATGCATGCGCCGATTCAGGCGGGGATGGTTTTTACGGTAGAACCAGGTATTTATGTGCTAGAGGAAAGTATCGGGATTCGTTTGGAGAACAATATTGTCATCCATGAGGAAGGTTTCGATGATTTGATGGCAGGTATTCCGATCGAAGCCGAGGAAATCGAGGAGCTGATGCAAGCGGGCCGCGCTTAATTCAATAGAGGCATTTGTATAAAAAAGGCTGATTTCGGAAGAAATCAGCCTTTCAAGTTTGGTCATCACCCAAGGATTATCCGATTGCTACACGCTTAAATGCAGCTACAGTTAAGCCTTTGCTGACGCTGTCCAGATACTGAGCAATGGACTTGCTGTTGTCCTTCACAAAGGTCTGGCTAAGCAAAGTGTTTTCTTTGTAGAACTTGTTTAGTTTACCGATGGCGATTTTCTCAAGCATCTCTTCAGGCTTGCCTTCTTGTCTTGCTTGGTCTTTGCCTACTTCGATTTCTCTTTCTACTACGGAAGCATCTACGCCGTCCTTATCTAGGGCTACAGGGTTCATAGCGGCGATTTGCATGGCTACATCTTTTCCAGCTTCTTCCACATCTGTACCGCTGGTATTTTTCAGTGCGACGAGCACACCTAATTTACCGTTTGAGTGGATATAAGGAACCACAGCCTCACCTTCTACCTGCTCGTAGTGGGAGATTTCGATTTTCTCACCGATTTTACCTGTTAGTTCGATGATTTTTTCACCTACAGTATTTCCATCTAAGGGAAGTGCGAGGATTTCCTCTACTGTTTTCGCTTGATTTTCAGTGGCTAGTGCGATGGCTGTGTTCGCGAAAGCGACGAACTCTTCGTTTTTCGCTACGAAGTCAGTTTCGCATGTTAAGGAAAGTAGGTAGCCGGTAGTGCCGTTTACGTGCGTCACGATGGTACCTTCTTTCGTTTCTCTATCTGCTCTAGAAGCAGATACTTTTTGCCCTTTTTTTCTCAGGATATCGATTGCCTTTTCAAAGTCACCTTCTGCTTCGGTAAGGGCCTTTTTACAGTCCATCATACCGGCTCCGGTCATTTTTCTTAATTCGTTAACTTCTTTTGCAGTAATCGCCATGATTTAGAAAGTTTATGTAAGAGGTTGTATATCTTTTTTAGGGGCTCGCCTGCGGTAAAAGGCAGGGAGAGGGGGCCAGGCCTCCTAATAGTAAACAAAAAATTGAACACAGGGCGTTACCGTATGTTCAATTTTCTTTACCTATGCTGTCAAATCGAATTATTCAGCAGAGTCAGCATCTACAGCGCGTTTAGCTGCTTCTTCCTCTTGCTGTTTTGCATCTTCTTTGTCTCTTTTACGCTCGGATAGACCTTCTTCTATGGCTGCGCCAAAGAGTTTTACGAGAAGAGAGATAGACTTGAACGCATCGTCATTTGCCGGAATTGGGAAATCTACCTCATTCGGGTTAGAGTTCGTATCAACTAAAGCAAACACAGGGATACCAAGCTTTTGTGCTTCGGCGATGGCGATGTGTTCTCTTTTGATGTCTACGACAAAAAGGGCTGCTGGAAGGCGTGTTAGGTCAGCGATACCGCCGAGTACAGTTTCCAATTTCTCTCTTTGACGCGTGATCATCAAACGCTCCTTCTTCGCCATGTTCTTATAAGATTCTTCTTTCATCATTTTGTCGATGGAAGACATCTTTTTAAGAGATTTGCGGATGGTGGCGAAGTTAGTAAGCATACCTCCTAACCATCTTTCGGTTACGTAAGGCATGTTAAGTCTTCTTGCTTCTTCAGCTACTAAGTCTTTCGCCTGCTTTTTCGTTGCGACGAACATTACTTTTTTGCCAGAGCGAACGATTTGCTTGATTGCGTTGGATGCTTCTTCGAGGCAAACAAGCGTTTTGTTTAGGTCAATGATATGGATTCCGTTCTTCTCCATGAAGATATACGGAGCCATTCTTGGGTCCCACTTTCTCGTCAAGTGTCCGAAGTGAACACCAGCATCCAGTAAGTCTTTATATTCGATTTGTGCCATTGAATAATTTTTTTTCTAAAGAGTATACTAAGTAGATTCCGATTAACGCTTGGAGAACTGGAATCTTCTTCTCGCTTTTCTACGACCTGGCTTCTTACGTTCTACCATACGTGGATCACGTGTTAGGAAGCCTTCTTTTTTAAGCGGAGATCTAAATTCTTCATTGATTTCACAAAGTGCACGAGCGATCGCCATACGAGCGGCTTCTGCCTGGCCTTTGATGCCACCTCCATCTACGGTGATGTTAATGTCATACTTTCCATCTTCACCGACGAGGGCCAAAGGCTGCTTTACGACGATCTGATGTAAGTCGAAAGGGAAGTAAACAGCGATTTCTCTTTTGTTTACGGTGATGGTACCGTTCCCTGGTTTTAGGTAGATTCTCGCAACAGAGGTTTTTCTTCTACCGATAGTGTTAATAATTTCCATAGACTGCTGATCGATTAGAATTTGATTTCTTTCGGCTGCTGAGCGGCGTGCGGATGCTCAGGGCCTTCGTAAACGAATAGGTTACGGTATAACTGACGACCCAGTCTTGTTTTAGGAAGCATACCACGAACTGCTTTCTCTACGAGAATACGTCCGTCTTTTTCCTTCAACATACGTGGGGTAGAGATACGCTGCCCACCCGGGTAGCCCGTGTGACGTACATATACCTTATCGTTCCACTTGTTACCGGTTAATCTAACCTTCTCGGCGTTAATAACGATCACGTTATCACCGCAGTCCACGTGAGGGGTAAAGTTTGGCTTATGCTTACCTCTCAAAATACGTGCTACCTCACTCGCGAATCGACCTAAAACTGCAGCTTGGGCATCCACAACCACCCAATTCTTGTCTACAGTTTTCTCATTCGCGGATTTGGTCTTATAGCTTAATGTATCCACTGTGTAAATGTTTAATTATGAGCTTATTAAATACAATAATCCCCTAAAAAGGGACACAAAGATAGATGCTTTTTCTTTCATATGCAAAAGAAAGCATGCTATACCTCACATTTTCTTGCACTTAGCTGTTCTTTTCCAGCTGTCGTACCAATACATCGAAATCTTTTGGGTACGGGGCTTCCACTTTTATGGTTTGGCCGTCTGTTCCCTGGAAGCAGATTCCGTAGGCATGTAAGGCTACGCGCTGTAAAATAGGCAGCTCTTCCGTGCCTTTTTTTAAGTTAAATCTCCGCTTAAGCTGTGAAAGATAGACAGGCGCGCCCCCGTAGGTACCGTCGCAGCATATCGGGTGGCCTAGATAAGCCAAATGTACCCGGATTTGGTGCAAGCGACCGCTAATCGGTTCACAGGCAAATAGCGTGTGCGCATAATACGTTTTCAGGGTTTTAATGCGTGTTTGCGCCGGCTTCCCATCTTTATGTATGCGCGCGATTCCTTTATTCGTAGCCACTATGTTTCGATCCACGAGGACCTCCTCATAGCGATGTATTCCAGCTGTAACGGCATGATACACTTTCTGCACTTCTCTGTTTTCAAATTGCATCGCGATGTTACGATACGCCTCCTGGTGTTTGGCGATAACTAGGCATCCGGAAGTTTCCTTGTCCAAGCGATGACAAACCTGGGCATCAGGGGTGTATGCGCGGGCAAGTTCCAACATATTTTGGGCTTCATGCCTATCGTCCAGCGTCGATAAAAAGGGAGGCTTATTGACTACGAGGTAATCCTCGTTTTCAAACAGCACGAGCGACTTAAAATCAATTTTTTTCATGCAGTTCGCTACCAATAAGGGCGCGAAATTAGGTAATTTTATTGAGTGAAGGAAATTTGAGGGAAAGAAATTTCTTGGAGGGGGTTCTTTTCCTCTTTTTTGTTTCATCGTCCTTTTTCACGTGGAGCGCGAAGAGTGGATTTTTACGAGTAGGCACACGCTCATGGCAAGAAATAAGGACCGACGTGGGTAGTAGACGCTCTAAATAGTCAGCTTCTCTGAATGTTTAAGCAGGTCTGCCCTTTAGTCCACTAGCTTCCGAAACAATTCCTCCAGGGTGTATTTTAAATCTTCTGTTAATCCGCCATGCGGTCGAGAGGTTTGGATCATGGAACTTCGGTTTGCTGTCAACCAGCGAAAGCGGGATGCAGCATCATACTGCGTAATGGGACTGTTCGTATTTTTGCCTTCACAGATTTTTACGATAGAAGTTAAGTAGGTTTGGATAAGCTCCAGGTCTGCACGGGGGTCTAGGGCCAGTACTTTTTGGAGGTCAGGGATGAGCTTACAGCCTAAAAACTTTTGCTGCTTGCAGCAGATAAGTACCCCTACATTTACGAATTCCTCACGTTCCACTCGGGGCACTATCCTGAGGACGGCATATTCATATAAGTGCATTTCGGGCATCTTGGGCTCCTTTAATAAAATTTTCAGAATGTTTTAGGCGTCTGATGAAGTAGGCAGCATAAATGGCTCGGCCTTCTTCTGCAGTTTCTACGTCTCGGGAAGCCAGGATCCACTCGTCTGGGATTAAAGCCACAAGTTGCTCTAGTTTTTCGGCTGTTAGCACAGTTTTAAAGAGTGCATTTACTTCTGAAAGGTGGGTGGCTTTTGGTAAGAGCACATGGTCCTTAATCAGGGGGAAGGGGCTTATGGCCTGCTTTTCCCAGTGTTCCCAGTTATGATGAAAAAGTAAGGAGGCGCCATGGTCGATCAGCCAAAGTTCTCTATTCCACCAGAGCATGTTGGTGTTTCGGAAGCTACGGTCCACGTTCGTAATAAAGGCGTCTAGCCACACGATTTTCGAGGCCAGCTCAGCGTCTATATCAGTAGCTCCCGGATCATAGGTGATCGCTTGGGATAAAAAATGCAAGGCTAGGTTAAGCCCTTGGCTACCTTTTAGCAGGTCTTGGATTTCTTCATCGCCTTCCGAACGGCCGAAGGCTTCATCCAGCTGTGCAAAGACAAGCTCGGGGACTTTTAGCCCGAGTAGGCGCGCGATTTCTCCTCCGAGGAGCTCTGCGATCAGGGCTTTTTCACGCTGACCTGCTCCTTTAAATTTAACGACGTAACTAAATCCATCATCAGCATCGGCTAAGGCGGGCAGTGAGCCCCCTTCGCGCAGTGGCATTCGGTAGCGAGTCACCTGCACCGTGCGTAGCTGAGGGGGAGGCGTGGAGGTAGGCATAACTGATTTTTTTACAAAGATAGGGCTTTGGGGTCAAGATTTCTCTTCTACGGCGGGAAGGCTGAAACTAAAGAGTGAACCTTTTCCTACGGTGCTGCTAACAGCGATTTTGCTTTTATGGCCTTCTAAGATATGTTTGACGATAGCCAGTCCTAGTCCGGTACCTCCTGCTTCGCGGTTTCTGCTTTTTTCTACCCGGTAGAAGCGTTCAAAAATTCGTTTTAGGTCTTCTGCAGGAATTCCTTTGCCATTATCTTTCACCGCCACGTGTAGGCGGCTTTTTTGAGTCTTAAGGCTGACCTCCACTTCACCTCCTTCATGGTTATATTTGATGGCATTCGAGATGAGGTTTTGGCAAACGCGAAAAATTTTTTCTCGATCGGCACGAGTGGAAAAGGACTGGTTTTTATCGACATAAAACCGGATGAGGACATCTCTTTTTTCTGCTTTTTGTTCCAGTTCTTCGATAACTTCCGCCAGCAGGGCACGGAGGTCGAAGACTTCGTGGTTAAACTTGACCACACCGCTTTCCATCCGGTTTAGCGTGAGCAGGTCCTGCACGAGACGGTCCAGGGAGTGCAGGCTTTTAGCAGCCCTTTTCAGAAACTTGTAGCGGACAGCTTCATCGTCTACGGCACCTTCGAGTAGGGTTTCGATGTAGCCTTGGGCTGCAAAGATGGGGGTTTTCAGTTCGTGTGAGATGTCAGCGATAAATTCACGTCGGAAGGCGGCATTTTTTTGGAGTGTTTCGATTTCTTTATTGCGCGCCAGCGCGTAGTTATTAATCGTAGCGTTAATGTTTTTTAAGGGAGAAAGTCCGGGTTTAGCAGGTTTATCTTTCAGGCCCGTGAGGTCTTTTTTTTGGATTTTCTCTAGTAGGGAGTAGATGTTAGCGATCTCCTTGAAGATTAAGAATTCCAGCGTGACTAGGGTGAGGATGTAAGCGGAGGCGAATGCCATACTCCAGGCCACTACCAGGAGTGTGGGGGTGGCGGCTTCCATGATGGACAAAAAGGCGACCGTCACGGAAGCGATCGCCAATCCTAAAACAAATGCTATCCCGCGGGAGGTGGTAAACATCATATATTAACCCAAGTCGAACTTATAGCCCACTCCTTTAACAGTGGTAATATAGTCGTCACCGATTTTTTCGCGTACCTTTCGGATGTGTACATCTACGGTGCGTGCTAGGACGAATACGTCGGCACCCCAGATGTTTTGCAATAAATCATCTCGACTAAAGACCATATTAGGATTTTTCGCTAGGAAATACAAGAGTTCGAATTCTTTTTTCGGCAGCGTGATGGTTTTCCCACTTTTATCGATTGTGTAACTGGTTCGGTCGATGGTGAGGTCCCGGATTTTTATTTGGGATAATTCTTGTTCTTTTTTCGATTCTCGGCGGAAAAGAGCGGCGATACGACTCATGAGGGCCCGCGGCTTTATGGGCTTGGTGATGTAATCGTCGGCTCCTACATCGAAGGCAGCCACTTCGCTATATTCTTCGGCGCGGGCGGTTAAAAAAATGATAAAAGTGTTTTTAAGATCGGGGTTTTCGCGAAGCTGTCGGCAGGTTTCTACGCCATCCTGAAGGGGCATCATGATGTCTAATAGGATGACATCAGGCTTAAATCGGGCGGCTGTTTTGACAGCTTTTACGCCATCTTCTGCGGAGGCGACATCATAACCTTCTTTTTCGAGGTTATAGGTCAAGATTTCTACGATGTCTGGCTCATCATCTACTACCAGAATCCTGACTTGCGGTTTTTCACTCATGTTAAGCGTGCTGCTAAAGGTTTTTGATGACCCTAAATTAATGAAAGCGGGGTGAAATCGCGTATTTTTTACTTAGGAATTAAGAAAACACAACATACCTACTTCAAACTCGGTCGAATGTGAAGGGAATGTTAAAAAATAGTAATCTATTTATTACGGATGCCGCTTGCTTCCACAAGATCCATGTTAAGAGCGCCTACGACTAGTTTAGCTTTTATTTTCAATGGGATTTTATTTTCGTCGTCTGAAATCCAGACGGTCACAGGATATTCGCCTTTAAAGAGTTTATTGGGTGGCATTACAGGCGTAAAGAGCATCGTTTCATAGGTGCCCAGCTTGGTTTTGAGGGTTTCTTTTCCTTCGTAGATTAACTTGATGGCATAAGTTTGTTTATCGAAAAAGCCGTTTATCGTGATGATGTCACCGGGCTTATGGCGTCGTAGGTCCATGGATCGGAGGTAATAAAAGCCACTCACGATATCTTGGACTTGTTGGGGGATGTCGAAGGTTTTCGTGTCGATGATTTTAGCGTCTTCTCGGTCGAAGAGCTTCATTTCGGCTTTGCCTTTTTGCTGGTCGAAGTAGACACGTTCATTTTTTCGGTACTTGCCCTCTTCTAAAAAGCGGTAGGAATGATAGGGGATGAGTCGGGCGGTATCTAGGTAGGTGCCCCAGGTATCGTTTACTTTAAACAACTTAAAGATTCCCAGGGTCTGTCCGGTTACGTCGATTTTATATACGGGCCGTTCGTTAAAGCGCTTCACCTCTGGAGCGACCTCCATAACGGCTTCAGCAGCATTAAGAAAGCCATAGCTTACAGTGAATTTTAAGGATTCCCCTTTCGTGAAAGCACGTTTTTTCGCCTGAGCATGCCCGGGATCAGGCACTGTAAAGGCAGAAAGTGTGACAATGAGTGACACAAAAAGACTTATTCGAAGGGATTTCTTCATGATATGCACATGCTTTCAAATCTTATTCCAATCTTTACAACGTTAAACGGAGGAACTTCATGTGTCTGGACCAGGATATCCTTTTTTGTGTAGAGTAAACAGTTCCGTATGTTTAAAACCACTTGTAAGTATTTGAAGTTTGTTCACCAAAGATAGAATACGTAATTTCGAGAATCCTTGTTTGTTAAGAAAAATTAAAAGAAAATATGAGTACTGCGAGCGAAAAATTAAAGGCTTTACAGCTGACCATCGATAAATTAGAGAAGTCCTATGGGAAGGGAACTGTCATGAAACTGAGTGACAATAAGGTTTTAGACATTCCAGCGATTTCCACAGGTTCTTTAGGTTTGGATATGGCCTTGGGGATAGGTGGAATTCCGCGGGGTCGGGTGATCGAAATTTACGGTCCTGAATCTTCGGGAAAGACGACCTTAACGATGCACTGCATCGCGGAGGCGCAGCGTCAGGGCGGTTTAGCTGCTTTTATCGATGCAGAGCATGCCTTTGACAAGACGTATGCCGAAAAGCTGGGGATTGACACGGAAAATTTACTGATTTCACAGCCTGATAATGGGGAGCAGGCCTTAGAAATCGCCGAGCATTTAATTCGTTCTGGGGCTATCGACATAATCGTGATCGATTCCGTGGCGGCACTCGTGCCAAAGGGGGAGTTAGAAGGCGATATGGGTGACAGTAAGATGGGGCTTCAGGCGCGCTTGATGTCGCAGGCGCTGCGTAAGTTGACAGGAGCGATCAATAAAACAGGCTGTGCGTGTATATTTATCAACCAGTTACGTGAAAAAATCGGGGTGATGTTCGGAAATCCGGAGACCACGACCGGGGGAAATGCGCTTAAGTTTTATGCTTCTGTGCGCTTAGATATTCGCAGAATCGGTCAAATTAAGGAAGGGGCGGATAATATCTTAGGAAACCGGACGAAAGTGAAGGTGGTCAAGAATAAGGTCGCGCCTCCATTTAAAGTAGTGGAATTCGACATTATGTATGGACAAGGGATCTCTAAGGTAGGGGAGATCATTGATCTAGGTGTGGAATTCGATATCATCAAAAAGGCGGGCTCTTGGTTCTCCTATGACGGGAATAAGCTTGGTCAGGGACGGGATGCGGTAAAAAATTTGATACTCGATAATCCTGAGCTAATGGAAGAGTTAGAGCGTAAGATCAAGGAGAAAGCAGGTCTTGGCGCGAAACTACCTGAGGAGCGAGGCGAGGAAACGGAAGGATAAGTTTTTTTCTATCCCGAGGAGTTACATGAGATAAAAATCCCCGACACATTTTAATAAAGGTGTTCGGGGATTTTCTTTTGCGCGGCTACGCGCCAACATAGCTTCAGGAGGCACGTTTTTCGACTGCTTGGTTTCAGCTGCTTTTAATTCGCTCGGATGGCTTCCACTGGATCCAGTCGTGAGGCGAGAGTAGCAGGCACAATTCCAGAAAGTACTCCGATGACGGAGGAAATCGTAACGCCTAGCATTACATTTTTAAAGGTCATGACGAATTCAAAGGAACCCACTGGGATAAAAGTGAGTAAGTAGACCAGTAAAATACCCCCTAGACCTCCGATAAGAGAGAGGAATACGGCTTCAAACAGGAATTGGAAAAGGATAAAGAAATTTTTAGCCCCTAATGATTTCTGCACGCCGATGATGGTGGTACGCTCTTTTACGGATACGAACATGATGTTAGCGATACCAAATCCACCTACTAGGATGGAGAAGCCTCCTATGACGGCTCCGGCGATGCTGATCACTGAAAAGATGGAGCCGATAGTATTCATGATAAATTCCGATTTGTTTAATGAGAAGTTGTCTTCTTCTGTGGGCTTGAGCCCGCGCTTGGCCCGCATAAGTCCGATAATGTCATTTTCGAGTGCGATCATTTGCTGCTCATCGTCAGGGCCTTTGATGGCGATATCGGGTTCGATGCCCCTATTGCCGACGTAGTAGATTTTGGTAAAGGCAGAAAAAGGAATGATGCAGGCTTCATCTTTAGAAGGCGCATCGAAGAGTCCTTCGCCTTCTTCTTCGAAGATACCGATGACCACGAATTTACGCCCTTTGATTTTCACTTCCTTCCCTAAGGCATCCTGTCCCGGGAATAAGTTTCGAGCCAGTTTAACACCTATGAGTGCGACATTTCGGCCTGCATTCGTCTCGATTTCGGTAAAGTAGCGCCCATATTCGATCGGGACATCGTAGACATCTTTATAAGAAAATGTAACGCCAGTCAGGTTCGTGCCTCTAAAAGAGTTGTTTCCTGCCTGAACGGTGACATTCGCATTAGCGGAGAAGCTAACTCCTTCGGCATTTCGGAGCTGATTGGATAAAAATTGATATTCGCTGTAGGTATTATAAGGGCGCTGAAAGTATTTCCACCAGGGGTAATCTGCTGAGCCCACAAACTCAAACCTATTAATGGTAATCACATTACTTCCCAAGAAGCTAAAACTATTTTTTATGCTGCGTTCTAGGGAGTCTACCGCAGTAAAAACCGCAATGATGGCGAAGATTCCCACGGTTACCCCTAGAAGAGACAAAACGGTGCGGGTAAGGTTCGAGCGCAGGGCTTGCATGGCGAAGCGCAGACTTTCGTATGTTAGCTTGAGGAAAATCACAGTAAAGGGCTTGGTCTAAAACAATTACCGAAGATATATAGATTTAGGGACTTTTTCTTATTATCTTTGCATTTTTTACGACTAGTCGTAAAAATCACCTAAATAGCTATTTATATCTCCTCCTATGAAGTTATCTGATTTCAAGTTTGAAGTACCGAAAAAACTTATTTCTCAATATCCTGTCGACAATAGAGATGAGTCTCGTTTGATGGTTGTGCATCGTTCTACGGGGGAGATTGAGCATAAGCTTTTTAAGGAAATCGTCACCTATTTTGGAGAGGGTGATGTATTCGTGATGAATAATACCAAGGTTTTTCCTGCTCGTTTGTATGGCAATAAGGAAAAGACGGGAGCTAAAATCGAGGTATTTCTACTGCGCGAGTTAAATCAGGAGCTACGTCTCTGGGATGTGCTTGTGGATCCAGCGCGTAAAATTCGTGTGGGCAATAAGCTTTACTTCGGCGATAGTGATTTAGTAGCTGAAGTGATCGATAACACCACTTCTCGTGGCCGAACGATTCGCTTTTTATTCGATGGGACTGACGAGGCCTTTTATAAGGCCATAGATTCGTTAGGAGAAACGCCACTCATTAAGGAGCATATCGAGCGTAAGGTGGAGCCAGAGGATCGGGAGCGTTATCAAACGATTTTTGCCAAGCATGTAGGTGCGGTAGCAGCCCCTACAGCAGGGCTACATTTTACCCCACACCTCCTGAGACGCTTAGAGTTAGTGGGTGTCCAGGTATCGCCGATTACACTTCACGTAGGTTTGGGGACGTTCCGTCAAGTGGATGTGGAGGATCTGACGAAGCACAAGATGGACTCTGAGAACTATGAAATACCTGACGAGACGGTGGTTCATGTCAATCAGGCTTTAGACCAGAAGAAACGTGTAGTAGCTGTGGGCACGACCTCCCTAAAAACGATAGAGTCTTCGGTTACAGCGAATAATAGGTTGAAAGCCAGTTCGGGGTGGACGGATAAGTTCATTATTCCTCCATACGAATTTAAGATCGCGAATGCCTTGATTACGAATTTCCACCTTCCTGAGTCCACGCTGCTCATGACGGCTTCTGCCTTCGGGGGCTACGACTTGATCATGCGCGCCTATCAGGAAGCGATTAAGGAGAAGTACCGCTTCTTCTCATACGGGGACGCAATGTTAATTTTATAATAGTCGTTTGCGGCTGCAGCCGCTGCGCCAAGCGATAAGTTATGAAGCGTTTTGTCATCATCGTAGCTGGAGGAAATGGCTCCCGTATGGGGGCCAGCATCTCCAAGCAGTATTTGGAAATCGGTGGACGACCTGTTCTCATCCGTACCCTGGAAAAATTTGCAGCGGTGGTTCCTGATGCGCATTACATTTTGGTTTTACCGGAGCGAGATTTTTTATTTTGGGAGGCACTTTGTGCGGAGCATCGCTGTCAGGTAGAGCATCAGGTGGTGGCTGGGGGCCAAAGCCGCTTTCAGTCTGTCCGCAATGGCTTACGTGCTATTCCCGCGCAGGAAGCCCTAGTAGCTATTCACGATGGGGTACGTCCTTTTGTAGCTGCTGACGTAATTCTGAAAAGCTTTACGGAAGCCCAGGCATACGGCAGCGCTGTGGCAGTAGTGCCGCTAAAGGATTCTATACGCGAGATCGAGGATTCCGGCAGGTCGCGAGCACGAGAAAGACAAGCGTTTCGTTTAGTGCAGACACCGCAGACTTTTCATCTGGAAGCTATCCAAGCGGCCTTCACGGCGGGAGAGCTTGCTCATTTTACAGATGATGCCACCGTGTATGAGCACAGCGGAAAATACGTGCACCTGATCGCGGGGAACTTAGAAAACATTAAGATTACCACTCCAGAAGATATGGAGTTTGCAGCATATTTATTGGCACAAGCGGATTGCTAGGTTTAGTTCGCACACTTTTGAGAGGAGCACCGATCACTTTCCTATTTTTCAAGTTGATTTCGATTCGGTGGCAGTATGATAGTTATGTGTCTCGATGCTAGATGTTTTTTTTCTTTGCCCTGTCGGGCAAAAGATAAATTCTCTACATTTGTAGAGAACCAGAACTTCCTATCATGAAAAAGACGCCAAAGGGTCAGAACTCATCCGAAATTACCTTAGCCATTATTCTTTTTGCCGTAGGAGGAATCCTCCTTCTTCGGGCGCTAGACATCTCTCTCCCCCGCTGGTTATTTAAGTGGGAAGTTGTTTTAATGCTCATCGGTGCAGCTATCGGAATCGGAAGTAAATTTAAAAATGGTGCAGGTTACATACTTTTTCTGATTGGTTCTGTTTTCTTACTGCGCGATTATGTGCGATTCCCTAGTGGCTGGGAGGATTTTATTTTGCCTGCCTTGTTTATTAGCCTAGGGATATATCTTTTGGTTCGGAAAAAACGGCAGCAGGAACAGTTGGATATGCTGCTCAGCGGTAAGGGAGACAAGCCCAGCGTGTCCGCAGGCACTTTTTCGTCTACTGATGAGCGCACTCCGCCGGCGGTAGTACGTGATATTGTGGCACCAGAATCTTTAAAGGAGGAGCAGGCCGATATAAAGGAGGAGCATGCCGAAGTCGGCGTGGAAGAGGTGCGCATGGAGGTGTTAGAGCCTCTGCATATAAATGCTTTGTTTACCGGGATCGAGCGTAGACTTCCTGCGGGGAGTTTTTCGGGGGGTAAATTTTCGGTCTATTTCGCGGGGGTGGAGCTGGATCTAACGCACGCCCAGCTCGATAGGGAAGTGAGCCTTCATGTGGATGTGGCATTCGGCGGTATCAAACTAATTCTTCCACAGGACTGGCAGGTAGATATTATCAGTACACATATTTTCGCGGGAGTGGAGGATAAGCGCATGCCGCGATTTCCGCATCAGAAAGCGCGAAAGTCAAAGGGGAGGTTACTTATCTCCGGTTCGGTGCTATTCGGAGGCATCGAATTAAAGTCGTATTAATGCGGATTCACGGGAGGAGATCGCTTACCGCCCGCTTATGAAAAAAGCCTAAAGTGTGCATGTACACTTTAGGCTTTTTTCGTTAGGGGGAGGCGAGTGGCTTAATACTCGTCCTCGTTAAAGAAAAAGTCGTCCTTAGTAGGATAATCAGGCCAGATCTCCTCGATATTTTCGTAGGGCTCACCGTCATCCTCTAGTTCCTGAAGGTTCTCGACTACTTCAAGCGGAGCCCCGGAACGAATCGCGTAATCGATTAATTCGTCCTTTGTCGCGGGCCATGGAGCATCCTCCAGGTATGAAGCTAATTCTAATGTCCAATACATAGTCTTTTCGTTTAATTTTTTAACGCCTTGAAAAAGGAATGCAAAAATAGAAATCTTCTGAAATTTTTAATGCATAACGTCCTAAATGTTTGAAAGTTCTTTCAGGATATAATTTTTTACATCCACTTTCCGCTTGTACGTACTAAGCTTGCGCCGGATCATCATGGCTGCATCCCCTTCGTCTGTGCGGAAGTTTTCGGCATTATCTTTAAAGGTTTCTAGTTCCTTTTCATCACGCTGCAGGAGGTCTTTTAGTATACCCGCTTTTATCTTTTTTTGTTCCTCTGGAGTCATTTCTCTGTAGTCCTCATACTTCCCTTTCGCCAGCTTTTCTAAAAAAGCCTTTTCGAAAGCGACTTCAGCGAAAAACTGAAAAGAGCTCATCAAGAGTTTTGCTTCTCGGGGTTTGCGTGGTGGAAGCTTCTTCCATTCACCCTGAATTTTCTTCACGGTATTTGTTCCCTCGTAGGTACTTGGGCTTTTTGCGATGCGCTTTACCTCTGCGAGCATCTCTTCCATTTTTTTCGTGATTTCCCAGGGACGGAGCTGCGGGCCCGTTTGCAAGCTTCTGCGGTAGCGACTGAAAATCCTATTGTTCAGCTTCGAAAATTCATCCCATAGCGGGGCTCTTCTTTCCGCCGGAACACGACCAGCTTCTTTCCACTCTTTTTGTATACGCTTACTAATTTCAAAGGCCTTTTTGGCGTCAGGCATATTAAATGCCTGCTGTGCCTGCATAACGAGCGACTCGTAGGTTTTGATGTTTACTTCTGCCTGTTTGGCTAGCTCATCGAAAAACTGCTTGCGTCGATCGAAAAAATAGTCCAGTATCGCATTAAAGGTCCTTTCCATTTCCTCTTCGAGCTCTTTGTCCACCGGACCGGTCTTAATCCAGCGCATTTTCAGCTCTTTCATCGCCTCGCCTGCCTCCTTCCATTCGTCGGAATCTTTCAGGTCTAAGGCCTCCATGATCAGGCTCTCTTTAATGGTTTTATTTCGCTCCCTGTTTTGCTGAATGATTTCTTCCAAGTAGCTCTGGATTCCATTAAGCTCCTCTATTACGGGCACGAAATCCCCTAAGGCATCGTAGGCATAGAGTGAGTCACGCAGGTGAATAAGTTTCATCAGGAAAGAACCTTTGTTTTGATTCTCTTCGATGTCCTGCTTGAGCTTGTTTACTTTTTCTAAAAGCATTTCGAAACGCTCTTCGAAATACTTGATGGTAGAGGCTTCGTCTTCCTTGACTTCGCCTATTACCCTATCTTCTTGATTCAAAAAGCCTTTCAAGTAGACTTTTCCCTCTTTGATGTATCCGTATGGATGCTCCATTTTGACTTAATAGGTTGTTAGTTGTTTTACCCTCTCTAAAGTGCAAATTAATTAATTCAATCGCATTTATCCTAAGAAACAAGTATTTTTACCATCTTTGTCTCTAAGGATTGTCTAACTTAATATTTAACGTATGAGTTCTGAAAAAATCATCTTTTCTATGGCGGGGGTCTCAAAAATCTACCCTCCTCAGAAAAAAGTACTTAAAGATATTTACCTTTCTTTCTTTTATGGGGCTAAAATCGGTGTTCTCGGTCTAAATGGGTCGGGAAAAAGTTCTCTTTTACGTATTATCGCTGGCATGGATAAGGAGTTTCTCGGTGAGGTGGTCTGGTCTCCAGGTTACTCGGTGGGCATGCTGGAGCAAGAGCCTCAGCTGGACCCGGAGAAAACAGTGAAAGAGATAGTGGAGGAGGCCGTAGCGGACACGGTGGCACTCCTAAAGGAGTTCGAGCAGATTAATGAGCAGTTTATGGATCCAGCGCTGATGGAAGATGCTGATGCTATGGACAAACTGATCACGCGGCAGGGCGGAGTTCAGGAAAAATTAGATGCTGCGAACGCCTGGGAACTGGACACCATGCTGGAAAAGGCGATGGATGCTTTGCGCTTACCGCCCTCAGAAGCTATTGTCGGAAATCTCTCTGGGGGTGAAAAAAGGCGTGTGGCGCTCTGCCGTCTACTACTTCAAGAGCCAGATGTATTGCTTCTCGATGAGCCGACGAACCACTTGGATGCCGAATCGGTACTATGGTTAGAGCAGCATCTTCAGCAGTATAAAGGGACCGTCATAGCGGTGACTCACGATCGGTACTTCTTGGATAATGTGGCGGGCTGGATTTTAGAGCTCGATCGCGGTGAAGGAATTCCCTGGAAGGGCAATTACTCTTCCTGGCTCGAGCAAAAGCAGAAGCGCTTGCAGCAGGAGGAGAAGACAGCTTCTAAGCGCCAGAAAACTTTAGAGCGTGAGTTAGAATGGATTCGTATGGCCCCCAAAGCCAAGCAGGCGAAAGGCAAGGCGCGTCTAAATGCTTACGACAAGCTTTTAGGCGAGGAGGCGAAAGAGAAGGAAGCCAAGCTGGAACTGTATATTCCGCCAGGTCCGCGGCTAGGAGCTAAGGTGATCGAGGTAAATGCAGTTTCGAAGGCCTATGGAGACAAGTTGCTTTTTGAAAACTTGAGTTTTAATCTGCCTCAAGGCGGGATCGTCGGTATTATCGGGCCGAATGGTGCGGGTAAGTCGACGCTCTTCAAGCTGATCACCGGCCAGGAAAAGCCAGATGCGGGAGATTTTGAGATTGGGGAAACCGTGCAGCTAGCTTATGTGGATCAGGAGCACGGAAGTTTGGATCCGAACAAAACTGTTTATGAAATCATCTCTGGTGGTAATGAAATCATCAAGATGGGGAATAAAGAGATTAATGCACGGGCCTATGTAGGCAAGTTCAACTTCACGGGATCTGATCAGGAAAAGAAAGTGGGTATACTCTCCGGAGGTGAGCGTAACCGCGTCCATTTGGCTATGATGCTGAAGGAAGGGGGCAACTTACTTTTATTAGATGAGCCTACGAACGACTTGGATGTGAATACCTTGCGGGCATTAGAGGAGGCACTGGAGAATTTCGGTGGCTGCGCTGTGGTAATATCCCATGACCGCTGGTTCTTAGATCGTATTTGTACCCATATTTTGGCTTTTGAGGGCGATTCTCAGGTGTATTGGTTCGAGGGTAACTTCTCCGATTATGAGGAAAATAAGAAAAAGCGTTTGGGTGACTTGACTCCGAAGCGTATTAAATATAAGAAGTTGAAGTAAGCGTTTTGGTCTGAGTTTTTGCGCCTCGGCGCAAAGGAAAAAAAGCCGGCAGGGGTAGCCGTATCCGTGTCGGCTTTTTTCGTGTCTTTAAATGGTTTATTTTCATTTTTAGGCAATTATTTTTACGGTATTCATAAGCATACGTTCGAAATACTGTATATTTGACTACCCACAGCGTAGGACTATGAGAACATTACTTTTAAGACCAGGGGCGGAGGAGCTAAGTTATGAGATCCGTGGCATCGTAAAAAAGGCGCGAAGTATCGCGGCATTGGGGCAACCGATTACCTGGGAAAACATCGGAGACCCTATTCAGAAAAATAATAAGATTCCGGACTGGATGAAGGCGATCGTGTCGGAGCTGGTACAAGAGGATATCAGCTATGGCTATGCGGACTCTAAGGGGGTGCCAGCCACGCGTGCGTTTTTAGCGGAAAAGAATAATATGCAGGGAGGCTGTCAGATTACGGCCGAGGATATTTTATTTTTTAACGGGCTGGGAGATGCCATAGCGAAGTTGTACCAGTTTTTAATCCCTACAGCGCGGATTATCGGACCGAGTCCTGCTTATAGCACGCATAGTTCTGCGGAGGCTGCCCATGCGAATGCGGCGCCGATCACGTATCGACTGGATCCGGAGAATCACTGGCTGCCGGATATGGAGGACCTCTATAATAAGGTAAAGTATAATCCTTCGATCGTCGGAATTTTAATTATCAATCCGGACAATCCCACGGGTATGGTCTATCCCCGGGAGATTTTAGAGCGATTCGTGGCGATAGCTCGGGAGTTTAACCTGCTACTGATTGCGGATGAGATTTATCAGCACATTACATTTAATGGCTACGAGGCGGTTCCACTGGCAGCTGTACTCGGGGATTTACCGGGGATTTCTTTAAAAGGAATTTCGAAAGAGTTTCCCTGGCCTGGTGCACGCTGTGGATGGATGGAATTTTATAATCGGGATGCTTCGAAGGAGTTCAATAAGCTCGTGCAGACTTTAGAGAACGCGAAGATGATCGAAGTATGTTCGACGATTTTGCCCCAGCTGGCTATTCCGAAGATCATGCAGCATCCCGAGTATGTGCGTTATAGAGCGGAAAATAACCAGGCCATCGGTCGCCGAAGCCAGTGGATGCAGGAGCTGCTGGAAGGGGTTCCGGGAATACAATTTAACCCTACGCACGGCGCCTTTTACAATACAATCGTCTTCGATCCCAAGCTGCTGAGTGAGCAGCAGTATTTACCTATAGCAGATGAGGCCATACGTCAGGAGGTCGCTGGCTGGGTAGCGGAGCCAGGCTTGCCAGCGGACAAGCGTTTCGTTTACTATCTGCTGGGTCAGACAGGAATTTGTGTTGTGCCTATCAGCTCCTTCTGTTCCGATCTACGTGGCTTTCGTGTGACGCTGTTAGAGGAAAATGAGGGTGTCTTTCGGCAGACATTCGCTACTTTGGCTCAGGCGATTCGGGACTACCTAAGCTCTGATCCTGCCTTATTGCCTCGCTATGAGCAGGTATTAGCTGCGGGGCGCTACGTCTAATCGGGGCTATTGGGAAGGCTGTCTAAGGGTCTAGGAGCGGCTGCCCTGCTTCGATCCAAGCGCTGTACCAAGCGTCGGCGGTCAGTTTAATGGCCTGCCGCATGCGGTCTTCGATCATGCCTTCTATGGCTTGGTGGTAAGCTTGGCTAAACGCAAAGGAATAGGTTTTTTCCGTCCGTCCAGCGCGTTCTTCATAGCTGTATTTTCCTTTTTTTTGGAACCTTTTGCTAAGTTCACGCTCCATATCTAGGGTCATGGGGAGGAGTGCATGGCTTTCGCGTACGACTTCCCAGATTTTTTCTCGAAAATTTGGGAGGTAGTTCGCCGTGCCGACGAAGAAATTATATTCAGCACTAAAAAGCTCCGGAAGTCGTGTTTCCCAAAAGCCATGTATCCCATATTGATTGGTGTACTGTCCATTATAATTTTTAGTAGTATGTAGAGGTACGTGTGCATCGCCGATGTAGTGACCGATATCTGCCGCCAGCCGGAGGATCACCTTCGGGTCGCCTCCCTTAAAGGCTTCCACAAGCCGAAGCTGCGTCAGGTAGAGGTTCCAGGGAAGGATGCCGTTCTTTCGGAGATAGTTTTCTCCGACACTGTCTTTTGCTGCCGTCCAAGATCGGGGGAGCTTGTAGGTGGCACTATCTCCGAATGCTTCTAAATCGATGAAGTGCTTTTCAGCCTCGCCCTTCACAGCGAATCGCCGCTTGTCTGGATTTACTGCCAGCTCACGCAGCTCTTCCTGATGCAACAGGAAAAAAGGGCGCATTTCGGGCGGTAAGGAGTAAACCGCCTGTTGATTTATCAACTTATGTGCATGGAAGCCCCAAAATGTTAGGCTGAAGAGAAAGAGTAGTTGTGCCATAGGTTTTCGCATAAATGTCGGAGTTAGGCTGGAAAGAGTCGGAGAATAGGCGTTTTTAATTGTTTTGTGTACCTTTGCCTACGTAAAAACAAAATGTAGCTTTTCGGATAGCTGAGGAAGCAGCCTCGTACATACGGGGGAGTTTAAAATTCTTTTCTCTTTATGGGGCAATTTTTTGTGGTTACAAATAATTGAATTAAATTTGCACTCCGTTTAAAGACGGAATAGCAAAAGCATTAACATAACTAAAGATATGGCAAATCACAAATCAGCGCTTAAGAGAATTCGTGCGAATGAGGCAAAGCGTCTAAGAAACAGGTATCAGGCCAAGACGACCAGAACCTTTATTAAGAGATTAAAGAACACGTCAGACAAAGCTGAGGCGCAGGAGTTACTCAAGAAGGTTACTTCTATGATCGATAAGCTAGCTAAGAAAAAC
Organism: Nitritalea sp.; assembly: GCF_054166705.1. Taxonomy (NCBI): domain Bacteria; kingdom Pseudomonadati; phylum Bacteroidota; class Cytophagia; order Cytophagales; family Cyclobacteriaceae; genus Nitritalea; species Nitritalea sp. The sequence goes on from NZ_JBSZCV010000012.1 coordinate 60,336, forward strand.
GTGATTCATAAGAATAACGCATCCAATAAGAAGTCTAAGCTGACGAAGCTTGTGAATGCGCTCTAATTTTTAAATGAATGCAAGTATTCGAACCACCTCATCTGGGGTGGTTTTTTTATGTTTTTAAGTGTTTAGCTCCCGAGTAGTAGGTATATGTGGGGTATCTTTGGGATTCAACATATTTTTTAATCATGCTTATTAGTACAAAAATTTTAGCGATGGCTGAGGAGGATCGGCCGAGGGAGAAACTGCTTCACAAGGGGAAGGTGAATGTTACGGATGCGGAGTTAATCGCCATTTTACTAGGTAGTGGCACAGCGAAGCAGAGTGCGGTTGATTTAGCGCGGGATCTCTTACGGGAGGTAGAAGGAGATTTAAGTGCGCTTGCCAAAATGCAGCCTAAGGATCTCATGCGCCTGAAGGGCATCGGGGAGGCTAAAGCCATTACGATCGTCAGTGCGATGGAACTGGGACGTCGGCGGAGTCAGTCCAAGTCGGAACGAAAGCCGCGTATTAGTTCCTCTGCGGATGTCTATACGCTAATGAAACCTGTTTTGCTGGATGAGTTGATCGAGCATTTTTATGTAGTGCTGCTAAACCGAGCGAATCTCGTTCTGCGAACGGTAAAGATTAGTAGTGGGGGTACCAATGCCACGATAGCGGATCCTAAAATAATTTTCAAGTATGCATTAGATTACCTAGCTTCGTCCATGATTTTAGTCCACAATCACCCGTCTGGTAATTTAAAACCTTCTGAACCAGACCGGCGTTTGACTAAAAGGCTATTAGAGGTTGGTAGGAGTCTGGAGATTCCCGTTCTAGACCATGTGATTTTCACAGATGCTGGCTATTATAGTTTTGCGGATGAAGGAATTTTATAAGTAAATCGAGCAATGAATAAGCGTAACATTCTTTTGGTGGGCGTTTTAGTGGTAGTGGCTCTGGCCTTTGTGTATACGCTTACCCGCACAGATGACCCGGAGGTATATGTAGAAAAAATAGAGCGAGAGCGTGACCGGCAGTTTAAGTACCTCAAGTTTAATACCGAGTCTCCGCTTTCTGCGGACCAAAGGCGTGATTTGCAGGAGTTAGACTATTTTCCTATCGAGCCTGCTTACCGTGTGCGAGCACGGATAGAGCCTGTTCAAAATAAAAAAATGCTGGAAATCCCAAAAACGGATGGCTCGGTGGGTAAGTACATCAAGCATAGTTACGCCGTTTTTGAGCTAAAAGGGACACAGCACCGGCTTTTGCTGCTGCAAGCAGCGAATGAGGCAGACAAACGCAACTTTTTTCTCGCCTTTAATGATAAATCAAACGGGGAGGGCACTTACGGAGGCGGTCGCTATATCGACTTGCGGCAAGATGGCCAAAGCAGTATTACGATCGATTTTAACCTGGCCTATAATCCCTACTGTGCTTATAACCCGGATTATGCTTGTCCGATTCCTCCGGCCGAAAACGAGTTGAGCATCCCGATTTTTGCTGGGGAAAAGGATTACGAACAGTAGTAGGTAGTTTTTTTTCTTCTACCTAGCGTTTGTGGGTAGATATAAAATAAGAGATTTGGCCTCCACCTTCGGCCAAATCTCTTATTTTTGTGTTTTATACGAGAAATTTTATCCATGAAAATATCGATTAATCAACTGCATACTTATCTACATCTTCCTGAGACTCCAGAGCAGATCGCAGCGCTCTTAACAGGGTCTGGCTTAGAGGTAGAGGGTATTACCCGTTATGATGCTGTTCCGGGAGGTCTAGAGGGTGTCGTGGTGGGCGAAGTGCTCACATGTGTGCCGCACCCAAATGCAGATAAATTGAGAGCCTGTACAGTAGCTATCGGGGCAGACATGGTGGTTCCTATTGTTTGTGGTGCTCCGAATGTGGCCGCGGGCCAAAAGGTACTGGTAGCGACGGTAGGTGCGACGCTGTATCCTGCTGAGGGCGATCCGTTCACTATTAAAAAGGCTAAAATCCGAGGAGAGGTCTCTGAGGGAATGATTTGTGCGGAAGATGAACTAGGCCTTGGGCAGAGTCATGCAGGCATTATGGTTTTGGATACTGATGTAGCCAACGGGACTCCAGCTGCTGACTACTTGGATATGGCCCCTGATTATGTGTTGGAGATCGGGCTGACGCCCAATAGGGCCGACGCGGCATCGCATCTAGGGGTGGCGCGCGATTTAGCTGCCCTCCTACAGCGAGCGCTATGCAGGCCAGATGTTGCTTCCTTTCAGGAGCCTTCGGGACTACCGGTTCCTCAGGTGAGGGTGGAGGATGCTGCCGACTGTCCGCGTTATGCAGGCATTGTCTTAGAAGGAATTCAAGTAGGGCCTTCGCCGGAGTGGCTGCAGCAGTTTTTGCGTAAGCTAGGGCTAGAGCCGATTAATAACGTAGTGGATGTTACTAATTATGTGTTGCATGACTTGGGGCAGCCGCTGCATGCCTTCGATTACGCGAAAATCAAAGGAGGAATTGAGGTAAAGAAATTACCAGCAGGAACCACTTTTGTTACTTTAGATGAAAAAGAGCGTACTTTAAAGGGAGAAGAGCTGATGATTTGTGATGCCCGTGGAGGGCTATGTATGGCGGGTATCTTTGGGGGCGCTGGCAGCGGGGTTTCGGAGGAAACCACTTCCTTATTTTTAGAAAGCGCCTGTTTCAGTGCAGATGTCATTCGCAGAGGGAGTCTCCTGCATGGTTTGAAAACCGACGCTTCCTTTCGTTTCGAGCGTGGAACGGATCCTAACCTACCTGTTTACGCATTAAAGCGTGCTGTTTTATTGTTGCAGGAGTTGGCTGGCGCCCGAGTGGCTTCTGCGTTGATCGATCTTTACCCTCACCCAGTGGAAGACTTGAGCATCCCTGTTCTGTTCCAACATGTGGATCGTTTAATAGGGGTGGATATTCCTAGGGAAGAGATTTTTCAGATTTTAGCAGGTTTAGAAATAGGTGTTCGGGATGTGTCGGATACGGGATTTACGGCAGTCGTTAAACCGTATCGAGTCGATGTGACGCGAGAGGCAGATGTTATCGAGGAGATTTTGAGAATTTACGGCTTCGATCGTGTGCCGCTTTCGGAGACTTTGGATACGGACTTCCTGGCATTGCATCCGAGTAAAGACAAGCAGCAGCTCCAGCAGCGCTTGACCGATCTATTTACCTCCCGGGGTTTTTATGAGATCATGACCAACTCGTTAACGAAGGCGGAATATGTAGAAAAGAGCGGTTTTTTAGATCCCTCTCAGCATGTGGTGATCTTAAATAAGCTGAGTGAAGATCTGGACGTTATGCGGCAGACGCTGCTTTTCAGTGGTTTAGAGGTATGTGCACATAATATCAACAGGCGTCAAAAGGATCTTAAGTTGCTGGAGTTCGGTACGACATACAAAAAAGTTGACGGCGTTTATCTAGAGGAGTCTCGCCTAGGAATGTGGCTAACGGGACAGCGGCATGCGGAGTCTTGGCGTGAACAAGGTGTAGCGGTAGGTTTTGAGGATGCGCATGCACAGGTGATGCTTGTGTTCGAAAAACTAGGTGTACAGCCGAGTCGTGTGGAGGTAGTGCATGCTGCACCTTTCGATTATGCGATACGCTGGTACATCGGAGAGCAGGTACTTGGAAGCTGTGGATTAGTGTCTGCATCGGTGGCGAAGTCAGCGGGCGTGAAGCAGGAGGTGTTTTATGTGGACCTTTCTTGGGATTTACTCGTGAAAAAAGCCAAGGGTCTTAAGCACTATCAGGAGATCAGTAAATTTCCAGAGGTGCGCAGGGATCTTTCACTGGTTTTGGATCGTTCGGTTTCTTTCGCTGAGGTATCAGTTCTGGCACACAAAACAGGCGGAAAGCTTTTACAGCGCTTGGGTGTTTTTGATGTGTATCAGGGCGATAAGCTTCCTGAAGATAAAAAGGCCTATGCGCTGAGTTTTATTTTGCAGGATGTAAAGCAGACCTTGACAGACAAGGTAATCGAAAAGACGATGCAGCGCCTGATGGAAGCTTTTGAAAAGGAGTTAGGCGCTGTTATTCGAAAATAAGCACGACTATGTTACATGAGGAGCTGGATAAATTACACGTACTTGTACAGCGTTTGCAGGAGCGAATGGAGCTGCTGCAGGTGGAAAATGTGGAGTTAAAGCGCCTCGCGGAGCAGCAGGCGGAGCAGCTGCGTGAGCAGCAGCGCAGCCTTGTAGATTTTAAAAATCAAATTAAAATCACTAAACTTGTAAAGAACTTACCGATTGCAGATCGTGAGTCCTCGGAATTAAGGGAAAAGCTTAATAATTATATACACGAAATCGATCTTATAATCGCTTATTTGTCTGAATGATGGATACTCTTTCTATTCGCATTAAGATCGGAGATCGGGAGTATCCGATGAAGGTAAAGGTGGCAGATGAGGCCAGAATTAGACAAGCGGGTAAATTATTAAATGAAAAAATAAAGCAGTATCGGGAGACGTTCGGCTTAGATGATAAGCAAGATTTGCTCGCCATGGTGGCTTTTGACTGTATGGTGGCTTCTATGGAGCAGGAGTCTCTCAGTACGGCGGATCGTGAGCAGCTTTCGACGAAGCTGCATGCTATTAATGAGCAGTTAGAGGGTCTATTATAGCCTATTTTATTTTCTCTTTTTTTTCGGGACCGCTTCATCGGGGGTTAACTTAAATTTAATAACCTATGGGAGAGTCCTTATACACGATTATCGCAGGCGTCATCGGCCTAGGCCTGGGGGCCTTTGTGGCCAGCCTGTTTTTAAAGAGTAACAATAAAAAGATCGAAGAAGATGCCAAGGAAAAAGCGAAGAGCATTATCCGAGAAGCTGAAATTACGGGAGAGTCTATCAAGAAAGACCGTATTTTAGAAGCTAAGGAGAAATACTTGAAGCTAAAAGCAGACTTCGAAGAAGAGGTCAGCAAGAAGAAAAGCATCTTGATCACGAATGAAAACAAGTTAAAACAGCGTGATCAACTTTTAGCTAAGGAGCTTGAGCAACTGAAGCGTAAAGAGGCAGAGCTCGACAGCAAGAAAGAAAACTTAAAGGCGCAGTTGCATGCTGTTCAGGTGAAGAAAGAGGAGCTGGAGCGTGTGACGACGCAGCGCATTTCTGACCTAGAGAAAATTGCTGGCCTTACCCGTGAAGAAGCTAGGGAGCAGCTGGTAGAAATGCTCACGGATGAAGCTACCACAAAGGCATCTTCTCAGATTAAAGATATTCTGGATCAAGCGAAATTAACGGCTACCAAGCAAGCGAAGAAAATCGTTTTGGATACGATTCAGCGTACGGCGACGGAGCATGCGATCGAAAACTGCGTGTCTGTCTTTAATATCGAGAGTGATGATATTAAGGGGAAGATTATAGGTAGAGAGGGTAGAAATATCCGTGCGCTAGAAGCCGCTACAGGTGTAGAAATCGTAGTAGACGATACCCCGGAGGCCATTATCATTTCTGGTTTCGATCCTGTGCGTCGTGAGATTGCTCGCTTATCGCTACACCGGTTGGTTCAGGATGGTAGGATACATCCTGCCAGAATCGAGGAAGTGGTGGCGAAGACAGAAAAGAATATCGAAGAGGAAATTATCGAGATTGGGGAGCGTACCTGTATTGATTTAGGCATTCATGGCTTGCATCCGGAGCTAATTCGCATGGTGGGGCGTATGCGTTTCCGTTCTTCTTATGGCCAAAATCTTTTACAGCACTCCCGAGAAGTCGCTAAGCTTTCGGCTACGATGGCTGCTGAGATGGGGCTGAATGCGAAACTTGCCAAGCGTGCAGGATTACTCCATGATATCGGTAAGGTATGGCCGGAAGAGGCAGAGCTTCCTCATGCAATCCTCGGTATGGAGCTGGCAAAGAAATATAAGGAGCATCCTGAGGTATGTAATGCCATCGGGGCGCACCATGATGAGATCGAAATGACTGCGATGATTTCGCCTATCGTCCAGGCTGCAGATGCCATCTCGGGTTCACGCCCTGGTGCGCGAAGAGAGATTATGGATAGCTACATCAAGCGTTTGAAGGAGCTGGAAGATTTAGCCTTAAGTTTCGATGGTGTGAATAAATGTTTTGCGATGCAGGCAGGCCGCGAATTACGTGTTTTAGTAGATGCTGAGCATGTGGACGATGTGACGGCAAGCAAGCTTTCATTCGATATCTCTCAAAAAATCGAGAAGGAGATGCAGTATCCCGGCCAAATTAAAATAACGGTGATCCGTGAGATGCGGGCCGTAAACTATGCGAAGTAACTGAAGGGGCCTATAAGGCCCTTTTTTTTATGCACAGCACGACTTGAACTGCCTCGAGCTTTCCAGTCGTGCTTTTTTTATGGAATTGTGCAATTGCAGTACTCTGGAGTACCTAGTGCGAAAATTGTTTAGATTTTATTGTTAAAAACTGTAAAAAAAGATCTAAGCCAATAGGATTATTAAATTTTCGTACGTAAACTTAAGATCTAAAAATTATGGTAAATGAGAGTGTTCGACTTATTTTTACGTAGCTTTTTACTCTTTAGCTTCCTTTTTCTTAGTTTTGACGCTGCGCTATATGCACAGGAGGTGAATCCAGAGGAAGAGCGGTTTGTATTAAGTTTAGAGGATGTTTTGCGCCGTGCGCGCGCCCAGTCTCCAGCCGCTAAGCGAGCAGAAACCCGAAGGGAAAATAATTTCTGGAACTATCGCTTGTTTCGTTCGAATTATAACCCCCAGCTTCGGTTAGGAGGAACAGTACCGGCATTTTCTCAAGCCTTTTCGAATGTCGTGCAGCCGGATGGCTCGATTCTTTTTCGTGAGGTACGCCAAAATTTAGCCGATTTAGAGATCGGGATGGAGCAGGAAATCGCCGCTACAGGTGGACGGATTTCGGTCAACTCCTCAACGAGTCGCTTTGATAATTTTTTAGCGCCAGAAGGCTTCCCGCAGACTCAGTGGCAGGGCGTGCCGGTGAATGTGCGTTTAAATCAGCCTATTTTCGCTTTCAATCCACTCAAATGGGACAAGATGATCGAGCCCTTACGGTATGAGGCTGCGAATAAGTCCTTTGTGGAGGAGATGGAAGAAATAAATTTCATCGTTACGAGTATTTATTTTGATTTTTTAGTGGCGCAGGCGAATGTGGAAATCGCTTCTCTAAATTTACTGAACACCCAAGATATTTATAAAATCGAGCAGCGCCGCTATGAGATGGGAGCGACATATGAGGATAAGTTGCTGCAGATCGAGTTACAAGTGCTGCAGGCTAAGCAAGATCTCGCTCAGGCCCAGCTGGATTTAGATCGTTCTTCTTTGTCTTTGAAGGCTTTTGTTGGCTTAAATGAGCGAAGTCAATTGATTTTACTAACTCCGACGGAAATTCCGGAAGCGCAAATTGATTTTTCCAAGGCATTAGATTTGGCTTTTCAGAATCGAGCGGATGCGGTTAATTTTGATATTCAGAATTTAGAAGCAGAGGCGGCTGTAGCCCGTGCCCGTGGGGAGCGATTCGCTTTAAATCTGAACGCGAGCTATGGTTTAAATAATGCTGCACTTCAGTGGACGGACATTTATACGAATCCGAATACGCAGACACTGGTGAATATGTCTTTTTTTATTCCGGTATTAGATTGGGGAAGAAATAAGGCGCGTATGGGTCAGGCCCGTGCGAACCGAGAGCTGGTACAATATACGGTGGAGCAAGACATCATCAATTTCGAGCAAGAAATATTTACGAAGGTGCGTAATTTTTCGATGCTAAAAGAGCGGCTAGAGATTACTGAGCTTGCAGATAAGGTCGCGGAGAAACGCTATAATTTAGCTTTACGCCGTTATCAGGAGTCGTCCTTGTCACTAACTGACTTGACGATCGCGCAGCAGGAGAAGGACCAGAACAGACGGGCGTACATTACGGCACTGAAGGCGTATTGGGAGGCCTATTATGAGCTGAGGAGACTCACGCTCTATGATTTCGCGAATGATCAACTTTTATATAACCCTGAATTAGAAAACGCCCTATGAAAGCAAGCGTACATACTTTCCTTTTTTCTGTTTTGGCCGCAGGCCTGCTCTTTAGTTCCTGTTCGGAGGAGAAGGAAAAGCAGGAAGAGATTCCAGCCTCTAATTTTCGCGCAGAGGTGTCTGCTACTCCTGTGCGTACGGCGGTATCTGAGCGGAGGTCTTTCGATTACCTTATCAATGCCACCGGAAAGGTGGATGCTTTAGAAGAAGTGCTCGTGGTGGTGGAGCGTGCAGGTTTTTTAAATGAGTTGCGCGTTAAAGAGGGAGATCGGGTCACGAAGGGGCAGGTATTAGCGACTTTAGCTCCTGAAGAGGCTGCTTTTAAAGTGGAGAAGGCGAAGATTGCTTTGCGCAACGCGCAGGCCAAATACGAATCGGAGCTTTTAAATTTCGAGCGGATTATGGAAGGTGAGGACGAGGAGCGGAAGGCCTTTATTCAAGAGCAGCTGAAGGCTAATTCCGGGGTGCTTATCGCGGAAATAGAGCTAAAGGAAGCTGAGCGAGACTTCGAGAAGGGGGAGATTGTGGCTCCAATCAGCGGACAGGTCGCGAATGTCAAGCTCAAGCAGGGGGCAGTCGCCAGCGCAGGTGCGGAGTTGCTGGAGATCGTGAACACAAATAGTTTAGAGCTGAAGGTGAAAGTCTTAGAGTCGGATATCTCGCTTTTAAGTCTGAATCAGGAGGCGGAAATTTACCCGGTCAGTGGTGGAGAAATGCGGGTAGGTACGCTGCGCAGTCTGAATCCTAAGGTGGATGAAAATGGTCTCGTTCAGGTGGGGGTGCTGATTCGTAATCCGGGAACCTTGCTGCCGGGAATGAATGCACGGGCGGTGATTCGTGCGCCGCAAAACAACAGTCTGGTGGTGCCCAAGCAGGCGCTGGTCTATCGCTCCGGGCGAGCGGTGGTGTTCACCATAGAGAATAACGAGTCTAAGTGGAATTATGTGGAAGTAGGGAAGGATAATGGCCGTGAGGTGGAGATTCTAAGTGGGATAGAGGAAGATATGACGGTGATTACATCGAACAATTTACAGTTGGCACATCAGGCGCCGGTGCAGGTGGTAAACGATTAAGGTATGATTCGATTTTTATTAGAGCGCCCCATAGCTGTGACCATGATCTTCGTGGCCCTGATGGTGTTCGCGTACATAGGGTTTCGCACATTGCCGATCTCTTTACTGCCGCCTATCGATGTGCCGCAGATCGTGGTGAAGGTCAACTACCCGAATGCTTCTCCAGAGGCGATCGAGCAGAATGTGCTGGCGCCGATACGGGAAAGGTTACAGACGCTAGGTGGTCTAGAGTTTATGGAAAGTAAGGCTGGTAGTGAGACGGGTACTGTTCGTCTGAGCTTTGCTTTTGGTACTCAGATGGAGCTGGCCTATATCGAAGTGAATGAAAAAATCGACCGACTAACAAATGGGCTTCCTCGTGATTTGGATCGACCACAGGTGATTCGAATTAATACGAATGATATTCCTGTGGTACGCTTACAAATCAAGCCGAATCGGGACTTGGATTTTTACGAGCTCAGTCAGCTGACGGAGAGTATCTTAAAGAAACGTATCGAACAGCTAAAAGGGGTGTCTTTAGTAGATATTAATGGCAGACGTGAACGGATGATCGCTGTTCGTCCCAATAAGGAAGCACTGGCGGCACTCGGGATATCGGAGTCGAGCTTAATCGAGACGATCCGTCAAGGAAACGAAGAGCTGCCGGGAATCAGTGTGGAAGATGGGCAGTTCCGCTATTTTCTTCGCTTGGCGACACGGATCGATAATCCCGCTGACATAAGCCGACTACCGGTCCTGACGAAGGAGGGTGTAGCTGTTCCGATTAGCCGCCTGGCAGAGGTGAGCTACACCGAAACGGAGCCTCTGGGCTTTCACCTTTCTGGCTTGGAAGAGGGGCTCGTGATGACGATTCATAAGCAGGCTTCGGCCAAGTTAAATGAATTGATGCCTGAAATTTATGCCGCTGTGGAGCGATTTGGAGAAGAGTTTACTTATTTGGATTTTGAGTTGACGCAGGATCAGTCGCTGCTATTAAATGCGGGGATCGATAATTTGAGCAGCAGTTTACTTTTCGGAGGTTTGTTTGCTTTCGGGGTACTATTTATTTTTATGGGCAACTATCGAATTCCACTTATTATCGGAATTTCCCTGCCGAGCTCTCTTTTGATCAGTTTTATTGTGTTCTATTTTTTCGAGCTATCCATTAATGTGATTTCCTTATCGGGGCTGGCATTAGGGCTGGGGATGCTTATTGATAATGCCATTATCGTGATGGATAACATTGCGCGGAAGCGCGTAGAGGGTTTACCCCTTTTAGCGGCTTGTGCGGAGGGCGTAAATGAGGTGATGTCTGCCTTGATTAGTTCTGTTCTGACGACTTTGGCAGTATTTATCCCCTTGATTTTCTTGAGTGGTATTTCCGGGGCTCTTTTTTTCGATCAGGCCATCGCAGTGGCTGCCATCTTAGGGGTAAGTTTAGTGGTGGCCTTCGTGCTGCTCCCGATGCTGTATAACTTGCTACACAGGGGTGCGCGGGAAAAGACTTTTGCTGAGGATAGCCGTTTTTTTAGCGCGGTGCGCAAAGGCTATAAAAAGCTCTACCTACGGATTTTCGCTCATAAAGGTGTTTCATATGCGTTTTTTCTACTTCTTATCCCTGTTTTATTTAGCGCTACTTATTTGATTCCTACCGAGGGACTTCCTCCTATTCAGAAACAAGACGCTGTCATCGAGATTAACTGGAATGAGCCTATTGGACCGCTATCGAACAAAAATCGGATCCAAAGCCTCCTGCAGGAACTTGAAGTCTCCTTCTTACAGGCGGAAGCAGACATCGGGCTGCGCCAGTTTTTACTCTTCGAGGGAGAGAGCAGTTTACAGCAGGCGAGCCTTTACTTGCTTTTTTCTAACGAGGAGGAAAAGCAGCGCGGTACGGCCGCCATTCGCGACTGGGTTCGTAGTCGGTATCCGGTGGCCGCGATAGAGATTTTAGATGCTCCGAATGCATTTGACCAGCTTTTTGCGAGCGACATTCCCTATTATGAGGTACGTTTTCGCGATTTAGAGCAAAGCAAGCCGATAGTAGAAGCACGCATGCGAGAATGGCTTAGGTCTTTTCCGACGGAGCGTTTCGAAGAGGGGCCGGGATTACAACAGGAAGCGGCTATCGTTTTTCGCTTAGATCAGGCCAGGATGGCGGTTTATGGTATTAATCCGGCAGAAGCTAGAGACCGGATCAATAAGCTTTTCGGGAATTTCGGTATCACAGATATCAAGCGATTCGGTGAAATTACCCCTATTCGCTTGCAGCTGGAGCGGAAAGATTTCGAGACGATGCTCCGCGAGAATACGCTCCTAGGCCGCGATGAAGTTCCTTATGCGCTATATAATTTTGTGCAGTTCGATTACGAAAATCAGTATAAATTTATCACCGCGGACAAAAATGGCATCTTTCAGTCTGTCTATTTAGAAGAAGAGGCGCCAAATAATTTTGCATCCGGTATACTGGACTGGGGGCGCGAGCGCAACTTGGGGGTAGACTTTTTCGGCCAGTATTTTATCGATCAGGAGCGCATCCAAGAACTACTGGGGATTCTATTTATCGCTGTGCTGCTGCTTTATTTTATTTTGGCGGCCCAGTTTGAAAGCTTTGTACAGCCGCTAATCGTTATTCTCACCTTGCCCTTGGGCATAGGAGGTGCCTTCGTCGTGCTGCTGCTTACGGGAACTTCCTTAAACATCATGTCTGCAATCGGTATGGTTGTGATGCTAGGAATCATGGTGAACGATGCGATATTAAAAATAGACACGACGAATCGACTACATATTCGCTATGCTCCAGAAATGGGGGGGGCTGCGGCACTGGATCGTGCCCTATATGAGGCTGGAGAGATCCGTTTAAAGCCGATCATGATGACCTCTGTTACGACTATTTTGGCTCTACTACCCGTTATTTTCAGTAGCGGATTAGGAGCTGACTTGCAGCGTCCGCTCGTATTTTCTGTTTTGGGAGGGCTCACGATCGGTACATTTACTGCTTTGTATTTTGTGCCATTAAGTTATTATTTCCTGGGCGCGAAGCGCAAACTTTTGCGCCAGCCAAAACCCAAAACGCTTCCTCAATCCTAATGTTATGACGCCATTCCGAGTAATCATCGCTTTTATTGTGCTGAGCATCATTGGGATCGCTCTGGTTCCTAAACTGTCCGTAGACTTAAACCCTCGGGAACGGCAAGCGGTACTTTCAGTAACTTTTAATGTGAGTGGAGCCTCGCCGGAGCTAACAGAAAAGCTTGCTACTTCTCCCTTGGAAGGAGCCCTGAGCCAGCTTACAGAGCTCAAGCATGTTAACTCGGTCTCGAATTACAACTCAGGATATATCCGCTTGATATTCGATAAGGACGCCAACATGGAGTATAAGAAGTTCGAGGCGGCGGCACTGATTCGTCAGGTCTATCCCTCTTTAGATGAGAAGGTTTCTTATCCGGTTCTGGCCCAAAGTGAGGCGCGTGCAAGAGACGAAAAAAATCCAATTTTGACCTATTCTGTCAATGGACCTTTTGCCAGTTTTGAGATTCGAAAAATCGCGGAAGATGTGCTAAAGGCCTCCTTAAATACGATTCCAGAGGTGGAGGAGGTTCTTATTCGCGGTGCGAATACGCTGATGCTGTATGTTACCTACGACATTCAGAAACTCCAGGCCTTAGGTCTTCGGAAAGCGGCATTGGAGAGTACGCTGCAGCGAGCTTTTGGGACGAATTATCCCGGGGCTGTCTCGAATGAGCGGGATGAGACCCTTTATGTGAAAATCGTGAACGAGTTAGCAGATATCGAGCAGCTAGAAAATCTGCTTCTCAGCACTTCTGATGGCAAAGAGGTGCGGATTCGCGATGTGGCCACCATCACCTTAGAAGAGGAAGAGGCGAAAAGTCATTATCGGATTAATGGGAATAATTCTGTAACGCTGTCGGTCTATAACCGTGATGGTGTGAATAAGGTCTTGCTGGCGGATGCGGTAAAAGCGGCTATTCAAGAGGCGTCTACGCTGCTTCCGGCGGGCTTTGAGGTGCGGCTCGAAAATGATGACACCGAATTTTTAGATAAGGAACTGAGTAAAATTTACAAGCGATCGGGACTTTCCATTTTGATTTTGATCGTTTTTATTTTCTTGATCAATCGGAATCCAGCTTATCTGGCGGTGCTTTTTGTGGGTATAGTAGTGAATTTATGCTTGACCAGCATTATACTTTATGCATTAAAGGTCGATATTCACCTGTATTCCCTTGCGGGTCTGACCATATCCTTTGGACTCATCGTGGATAATGCCATCATCATGATGGACCACCTCCATAAGCATAAGAACAGGAAGGTTTTTCTGGCTCTTTTAGCGGCTTCTTTGACGACGATCGCGGCGCTGATGATCGTATTTTTTCTCCCTGAGGAAGACCAAAAGAACCTGATCGAGTTTTCGATCGTGGTCGCGGTGATGTTAGCTGTTTCGCTAGTGGTGGCTTTACTTTTCACACCAGCGATGTACGCGGCCATCATGGGTGAAAAGTTGCATGCGCGTCGAATGCTTACTTTACCGAACTTACGTCGTCGTGTTCGTTTTTTTCGTGGCTACATGCGCAGCATAGATGTTGTGGCCCGTTTTCGAAAGACCTTCATTTTTCTACTTTTGTTGCTATTTGGCTTTCCTGTCTTTTTCTTGCCTGCTAAGTGGGAAGGGCAGGAGTGGTATAATGCCACGGTCGGTAGCTCCTTTTATCAGGAGGAAATGCGTCCTTACGTCGATAAGTTTTTAGGAGGAGGACTGCGTATGTTTGTGCGCGGCGTTTATGAAAAGTCTAGTTACCGGGAGGCAGAAAAAACCCGGTTATATGTACAAGCGCGTTTACCTTTCGGCAATACCCTAGAGCAGATGGACTTGATCATGCGGGAATTTGAGGGCTACCTCAAGCAGGTAGAGGGTATCGATCAATTTGTAACTTCAGTATCTTCTGGTCAAAACGCCTCTATCGTCATCACTTTTAAAGAGGCCTATGAGAAAGGGGCGCTTCCGTATCAGTTGAAGGGCAGGCTGTCGATGAAGTCTACAGACTGGTCGGGGGCCAGCTGGAACATCTATGGGGTCGGTCAGGGCTTCTATACGGGCTCTGGCGGCGCCGGTATTCCTTCTTTTCGGGTTTTGCTAAAAGGCTATAATTATGACGAGCTAGAACGTCAGGCAGATCGGCTGGCGGAAAAACTTTTGCGCCACAAGCGCATCCAGGAAGTAAACACGAATGAACGGCTGAGCTATAATGAATTAAAAACGGAGGAGTTCGTGCTGCGTCTCGATCAGGAGGCCTTAGCGCTTAACCGTGTCAATCAGTTTCAACTGGTTTCGGCGCTTAATGATGTTTCTAAGCCGACGGGTACCAGCGCTGTCGTTCGACTAGATAATCAGAATTATGCAGTCGAAGTGCGTGAAAAACAGGCAAATCGCTTTTCTAAGTTCGATTTGGAAGAGACGAGTCTTATCGCAGGGGAGGACCAGGTGCTGAAAGTGGCGCGACTCGGATCCCTGCAGAAAGAGTTTACGACCAATGCGTTGCATAAGGAAGATCGGCAGTATGTACGTTCGCTATCTTTCGAGTACATGGGTTCGCATAAATTTGGGAATGAATACTTAGAGGAGATGCTGAAAGAGATGGAGGGGGAGATGCCCATTGGATTTTCCGCCAAGCAGCAGACATGGAGCTGGAACTGGGAAAAGGCCAAACGGCAGTATAGCTTGATTTTGGTGCTTATCGTCGGGATATTCTTTATCACCTCGGTTTTGTTTGAGAATCTCAAGCAGCCGTTTTACATCATTGCTATTATTCCGATTTCATTTATCGGCCTTTTCTACATCTTTGCCCTATTTAACTTTTACTTCGATCAGGGCGGCTATGCCGCTTTCGTCCTTCTGGGCGGGCTGGCGGTAAATGCGGCGATTTTTATTGTGAATGATCTAAATAACATGCGGGTAGGAGTCTATAATCGCCGTGTACTAAAGGCAGTCACAGGCAAGGCCATCCCGATTATGCTGACGATTTTATCTACTTGCTTCGGGCTAATCCCCTTCCTTATAGAGGGACAAAACGAGATCTTTTGGTTTTCACTAGCTATCGGAACCATCGGTGGGCTGGGGTTCAGTATATTTGGCGTTTTCCTGGCATTGCCGGTGTTTTTATGGCGGCGCGCTCCGCGCAAAGTTTAAAGCGCATGAGCTGTCTTTGGGCAGCTTTTTTTTTGCCATTTGGCAATGGTCTGCCTGCTAAGGCCCGTGAGCTGGGCGAGTTCCACCGCACTTAACAAAGGGAGAATATCATCAGATGCGGGATGGTTTTTTACGAAAGGACTCTTTAAGTGCTCGCCGATAAAGCGGATCTTGTCTAAAGGGCTTAGGTGACAAAGCTGGTGCAGGCGTGTTTCCATTCTACACCAGCGGCGGACCAGGATTTCCTGAAACCATGCGGCTAGTACCGGTACCTCGCAAACCTGCTGTTTAAAGAAGCTAAGGTCCACTTGCAAGCAGTGCACTGCTGTAAGGGTTTGCGCAAATTCTGAAAACTGTCCTTCTAAAAAGCGTAAATTGCCGAAAAAAGCCCCTTCATGAAGTACATCATAGAGTAGCACTCCTCCCTCAGCGGTATGTGCGCCTATTTTTACCAGTCCTTTTTGAAGTAGAAAAATAGCTGCCGGTTTTTCGGGTGCCCGATACAGATAGGTGTTTTTAGGCAAGCTGATCTTTCGAATGGCCGCATTTTCTAGGTCTTTTTCTTCTGCATGTTGTAAAAATAGTTGAAAGCTCATAATCATGTCCTATTCTTGGGTGCTTGTATGTTCCAGCAGCCGCCAGCCCTGCATTTAGCTGCTCGGGTAGGTAAAGTTCTACGTTTTTTTGACATCGCTACCGCCGCTGGAAAAAGTTTACCTAATCTTCATATTTCGGTCTCTTTATGAGGGTAGTGTTTCCGGAGTGTTAGTAAATTTTAATAGAAGTTGCTCGAAAACGTCTTTTGGCACTTTGTTTGTTTAAAGTAGAATAAATAAACGCTAACAATCATGACAAATAGAGAGAAATTAGAGAAAATGGATAGGGCGTTACGCCTTTTGGAAGATTTAAAAAATACACAGACCTCTATGGTGGAGAAGGTTTCGCACCTACAGTTAGAGGCTATGGAGTTTAATTTCTCGACGATGGAAAAAAATATGGCTGATCTTTTCACACGTTTTAATGAGGGGCTTGATCTTTTGCAAGAAGAAATTGATCGCTTTGAGATTAAAAGAAATCAGTTCGAGCAAGAACATAAGTTAGATCGTGTAGAAGAATAAGGTTTTCACTCACCACAAGAAATGACAGGGAAACTTTTGTCATAAAATACTAACCACACTACAACCAACCTACTAACCACAAACGAGAAGGCCACCTGACAGCATCAGGTGGCCTTTTTATGCTTATGGTAGCTGCGTCATCTGCAAGGAAACTCTTTCCCAAGTGCTTTACCTTTTCGTCATCGCAGCAGTGATCAAGCTTCGATGCCAAGAGCTTTAGCCATTACGGCGCCGATCTCTGCAGGGGAGTCCACCACATGGATGCCATTCTCTGCCATGATACGCATTTTCGCCTCAGCTGTATCATCAGCACCACCGATGATGGCGCCGGCGTGTCCCATTCGGCGTCCCGGAGGCGCCGTCTGTCCTGCGATAAAGCCTACGACAGGCTTTTTATTTCCATTTTCACGGATCCAGTGGGCTGCTTCTGCCTCGTAACTACCACCGATTTCACCAATCATGACGATCGCATCTGTTTCTTCGTCCTCCATGAGCAGTTTTACAGCATCTTTTGTAGAGGTTCCGATGATCGGATCACCTCCGATACCGATAGCAGTGGAAACGCCTAATCCTGCCTTAGCCACCTGATCAGCTGCTTCATACGTTAGAGTACCCGATTTCGAAACGATACCGATACGTCCTTTTTTAAATACGAATCCGGGCATGATACCTACCTTCGCTTCTCCTGGAGTAATAACACCTGGGCAGTTCGGGCCGATAAGCGTAGCGCCTCTTTCTTTAATGTAAGGCTTGGCTTTCATCATATCGGCCACAGGAATACCCTCTGTGATCGCGATAATGACTTTAATACCTGCATCAGCGGCTTCCATGATCGCGTCGGCAGCGAAAGCTGGTGGAACGAAAATGATCGACGTGTCTGCTCCGGTGTTTTGGACAGCTTCTTCGACACTGTTAAAAACAGGCTTATCCAGGTGGGTGCTGCCCCCTTTTCCTGGAGTTACACCACCGACCACGTTAGTGCCGTACTCGATCATTTGTTGTGCGTGAAAGGAGCCTTCAGAACCTGTGAAGCCCTGCACGATCACTTTTGAATGCTTATTGACTAAAACGCTCATGCTTCGAATTTTTAAGTTTTCACAAAAATATAAGAATACGGCCTATCACAAAAAGAATTCTTAAGAATATCCTTGTAAATAGCTATAGCTGCATACCAAAAGGGTCCATTTCCGTTAAGTACTGCGCTGTCCTTTGCCCTGTAGGGCCGTATCAGGCCACTAAAATCACCATAGCCCCTACGGTTCTGCACGTCTTATGTAACTACCACTTATTTTGGTATCTTTAACCCGCAGTGCAAAATAGCTCGATCTAAATCCACGTTTCTCCTATGAAACAATCGCTTCTTTACTTGTTCTTATTGTCGATAAGCTTTTTCCCTTCGCAGGGAAAGGGCCAAAGCTTCCACTTCAATCGGCAGCTGAAAGGGATAGAGCTACCTACGGATCATGTTTACGAGGTGGTGCAGGATGACCAGGGGCTTATTTGGATGCATACGAATGCAGGTATTTTTTATTCGGATGGTTTTCGTACCTATGCCCACGAGGTAAATAGAGAGGTTTCGTCTCGGAAACTACTTCAGGACGAAGAAAATGTGCTTTGGTTGGTGGAGCGAGGGGAGCGCTTTCATCTGCACTACTTGCGTGAAGGCATTTGGTATCCGGTACATATTCCAGAGGAGATTGAAACGGAACTCCTGGCGGGATACGCGTCCTTTAAAGTATCGGGGTCCGGTTCGGCTAAGCGCTTAATTCTACATACTGATGCCACCCTAAATATCGCTAAAATCGATGGACATCGCTGGGAGCGCTTTGCCAAGCCGAAGTCGGTTGTCGGCGAGTTGAAGTCCGTCTACTGCTATCGTCATAAACTCGCTTTGTTTTTCGAGCATGCTATTTTTGATTTTCATAGTCAAAAGCTTACGCAGCATACGTTTTCTTCCCCGATACTGCCGGCACCTGTTTTTCAGATGGACTACGATGAAAGTACGGGCAAGTTTTACTACCTTGGTAATGGGTTCTTAGCAGAAGGCAGTGCTTTTTTACATGTAGATCGCCTGTTATTAAAGGACTTTACCCGCAATACCTTTAGTGAAAAGGAGTATTTCGGTCTTCGCGCCCATCAGGGAAAGGTGTTTTTCTTTTTTAACTCTCAGCTACATCAGTTTATTTCTGAACAGGAAGAGTTTATCCACGTAGATGCCACAGATTTTATAAAGGCATACCACATTTTTGATTTTTTAGTTGACCGTGAAAGCATCATTTGGATCGCTACGCATCGGGGGCTATTGAATATTAACTCGTTACGCTTCCAGAACTATACAGCAGGGTATTTTCCGGACGATGAGGTGACGGCCTTGCATCAGCTACCGGATGGAGACCTTTTAGTGGGGTTTAATCACGCGGTGGTGCGCTGGGACATGGAGCAGGAACCGAAGAAATTATTACTTCGTGGCAGTGGGCTGCAGCCCAAGTATCGGGTAACGAATTTTCACGCATGGAAAGAAAATGGGGTTTACTTTTCTTCCGGGCAAGGTGGAGTCGGCTACCTTGATTTAGCCCAAGGGTCTGTTTTGCTTAGCCCTTCACCGAATGCAGACTTTATTACCTCTGTGCATGTGGTAGAGGATGAGCTATTTATATTGGGGAGAAAGAGAGTCTACAGAGCTAGTCCCGGAGATCAGGGAGACCGGCTTTATCGCGAAGATATAACGGACTCTTTACTTCAGACCCTTGACCAGCGATTTGGGTATCTCCGGAAAATCGATAAGCTTCATGACGGTCGGTATATTTTTCTCCAAGGGGGGGAGGGCGTTCAAGTGCCTGCGCTTATATCTGGGGAGAACTTTCTTTGTTTTAATGCCTACAGCTATTTAGAAGAAGGCGATAGCATTCTCCTTGGCACCAGCCGTGGCCTAAAGATTTATAAGGCGGACAGCCTCTATGACTTTTCTTGGAATAGTCAAAAATTCCAAAACCCCGTTTATGCACTCATGCGCGATCGTAATGGCATGCTATGGATGGGTACAGATCGTGGCGTGACTACTTACCGCGAGGGTTCTCTAAGGGTTCTGGATGAAAAAAGTGGCTTAGCCGGATCGGAGGTAAATAGAAGTGCTTTACTGGAGTTTCCAGAAAAAGGAGTTCTTATCGGTACCCAGTTTGGCCTCTCTGTGTACAGAGGGCAAGAAGATGCATTTACCCAGCCTCCACCGCGGGTAAGTATAATCGCTACACGTCTTCCGGATCAGCAGACTGATACTGTAAAGGGAGCTCGTATCCGCAGTACACCCTACTCAAAGAATAATGTATCGATCAGCTATCGCGCTACGAGCTTTTCTCAGCTATCGAATCTGGTTATTCGATATCGACTAGATGGCCTACATAAGGAGTGGCAGGAGCTGATAAATCCGAGGTTAAATGTGCTTTATTTTGATAATTTGCCTCCAGGAACCTATCAGTTGCAGCTACAAGCAGGTTTCGGTAATCAGGTAATATCAGAGATTGTCACTTCGGAGCCTTTCCGGATAAATCCGCCCCTATATCTGACGTGGTGGTTTCTTCTTTTACTATTCTTGTTTACATTAGGATTAGGGATATTGATCGCCAGCTTTTGGAGGCAGTATCGAGATAAAGGCGAGCTGCGCCGTGCGATAGATGAAAAGATAAAGGAAGCCTTCACCATGGAGGAACAGTTTCGAAACGTGTGGAACAGCTCTCGCGATGGGCTACTTCTGTCGATAGAGGGAGGCAAAATCATAGCAGCAAACCCTGCACTAGCGAATTTAGTGGGTCTGGAAGAAAAAACGATTGAAGAGGGATATATTAAAGATCTCTTTACGGATCCCTTCTACTATGAACAGCAGCGGCCGAAAATTCTGTCGCTGATAGAGACGACGAGCAGCCAGTCCGCTACCTTGGAATTACTGATGCCTTTTAAGGCCGGTGAAAAGTTAATAGAGATTTATGCGACACGCTTAAATACCAGTTTTAAAGGGAAGGGTGTTTTGCTGTCTGTATTTCAGGATGTCACCGAGATGCGCGCTTACGAAAGAGGTCTTAAGGACGCCAAAGAGCGAGCAGAAGAGGCGAATCGCATGAAGTCAAATTTTATCTCGAATATCAGTCATGAAATTCGGACCCCGCTGAACGGCATCATGGGCAGTACAGAGTATATCATATCGCAGCGGAAAAAAGATGTGGAACTCTGCCGACAGTTGGAAATAATATTAGAGTCGGGCGAACGTCTGCTACACACGATAAATAGTATTTTAGATTTATCGAAAATCGAAGCCAATAAAGTAGGCTTAGAAATAGAAGAAGTAGAGATAAATGACTTTTTAGCACGGCTGCTGCTGCCCTTAAAGACCTTAGCGATGAATAAAGGTCTACTCGTCTCTACTAAGTATGAAACCCCTCAGCTCAAGGTGACCCTGGACAAACGTTATTTTGCGATGATCGTTAACAATTTAGTGGGAAATGCCATCAAATACTCGGATAAGGGCTTGATTCATATCCGTCTTTATCAGCAGGACAGCCAGTTTATCTTTACTGTAGATGATCAGGGCATCGGGATGAGTGATCACTTTATGGAAAAACTCTTCCAGCCCTTTGAGCAAGAGAGCGTCGGCTACTCCCGCTCCTACGAAGGCACAGGATTAGGCCTGGCGATTACTAAAAATGCTGTACAACTTATGGGCGGAACTATCGACGTATCGAGTAAAAAGGGTGAGGGGACTCGTGTGACGATTCTGCTTCCGGTAAACCAAAATCATACTTTCGCATGAAACCTATACAAATAATCATTACTGAGGATGACTTCGTTTCTGCACTGGTACTAAAAAAAGTATTGCAAGCATCTTCTTATGAGATTATCGGCGTAGCGACCACCGGAGAACAGACCTTAGATATGCTAACCACTAAGCGTCCTGATGTAATTTTAATGGATATTACGCTTGGGGGTGAGCTAGACGGGATTACAACCACTGAAATTATCAATGACCGCTATGGATTTCCTGTTATTTACATCAGCGGACATTCTGACCATGCTACTCTAGAAAAAGTAGTCGGAACTAACCCTGGCGCCTATGTCACCAAGCCTTATGATGAGCGCGAGTTATACATGGTCATCGAACTTACCGTGTCGCGTTACCGGCGAGAACAAGACATGCAGCGCTACAGTCAGGAGCTAGAAGAAAAAGTAAAGGCCCGAACCAAGGCACTCGACAAGGTAAATGCCGAACTAAAGCAAGCGTTAGCGAGAGAGCAGGAGCTGAATGATCTTAAAACAAAAATTGTGTTAAACGTCAGCCATGGCTTTAAAACGCCACTCACCTCTATTCTTTCTTCTTCTCAGTTGATTTCAAAATATGCCGAGTTTGACCATGAGCTGGCGCCCAAGTTCCAGCGTCATGCGGCTCGGATAGAAAAGGCAATTCAGAATTTAAACAATATGCTCAATGGGATGCTGCTGATCGGGAAGTCAGACGAGAAAAAGCTGCGGGCATTGCGCCAGCAGATCCACATGCCGACTTTTATAAGTGAACTGCTCGAAATGGTCAAGTTAGCGCATAACTTTCAAGTGCAGATTTCCGTTAATCAGCAGCATGTGCCAGAATACATCTATTCTGACCTCGACCTCATGCACCAAATCTGCGACAACTTGCTTTCGAATGCACTAAAATACTCACCAGAAGGAGGAGTGGTTACGCTGGATCTGCGTGGAGAGGGAGACCGCCTGTTCATTACCGTCGCGGATAGCGGAATAGGTATTCCCGTTCAAGAGCAGCATAAGCTATTTGAGCGCTTTTATCGGGCCACGAATGTCGGGCTTGTAGAAGGTTACGGACTCGGGCTAGCGATCGTAAAACGCTGCGTGGAGGAGCTTGGAGGCGTAATTTCTTTTCAGTCCGAGGAAGGAAAAGGGACCACCTTTTTCCTGGACCTACCGCAGTCTTTACCCCATTTTAATCCATAAAAATGCTTGTAGAAACGAACCAACTTTCCTTTTCCTACGAAGAAGGCAAGCCCTTTCAGCTGCCAGAGGTGCGCCTGCGTGAGCGCGAGCAGCTGCTGATTTTAGGGCAGTCAGGAAGTGGGAAGACGACTTTATTACATATTATCGGGGGGCTGCTCGCCCCAAAGGCCGGGACAGTCCACATAGCCGGGCAGTCGCTCTACTCCCTGAAGGGCGCGGCGCTGGATAAATTTCGAGGGCAGCATATTGGAATTATTTTCCAAAAACCGCATATTCTAGCTCCGCTTACGGTCATGGAAAACCTGCAAATGGCTAATTTCTTCGGAAAGCGAGCAGGAAATCGAAATGAAACACTTCTTAAAGATCTCGATATCTGGCATAAGCGTGACCAAAAAGTCACCACCCTCAGCGAAGGGGAAGCACAGCGGGTGTCCATCGCCCGGGCATTGGCGAATAGCCCACAGCTGATCCTAGCAGATGAACCGACAGCAAGTCTAGATGATGCGAATGCCGCACGTGTGATCGCCCTGCTGCAGGAGCAAGCCGAAAAACAACAGGCTGCCTTGATCGTAGTGACGCATGATCAGCGGGTGAAGCAACATATTTCCACACAATTAGAAGTAGGAGGTGTTAGATGAATATGTTTAAACTGAGTTGGAAGTACTTGGTGGCCAAGCCGCTCCACACCACCTTAAATATCGTGCTTTTAGCGATGGGGCTGGCCATCATCACGGTGCTGCTCTTAGTTCAGGACCAGTTTGAAGGAAAAATGACCCGAGATGCAAAGGGAATAGACCTCGTCGTGGGGGCTAAAGGAAGCCCGCTGCAGCTAATTCTGTCCAGTATTTACCATATAGATTTTCCCACGGGCAACATAGATCTGGAGGAGGCCCAAAAATTAACCCAAAATCGCTTGGTCAAACAGGTGATTCCTCTCGGACTGGGAGATAATTACCAAGGCTATCGCATCGTGGGAACTAATTATGACTACCTGGCGCTTTATGAGGCAGAAGTGGAGGAGGGAAAACGCTGGGAAAAGCCCTTCGAAATCGTACTGGGAGCTGCTGTAGCTGCTCAGACAGGCCTGAAGATTGGAGATCAGATCATCGGCTCTCATGGCGTGGGCGGCGGGGGACATGCGCATGATGAGCACCCCTACACCGTAGTGGGGATTCTGTCGGTACAGAAAAATGTATTGGACCAACTTATCCTTACGAGCATGGAGAGCGTCTGGTACACCCATGATGAAGAGGAAGAGGGTCAAGGGCACGTGCATGCGAGTAAATTCGATGCTCCCGTGGCTACCACCGGCTTTCCAGATCCCCAGGGAGAATTCCGGGAGGTGACCGCAGTGCTGGTGCAGTATAGAAACCCGATGGCTGCCGTACAGCTTCCCCGGATGATTAATTCCCGCACTAATATGCAGGCGGCTAGTCCGGCATTTGAAGTTGCGCGACTGTTCGAACTTCTAGGCGTCGGCGTTAGCTTGGTACAGGGAATCGCGGTTATTATCGTGGTTATCGCTGGGCTAGGTATTTTCATTGCCCTCTATAACTCTCTAAAAGAGCGCAAGTATGACTTAGCGATCATGCGTACACTGGGCGCCACGGGAGGACAGCTCTTTTTACATATCCTATTAGAAGGGCTTATCCTGACCTTCCTTGGAGCCTTAGTAGGTCTTGGCCTCGGCCACGCCTTTTTGGCCTTGGTGATCAACCAAGTGGACCAAGGTGCCGTTAATAGCCTATCGGCAGGGGTCTTTCTCTTCGAGGAGCTGTATATCCTAGGCTACGCCCTCGGGGTAGGGGTCTTGGCAGCCATCGTGCCAGCCCTGGCAGCTTATCGTACCGATATAGCAGGTCAGCTAACTCGTTCTTAATAGGCTTACGTTTACAACTACCAAAATTTAATATGAAGTATTTTAATTTGTTCTTTATCGTCTCGATGCTGGGGCTGATGGCCCTGCAGGAGGCCGCAGCGCAGTCACCCACTGTATGGCGGGATTTAAGTGCAGTGACGTACCGCATCACTGAAGATGAATTCGGAGAGCTTTATGTGCCCGTCTTTAACGATAAAATCCGAAATTTAGAAGGTAAAGTCGTCGAGGCGGATGGCTACATCATTCCTTTTGAGGGCCTCTTTAAGCCCGAGCACATCATTTTAAGTTCTCTTCCTCTGGCAGAATGTTTTTTCTGTGGTTCTGGTGGCCCAGAGACGGTGATGGAAGCAGAGATGACAAAGGCGGTCAAGTATACCTCCAAAAAGGTGCGCATCCGCGGGACTTTAACCTTGAACGATAGTGATCCAGAGCGGCTCATGTACATCATGAAAAATGCCCAGCTCATCGACTAAGGTATTCGGTTGAAGCGACTAAGACCTGGAAGAAGCTCACATACGTACTTTTTCCAGGCCTTTCTCTTTTCTATTTCTTTTTTTTTGGCCGTAGGCCAAAGTAGACGTACGCGCTGGCTCCCCATTTATTCAGGATTCCTTCACGTGTTCTGCTATCCACCGGGTTTCCATCTGCCGAAAGCGCTCCATCAGGTGACGCGTTACAGGGCCCACACGCCCGTTATTTACTTTTTTGTCGGCCAGGGTAGTCACCGGAAGAATGCGCTTCGTGGTAGAGGTCATAAAAACCTCATCTGCCCGTAGGAGTTCATCTAAGCTGATGGGCCTTTCAGCTACATTTTCCGCCACTCGAATAACCTGTTTTCGCGTGATGCCGTACAGAATATCATGGTTGGGCGTGGAGATGGACCCATCCTTTACAATGAATATGTTACTGCGAGAGCTTTCCGAAATAAAGCCCTCGTGGTAATACAGCACATCTTCTGCACCCGTAGCCTTCCAGTCTCCGCTTAGATACACCGGAAAGGCATAATTCGTCATCTTAATCGTAGCCACCGCCCGCACGTGTGCGATGGGAAGTAATTTCACCCCTTGTATGTACTTAGTAGCATCCGGGAAGAATAAATCTTCATTAAAAATAAAGAGCTGGGACTGCCCTGGGGCAAAATGATTTTCGGAGCGCCCTCCTGTGAGGACGAGACGAATGCCTCCTTCCCGCAGATCGTTTTTGGCGATAAGCGCATAAATGATAGCTGTCAGCTCTTCTTTCGTGTAGGCAAGGGGCAGGCGGGTATGCTGCGCAGAAGTGATGAAGCGATCCAAGTAGTCAGCTAGAAAAAGTGGACAGTAGTCTTGGGTACGTAAAAAATCGAATATACCATACCCGCGAATTACGGAGATGTCACTGGCATGGATACGGGCCTCTTCTACCGGAGCGATTCGGTCTAAGGCAAAGCAGTAGGGCTTCATAAAATTTCGGTTAGAAAGTCAAATATCTTCAGAATTACCTATATTTACAATCGTATGTGGCAAGCTATTAAACAATTTACGTCTAAAACCGCCGATCTGATGGGCATGTCCGCCTCCGTGCTTTGCATGATCCACTGCCTGGCCGTTCCCGTACTGATTTCAGCAGGTTATTTTTTTAACCATGTCGGGGGAGAAGAAACAAGTAGTGCACAAGCAGGCATGGCTGTTCACTCCCACCATGACCATGATCACCATGACCACGACCACGATCACGCGCATCACGACCACGACCACGCGCATCACGACCATGATCACGCAGCGCACAGTCACGCGCATCACGGGCATAGTCATGCCCATAGTCATGGCAGCATGCTTTGGCATGCGCTTGATTATGTGTTTATTCTCATTGCGCTTTTCGCTGTATATAGCGCTACGAAGAAGACACATGCTAAAGGTATAAAAATTACGCTATGGAGCGCTGTTATAGTGTTTTCAATAGGTGTACTCTTACATGACTGGATGCCTGAGATGATATTCGTTTCCCTAGCTGCTTCTTTTGTACTGGTCATCGGGCATTACCTCAATTGGAAACAGCAGGGTGTCTGTGAGGTGGATCACAGTCATTCCTAAGCTTTCTGCTTATTTTTCTAGTTCAATAAACCTATTTACTTCTTATGATATACGTACGTGTTCTAATGGCATTTGGAGTCCTCCTGATGACTCTATGGGCTTGCCAGCCGCAAGCTTCCGTCGAAGAGCAAAAGAAAGCTGAGAATGAGGCACTCCGGGATGAGGTAATCGCCGTGCACGATGAGGTGATGCCGTATATGGATGAGCTGAAAGCGCTGAAGCGCAAAGTGCTCGCGGATGCGGAGTCTGGAGAGGGGTCCCTTTCAGCGGAAGAAGCCGAAGATCTCGCAGCGGAACTAGATGCTGCCTTCGATGGCATGTTCGCTTGGATGCGACAATTTAAAGTGAAAAATGACGACATGAGCCCCGAGGAGGTAGAAGAATACCTGAAGGAACAGATGGCTAAAGTACAGGTAGTTCATGATCAAATTACGCGTGCCCTACAGAAAGGCCGGGCAGCTGCAGGTTCTGATAAAGGAAACTCTTAAGGATTTACCGACCTACCCGTGCATGGTAAGTAACCGGCTGATGCTAGTTCCATTTAAAAAAAGCGGCTTGATATCCTGAGGATAAGCAAGCCGCTTTTTTTTAGCTGTCTTCGCACTGCAGTTGTTTGAGGATACCAACATCCGCAAACTAAGGAATGTAAGCCATTGGTGTAGTTAATCTGTGAATTCTACTACATGCGCATGTACGAAAGTAGTGCGTCGGATGTAAAGCGGTGTAATACTTTTGACGTGCGACTCATTTGTCACATTCACGATCGCACGTGATTTTCCTACTAAATCAGCATTGTCTAGCATGTCTGTATAGGCCATTTGAAGAAGTGCCTTGTTTGAAATCCCTCCGATCCAGAAGATGTAGGTAGCTGTAGAGGAACCGGTCACTTTTTTGACCACAGTAAAATTCTTCTCACTGAGCTCTACATTAGTGGTATTACTGTTTAGGTTGGCCACGATGGCCGTATTCACACCACAGCTACTTAGTCCTAGGAGAAGAACAAGAGCAAATAGAAAGGATAATTGTTTTGTCATGGCTGTTTTTTTAGGTAAAAATTATTTAATCTTTCAGGTATTCCACTACATCGTTCACGTGAATAAGTCCCTCTGAGTGGCCCCAAACATTATAAATGTAGGTGGCTATCTGCGCAATTTCGAGCGGTGTAAGTTGTGGGTTTCCAGGCATAGCGCGGTTATACGTGACGCCATTCACCACGATTTCTCCCTTCAGCCCATGCCGAATCAGGCGAACCGTGCGCGGGATATCTTCCAGCATATAATCCGAAGGGTTTAAGGGGGGAATAACCTTGCCTAGGCCTTTGCCATTCTTCTGGTGGCAGTTGGCACAATGCACCTCATAAAGTGTTTTGCCTTGCACGGCATATTGCATCACTTTCGTGTCGGTAATGGAAGAAAGGCCAATTTCCTTATCGGCCTTACCATCTTTGCGCGAGCAAGCGCTCAGCAGCAAAGTTCCTACAAGCAATGCAGTTAAGAACTTAAGCATTGTCTCCTGTTTTCTTAAGTAGTTTCGGAATGTCTCGGAGTAGCTTATCTACTTGATCTTCACGTGTGCCGTCGTAAATTCCACGAATATGCCCATTCTGGTCGATCAGTACGAAGGCGCCCGAGTGCAGATAGCCTCCTGGCTCATCCTTGTCTTCCATGGCAGTGGTCAGATAGGAAGTCTGTCCGATTTCAAAGATTTTTTCTTGGTCTCCTGTTAGAAAATGCCAAGTGCGCGTGTCCTCCACACCCAAATCAGCAGCAAACTGGGCCAGCAGCTCCACGGTGTCATGCTCTGGATCGATGCTATGGCTCAGGATTTTAAAATCTGGTTCATCACCGAAGGCTTCGTAAACGCGTAGCATTTGTGTTTTCATGATCGGGCAGATCGTCGGGCAGGAAGTGAAAAAGAAGTCTGCCACATAGACTTTGCCGTCTACGGTAAAATTATCCACCCGCTCTCCAGCCTGATTCAAGAAACTGAAATCCGCTATTTTATGATAAGCAGTGTCTGTGACTGTTTTGCCCTCCATTTCGAAGGTGTCGATGGTCTTTTGTCCTAGAAAAGGCAGTTCTTCAGCCTCCTCTTTACTTTCCCTTTGGGTCTCGCCCCCACAGGCGACCAGGCTGAGAAAGAGGAATCCCATGAAAAACGGATGGAGGAATTTAGCGTGTATATTCATATCAACTTGTTTTTTTTTCGCGAATACGGCGGTAAAGGGTGATGCCAAGCATAAGCAGGGCGCCCAGCGCAAAAAGCCCGACGATCCCCCAAACCATGCTGGCGAGATTTTTTAAGACGATGAGAAAAACGATCGCAAACAAGAAAAGTGTCGCCACCTCATTCCATATTCTTAACTGATTTGATGTGAATTTAGTTGCACCTACCTGTAGCTGCTTGTAGAGGAGATGACAGAGGAAGTGATAGACGTAAAGCAGCAGAACGAAAGCCAGCTTGGCATGCATAAAGCCCAGCTGCATATAGCCCCAGCGGTAACCTAGTGTCCAAAATCCGAAGATAAGCGTTAGGATAGCGGAGGGCCAAGTGATGCCGAGCCAGAGGCGCTTAGCCATCAGGGCGAACTGTGGGCTGAGGATCGCACGTTCGGCAGCAGGTTTTTCGTAGGCCTCCGTCTGATAGATGAAAAGGCGCACGATGTAAAAGAGGCCGGCGAACCAGGTGACGATGAAAATGATGTGTAATGCTTTGATATATTCGAAGGCCATATCAATTTTTCTGCTAAATTAGGGTTTAAATCTGA
Organism: Nitritalea sp.; assembly: GCF_054166705.1. Taxonomy (NCBI): domain Bacteria; kingdom Pseudomonadati; phylum Bacteroidota; class Cytophagia; order Cytophagales; family Cyclobacteriaceae; genus Nitritalea; species Nitritalea sp. The sequence goes on from NZ_JBSZCV010000012.1 coordinate 89,408, forward strand.
AACTAACCCGAATTTCGGCCACTATCCCATGAAGACCTTTTTAAAACTAGTCTTGTTTTTAGCTGCCTTGTTGCTGCTTTATAACTTGTATCTGGCCTTACATCAGGCTGGTCCTCAGGATTTAGTGACGCAGTTCGAAGAGATGGACCGCTATCGAAACGAGAATAATACGGGGCCTGTCTTGCGTATTTATACGGTGAAAATAGACCGAGAGGATTTTAAGGATATGCAGCGCTATGGGGACTTTATGCCGCACACGAAATATGGGAAAACCATCGTTTTTTTCTTCGATGAGCAGATGCCCGTCCAAGTAAAGGCACTAGCGGCTTATCCGCACATTGAATTACAGCTTCAGCCTTTCTGTATCGCTAAGTATGAAAAAGATGGCATGGGGCAGGTGCGGTTTCAGTTAAACCCTTTTGAAAAGATAGATTTGAATGCGCAGAAATAGATTGTCGGCCTCGGCTTACGTATCGGGAGTTTTAGCGGGAGATCGTGTCGTGCTTAGCCGTGCGATTACGTTAATTGAAAGTACCTTACAGCGGGACCGGCAGCTGGCAGAGGAAGTGATGCAGGAGGTGCTCCCCTACAGTGGCCGCTCTCTGCGTGTAGGCATCACCGGGGTGCCCGGGGTGGGGAAGTCCACCTTCATCGAGCGCTTCGGTCTGCAGCTCATCGAGCAGGGCTACAAAGTCGCCGTGCTGGCGGTGGATCCGAGCAGCCAGCAGACTGGAGGCAGTATTTTGGGGGATAAAACCCGTATGGAACGCCTTAGTCAAGATAAGCGGGCCTATATTCGGCCCAGCCCTTCCGGAAGTACGCTGGGAGGAGTCAGTGCCCGGACTCGGGAGGCGATGCTGCTCTGCGAAGCGGCAGGATTCGACGTCATTTTAATCGAAACGGTCGGCGTAGGCCAGTCTGAAATCGCGGTAAAAGGCATGGTGGACTTCTTTTTACTTCTTATGTTAGCCGGAGCTGGGGATGAACTACAGGGGATTAAAAAGGGGATCATCGAAATTTGCGACGCGTTGATTATTAACAAGGCCGATGGTGAAAATGCGGCTTTGGCCAGGCGTGCCCGACGGACCTATGCGAATGCGCTCCACCTATTTCCCCCGAAGGAGAATGGCTGGACCCCCGAGGTTAGCACCTGCTCAGGACTTTCTGGGGAGGGTTTAGCGGCTATCTGGGACATGGTGCTCCGTTTCGAGCGGCACACACGTGCGAATGGCACCTTTGAGCGGCAGCGTGCGCTGCAAAGAAAAACATGGATGCGGGAGCATATCACCTACCTGCTCCATCAGGCTTTTTATGACAATCCGCGCGTACGCAGTCAGCTTTCCGCCGTGGAGGCTGATGTAGCAGCTGGAACGGTGTCTGCCATCGCCACTGCACGAACCCTGGTCGAGTGTTTTCGGGAGGCTAAAAATGGACCCGAAAAGCCAGTGTGACATTGCGCCCCGGCGCCACCAACCCAGAACTGTAGGGGCGGTACTGCAGGTCCAACAGGTTTTCTACCCCTGCCGTGAGCTGATAAGGCTTGGCGATTTGCCACATAAACTTGAGGTTCCAGGTACTCCAACTTGGCGAAAATAGCTGGCCATTTTCATCTCGTACGTAAAGGGCTGGCTTTTGGCGCTCCTCCTCTGCCAGGCGCTCGAAGGGCACTGCCGCGCTGTACTGTAGATACAAGATACCCGTAAAGGCCTTGTTTTGGTAGCGCAGCTGGCTTTGGCCGAAGGCCGGTGCCGCATGTCGAGAGGCACTCACGCTGCCATCTTCCAGCTCTTCCTGACCTCGCTGGAAGTTATAGCGGGTAGTTAGGGTCAGGCCCCTGGCCAAAAGGGCCTCAAATCCCAAGTGAAAACCCCACACACGTCCAAAGGCTGCATTTTGTAGCGCTAAAATACGGCTGAGCACGCCATTAAACAGGATGCTGTCCTGCCCCGCGATCTGAAAGGGGCGGCGCACGATGGCTGCATCTAGGTAGGTGTAGTAGGAGGTGAAGTCTAATTTTAGCCAGTCACCGAGCACCTTCGATGCATGCAGTTCGGCATTATAGGCGTATTCTGCATTCAGGCTGGGGTTCGGAACCACGACCTCTCCGCCCACAAAATCAAAAATTTTTCCGATGTCATCTAGGTTGGGCGCACGAAATCCGGTGCTCAGCGTACCGCTCAGCGTCCAGCTATCGTTCGGCATCCAAATTAAACCAGCACTTCCTGTGGTGGCTTGCTTCTGCAGGCTGCTCTGCTCGAAATCAAAAGGGAAAAAGGCCAACTGCCGTCTAAAATCCGCTTCAATGCCGAAGCCTCCGTGGCGGATTCCTGCCTGTAGTATCCAGCGTTCTCGCAGTGTCCAGCGGTAGTTTAAGTAGGCAGCATAACTGGTCCAGGTGCCTTGTGGATAACGATCAGGCACAGCGATCGGGCTGCCATCACGAATATCGATCGCGCTACCGGCGGAGCTCACGGTATTCCAGATGTATTCTAGGCCGTAAAACAACTGCCGCCGTCCCCAGCTTTTTTCTGCGTCTACCTGAGTGGATAGGGCATTTACTTCTTCTAAGTTACTGCGTAAACGAAAGCGCTGCCCTCCAGAAAAATTTCTGTTGATGCGAGACTCTTCGAAATACTGATGGGCCACGCGGACGGCCAGCTGATCATAAAATGTGTTTTGACCCTGATGAAGGGCGCTCAGTACGTGCATGTGCCAGCGCTGTGGTCCATAGCGCCAGTCTGCGGAGCGTGGGCTGCCATCTGCCTGCGTCTCGATTAGGCGATCATAACGAGGGAAATCTCCGGTTTCGGAAAAATGAAAGGCATATTCCAGATCCCAATCGGCATGGGGCTGATAGCGTAACTTCTGCATAAAGTTAAACTGTTCGTAGCTGGTGGGGCGCTGGACGAGTGGATCAGGGTTTTCTACGATGCGGTCCTCACCATCGATGCGCTGAACGAAAAAGGGGCGTAAGTATTCGGGTCGGCCTCCTCTTCTGCCCATGCGCAGATCCCCGAAGCGGTTATGGGTGAAGCTGCTGAGGGCGGCCCATTTTTTTCCAGCGAGCTGTACCTGAGCGTGGCTGCGCAGGTGCCCGTTAGCAGATGCCGTGCCTAGCTCTGCGGCACCACTTACGTATAGGGTGTCGGAAGTACTGAAGGTGGGGCGTAGGGTCTGAAAGCTCATGACCCCACCGATGGCATCGCTGCCATATAAAACGGCTCCAGGACCGAATAAGACTTCCGTGCTTTGGATGGATAGGGGGTCTAAAGAAATGACATTGTGCAGGTTGCCTGATCGGAATATCGCGCTATTCATACGGATGCCGTCCACGGTGTAGAGCAGTCGATTAGCCGAGAAGCCGCGGATCATCGGGCTGCCACCACCCTGTTGGCTCTTTTGGATAAACACTTCGCCACTGGTTGCCAACAGGTCTGCGGCGGTCTGCGGCTGCAGGAGGGCACGATCTTCGGGGCTGATTTGCGTGATCTTTGCTGGCACGGAGCGGGCACTACTGCGCCAGCGGGTAGCCGAGACCACATAGGTTTCGAAAGCCTGAACGATGGGGTCTAGGTAAAGGATAAACTCCGCGGCAGCAAGCTCGGAGTAGCTCACACTTTTTTCGCGGTAGCCCATTTGGCGTACATCTATCTGGACGGCGCCGCGGAAATCACGCAGCGACACCTGTCCCATTTCATCGCACTGGGCGATGGCCTGGGGGTCGGTGGAGCGAAGGGTCGCAAAAGGCACTGGCTGCTGGTTGCCTGCCTCCAAGACACGTAAGGTCTGGGCATAGGATCTCGTGGCTAAGGGTGCCAAAAGAACCCCAAAGAGGAGGAAGCTACGGTAGAAAATCAGTAATTTCATGTGCTAGCCGGTAAACGATAAGACGAAATTAACCGAAATAGCAGACGCGGCTAATCCTATTTTAACGGCAGCAAGTTCTAGGGATAAGCGGTGTATCTACACCCTTCTTAGCGCTGACATGGGCTAATAGGCCCGAATCTTAAATTTTTTCTTTAACTCGGTGACGGTAACTTTGGTGGTATTATCCGAATCGAGTAAATCATTAATTGCCGTTACAGCATGAATGACGGTGCTATGATCGCGCCCACCAAAATGATAGCCGATCGATTTTAAGGAGTGATTGGTAAATTCCTTTGAAAAATACATGGCAATCTGTCGGGCCAGTACGATTTCCTTTTTCCGCGTTTTGGCTTTTAGGTCCTCCACCTTTAAATCGAAATAGGCGGCTACTGTTTTTTGAATCATATCGATGCCCACTTCTGTCTCGATGTCCTTGACGATGTTTTTCATGATGCTTTTGGCCAGGGCCAAATCAATCTCCACACGGTTTAAGGACGCATGTGCGATGAGCGAAATCATAACCCCTTCCAGCTCACGTACATTTGTGTCCACGGTATGTGCCAAGTACTCGACCACATCATCGGGAATAAAAATGCCTTCAGCTTCCATTTTTCGCCGAATGATGGCCACGCGCGTTTCGAAGTCTGGCATCTGCAGATCTGTCGTCAATCCCCATTTAAAGCGAGAAAGTAAACGTTCCTCTAGTCCCTTTAAATCTTTTGGAGGACAGTCGGAGGTCATGATGATCTGCTTTTTGCTCTGGTGCAGGTGGTTGAAGATATGGAAAAACATCTCCTGCGTCTTATCCTTTCCAGCTAGGAACTGGATGTCATCGATGATGAGAACATCCACCTGCATGTAAAAATTAGTGAAGCTTTTCAAGTTTCCCTCCTTAATAGAGTCCATAAACTGGTTTACGAACTTTTCAGAAGAAACATAGAGGACGAATTTGTCTATAGGCCCGTTTTTTATTTCGTTGCCAATGGCCTGCACCAGGTGGGTCTTGCCGAGTCCCACACCTCCATAAACCATGAGCGGGTTAAAGGAGGTGATGCCTGGTTTACTGGCTACTGCGTACCCGGCAGAGCGCGCTAAGCGGTTACAGTCGCCTTCGATGTAGGAGTTGAACGTGTAATTCGGATTCAGGTTGGACTGCAGCAGCTGATCCTGCTGCAGGCTCTGCATGTCAAAAGGGCTTTTTCCCCCTTCTTTTACACCCGTATTCATAGCGTGTTTCTGGGCGCCTGCTTGATTCCCTTGGGGGTAGCTTACCGTGTAGGCTTGGTTTTGGGCATTGCCTTTATCCACTACTACGGCATATTCCAGCCTGCCCTGTGGTCCTAAAGTCGTCTTTATAGCCAACTTAAGTACTTCCACATAATTATCCTCGAGCCATTCGTAAAAAAACTGACTGGGCACGCGGATAGTAAGGCTACTGCCTTCTAGGCGCACAGGTTCTATCGGCTTAAACCAAGTCGAAAAACTCTGTGCGTTAATATGCTGCTCGATAATCTTCAAGCAGGCATTCCATACTGCATTCGCCTCTGAACTCATTTACTTAGGTATAAAAAAAGGAGTGTACACGCGGTATCACTTGCACTTTACGTGAAGAAAGGATTTCAAAATTGGGTAAATTTGTTGGAAATAAAAAATCTAAACCGTCTTGACTTTTTCATTAATATCCACATAGCCAAAGTCTTTAGCGAGCACTTTCCCTGCGGTATTTTTGCTGTAGTACAGGTGTCCGGCGCGTAAGGCCGCCGTACCCGCTTGGGTAACCAGACAGTTACCTCCATCGGGGCGTATCACCGGCACTGGACGCTCCAGGAAGGTATGTGTATGCCCTCCGATAATCAAGTCGATGCCGGGTACGCGTGCTGCCAACTTCAGATCGTCTATTTTTTCGCCATTATAGCGGTGTCCGAGGTGCGAAAGGCAGATTATCAGATCACAAGACTGCCTACGCAGTTCGCTGACGATTTCTCGCGCCACCGCTACCGGATCCAGATAGCGTGTCTGGCCATAGTTTTTTTCGCCTACTAAACCAGCCAACTCGATACCCACACCGAAAATCCCTACTTTAAGTCCACCTCGTTTTACGATCTTATAGGGCTTAAAAGCATCTTTTAAAAGCGTACGTGAGAAATCGTAATTCGCGCAGAGAATATCGAAGTTCGCATGTTCGAGCTGCTCATAGAGTCCTTCGAGGCCATTATCAAATTCATGGTTGCCGAGGGTACTCGCATCGTAACCCATGCGACTCATCAGCTTGAGCTCGAGCTCTCCCTTATATACATTAAAATAAGGCGTGCCCTGAAAGAAGTCACCGGCATCTAAAAGTAGTAGGGCTTCATTTTCGTCGCGATAACTTTCCACAAGGGCTGCCAGACGTGTCATGCCGCCCTTGCCTGCATTTCTGCCTCCGTCCATCGGGAAGGGGTCGATACGAGAGTGCATGTCGTTTGTATGCAGTAGGTGCAAGCCTAAGGCACGTGTTGTGGGTGAAGCCACTGCCTCTAAGGCGCCGAGTCCGGCGAGTCCGAGGCCTGTACCTGTTAGGAGGGACTGTCTGAGAAATGCTCTTCTGTTCATGGGTTTAACGGTGTACTTGACGGTTTTCGATACTTGCGGTGATAGGTTCTCCCTGTGCGGTGCGCGCTTCGATCCGCTCGATAAGCAGCTCCCGCAGGGTAAGGCTGGTTTCTTCCAGGCGCTTTAGTGGCACGAGAAATTCCATATAATCTCCCCCATTCGCGATATAATCATTCGCCGCGATCCGGTACTTTTTTCCAGAATCTAACGCTTTTCCGCCCACACGAATATCCGTCACACGGCCCCCTTCACTGCGAATTTCCATACCCGAAACAGAAATGTTTTGGCGCTGTGCCGCGAAAGCCGCAAGGGCTTCCACTGCCGCCTGATCTGCTTCTAAAATCACCAAATAATTATCAAAGGGAGAGAGTTCGAATACATGTCCAAGGTTTATAGGTCCCGCAGGCAGATTACTCCGCATGCCCCCATTATTCATCAAGGAGATGTCTACGGGCATTCCCATTTTTTCTGCTGTGTAGGAAGCCTGTAGATCCGTGACGAGGTTGCCAAGGGCATTTTCCCCCCTTCCGCGCACGATTTCTTCGGGGCTCTCTCCCAGCACGCGTGCCATTTCACGCTCCATTTGCATGCGGTAAGGAACGACAAAAGCCTCTATTTCTGCCAGAATAGGCATTTCTTCAGCCAACTCGATAAATTCGAAATCAGGACTTTTTACCAGCGGGCTGGCGCAAGATAAAGCGATAAAGAGCGCCAAGAAAGGCAGCCGAGTATACAAGAATTTAGCAGATTGAGCCATTTATTTCGTGGGCTTGAGTCGGTTTTAACTGGATTTCGCTGTATTTTTGAAAGACTTAGTCGAATACCGCGCCCCAAATATACAGCATGCGGGGCGTTTTGTTCGGGAAAAAAAGTAAAAATAAGCCACCATGAAACATAACTTGTTCGAAGCCTTTCCTCCGCTAAGTAAAGCGGACTGGATCGCGCAGATCAACAAAGACCTTCGAGGGAAGCCTTTTCAGGAGACGCTGGTGAGCCAGACGCGCGAAGGTTTGGTCATCGCCCCAGCTTACACTGCAGAAGATATCGAGTATGCCTACTGGGCAAAGGCCTTTCGCTACCGCAGCCAGCAGGATGTGACAGCGCTCGGCTACAGCCCTCGCCACTGGACGACGGTAGCACAGCAGCGCATTCAGCCTGGCGAAGAAGCCACCGCGAATAAACGTCTGCTTGAGCAGCTCCAGCAAGGAGTGGATGGCTTGCATCTCCAACTAAGCGCGGAGGTGGATTTCGAGCTCCTGTTTTCCGGTGTTGGCTTGCCGTACATCTCGGTGTACTTGGCTCCTGAGGGCGATCCGGTGGCCCTTCTGCGCCACTTTCTCCGCTATGCAGACCAGGCTGGCTGCACCACGGAGCAGCTTCAGGGCGGAATGCTATACGATCCAGTGGCGGTGGCGCTGCGGGTGCAGCAAAGCCGCTCAGATGCCTTGAAGACCTTTTTAGCGCTAACCGAGTTAAGCGTTCCCTTTCCTCATTTTTATGGGGCTTGCGTGGACTTTCAGGCCTACCATTCGAGTGGTGCGAACGCCATTCAAGAGACGCTTTATGCGCTAGCAGGCTTCCAAGACCTTTTGCTTCAGGCGGAGGAGAAGGGGTATGCCCTGGGTCCGCTGGCTCGTCAGGTGTTTTTGCGCGGCAGCGCGGGGGCCCATTACTTTCCTGAAATCGCTAAAATACGTGCGCAGCGGATCCTGTTTCAGAGCCTTTTGGCCTTAGCAGATGTGGCTGTCAGCAGCGAGGAGGTGCATCAGTATGTCGCAAGCAGCTATTGGACGAAGACGCGGCGGGATGTATACACAAACATGCTGCGGAACACGACCGAAGCGATGGCGGCCCTCTTAGGGGGTGCGAATGCGCTGGAGGTTTTGCCCCATACCGTGGCGAAGGCTGAGGCCAGTAATTTTGATTTGCGCATGGCGCGCAATATTTCTTCGATTTTACGAGATGAGAGCTACTTAGATAAGGTGGTAGACCCATTAGCCGGTGCTTATCTGATCGAAAACCTGATCGAGCAGCTCTGTAGGGAGGTGAAAAAGCAGTGGGAGGCGCTTGAGCAAAAGAGAGGCTGGTGGGAGGCGTACACGTCAGGAACCCTGCAGGCGGCAGTGCGTCAGGCACGGGTTTCGGTACAGGAGGCGGTGGCTTCCGGGCAGCAGGTGATGGTCGGGGTGAATCGCTACACCCAAGAGGAGGCATTCGAGCCGGAAGGGTCGGTGGAAGAGGCTGCTTGGCAGCTTTTGCCCGCCAGGGCCAGTAGTTTAGTAGAACATAAAGCAGCAGAAGGATGAAATCGATACAACATTTACAGCCCATACAGGCAGAGGGACCTGCATTTTCTTCCCAGGCGGACTGGGTGACCGCCGAGCAGATCGCCGTTCCGGCTCGTTTCGAGGAGGCTCCCTTACTGGAACTTCCTCATTTGCAATTCAGTGCGGCGGGGATTGCGCCCTATCTGCGGGGGCCTTACAGCACGATGTATGTGATGCGCCCCTGGACGATTCGGCAGTATGCTGGCTTTTCCACGGCGGAGGCCTCGAATGCCTTTTATCGGAGGAATTTGGCCGCGGGCCAAAAGGGTCTATCTGTGGCTTTCGATCTGGCCACGCATAGGGGCTATGATTCAGATCATCCGCGGGTGACGGGGGATGTAGGTAAAGCGGGTGTGGCGATCGACTCGATTTTGGATATGAAGATTCTCTTTGACCAGATTCCGCTTGATCAGATGTCGGTGTCTATGACCATGAATGGAGCGGTGATTCCGGTGATGGCCTTTTATATCGTGGCGGCGGAGGAGCAGGGGGTCCGACAGGAGCTGCTAAGTGGCACGATCCAAAACGATATTTTGAAGGAGTTTATGGTGCGGAATACGTATATCTATCCGCCGCAGCCTTCGATGCGGATTATCGCTGATATTTTTTCATATACCTCGAGGCATATGCCGAAGTTCAATAGCATTTCCATTTCCGGTTATCACATGCAGGAGGCGGGCGCTACGGCGGACATCGAGCTGGCCTATACCTTAGCGGATGGTCTGGAGTATCTGCGGACAGGTATCGCTGCGGGTCTGGATGTCGATGACTTCGCTCCGCGCTTGAGCTTTTTTTGGGCGATCGGCATGAATCACTTTATGGAGATCGCTAAGATGCGCGCCGGGCGCCTGCTGTGGGCTAAAATCGTCAAGCAGTTCAACCCTAAAAGCGAGAAGTCCCTAGCGCTGCGCACGCACTGCCAGACTTCGGGCTGGTCGCTGACGGAGCAGGATGCTTTTAATAATGTGACGCGCACGGCGGTGGAGGCCATGGCAGCGGCGCTGGGGCATACGCAGTCGCTGCATACGAATTCTTTCGATGAGGCGATCGCTTTGCCGACGGATTTTTCTGCGCGGATCGCACGTAATACGCAGCTGTACTTGCAGGATGAGACGGGAATTTGTCAGTCGGTGGATCCTTGGGGTGGGTCCCATTATGTGGAGTATCTGACGGCTTCGCTGGTGGAGCGCGCTTGGACGCTCATAGAGGAGGTAGAAGCTTTAGGGGGCATGGCGAAGGCCATCGAGGCGGGCATACCGAAGATGCGTATCGAGGAGGCGGCCGCGCGTAAGCAGGCTCGTATCGATAGTGGCAAGGATGTGATCGTAGGGGTGAATCGCTTTTTAGCCGATGAAGAGGCGGCCTTCGATATTATGGAGGTGGATAATGACGCCGTGCGGACTTCACAGCTGGCGCGTTTAGCGCAGTTACGTGCTGAGCGCGATGGTGAGGCGGTAGCGGCGGCATTAGCGGCGATTACGGAAAGCTGCCGATCTGGGGAAGGTAATTTATTGGCTTTGGCTGTGGATGCTGCGCGGAAACGTGCTACCTTAGGGGAGATTTCGGACGCTATGGAGCAGGTTTTCGGTCGTCATCAGGCGACGGTAAAATCCATTTCTGGTGTATATAGCGGTGAGGCTAAGGCCGATAAGGGCTTCCAGGAGGCGCAGGCGCTGGCAGATAAGTTCGCCGCGTTAGAGGGTCGCCGTCCACGGATTATGGTGGCTAAAATGGGTCAGGATGGACATGACCGCGGGGCAAAGGTTATCGCGACGGGGTTTGCTGACCTGGGTTTCGATGTAGATATCGGGCCTTTATTCCAGACACCCGAGGAGGTGGCGGCACAGGCTGCGGAGAACGATGTGCACGTGGTGGGAGCGTCATCTTTGGCCGCAGGCCATAAGACCTTAATCCCCCAGCTGATTCAGGCGTTAAAGGATATCGGTCGGGAAGACATCATGGTGATCGCGGGTGGGGTGATTCCTCCGAAGGATTATGATTTCCTCTATCAGGCAGGGGTGGCCGCGGTGTTCGGCCCGGGGACGGTGCTGTCGAAGGCGGCAGTGCGGATCCTGGAGCAGCTCATGCAGGAGGAGGAAGTAGACGAATAAGAAGAAATGAAAGGCATCACATTAATATACGATCCCGCGTTTCGGGAACAAGTAGAAGAGCAGGTGGTGCCGGCATTTGGGCCACACTTAAAGATTAAGTACCGCTACGAGGAAGCGCTGAAGCTAGAGCTCACCGAGCGCGATTTTATCGTATGCTATCTGTCCGATGAGCAGTTGAAGGTTTTTCTGCCTCAGGTGTCGGAAAATCACTGGAAGATCGGCTTTTTGCCGCATCCGAAGATGGACCAGGCGCGGCAGGGCTTCGGGGTGGAGGCGGACTTGGAGCGTGGGATCGAGCATCTGCTGGCCTCTGAGGAGGTTTTTTCGGTGGACATGCTGCTGGCGAATGAGGTGCCCGTGTTTAATACGCTGGCGCTGGGCAATACGCTGAGTGTGATGTATAGCGCCATGGATGGCAATCGCTGGCAGCGTTTCGTGCAGCGCATGCGGAATCTGGGGCGAGTGCTGAAGCAGGCCAGTCTGCATGCCATCGCTTTAGACTGGGAGAACGATAAGGAGCAGATGCGGGAGAAGCCGATCGAAACGGCGGCTTTGGGTATGGTGGTCGTACAGCATGGTGCGAGCAACTTGCTCTCTCGGAGAATATTAGAAAATTCAGCCATTAATGATGGTATGATGCATAGTTTGGTGCTGGCGCCCAAAAGCTTTGCGGAGCTTTTGGGCTTCACTTTTTCGGGGCTGCTGAGTGCGCGTAACTCGAAACGTCTTCCGAACTATGTGGCACATATTAAAACCAACCGGCTGATCATTCACAGCGCCGAGGGGGTAGAATTTTCCTTAGATGACCGCTTAATGACGGCCAAAGAGGTGGAGCTGGTGGTGAAGCGGAAGGCCTTAGACATCGTTCCGGGACGTTTGTTACGGGTAGAAAAGCGAGATCAGGGGAAGAAAGTATTCAAGACTCAGGCACTGCCGACGGGTGAGCTGCGCAAGGAGCTGATCAGCCGTAAGCTGCCGCTTACGCGTCATGCGACGACGGATGAATTTAAAGGGCTGTTTACTACACTTCGAGATAATGCACAGCTAACGCCGTCCTACTTGGTATTAATGGCGCTTTCTACCATCATCGCTACCTTTGGATTATTTGGAGACTCCTCTCCGGTGATTATCGGGGCCATGATTTTAGCGCCGCTGATGTCGCCCATCATTTCTTTAGGGATGGGGGTGCTACGGCAGGATACTTCGATGGTTCAGAATAGCATACGAACTATCGGTTTCGGAATGCTGATCGGTTATGCTTTCGCGGTAGTGATTACCTGGTTTACGCCTTTAAACACACTAAACGCTGAAATTTCTGCGCGTATCCGGCCGAATTTATTGGATTTAGGTGTGGCCGCAGCCTCCGGGATAGCGGGGGCGTATGCGCATGCGAAGGAAGAGGTGGCCAAGACGCTGGCAGGCGTGGCGATCGCGGTGGCTTTAGTGCCTCCATTGGCCGTTTCAGGCATCGGTTTAGGCTGGGGAGACCCGAATGTTTTCGGTGGCGCACTCTTATTACTGGCTACCAACTTAGCCGGCATGGTCTTAGCGGCGGCTGTGACATTTTTGATTTTGGGCTTCAGCCCTTTCGGCCTGGCCAAAAAAGGGATTTTGCTATCGCTGTTTTTAGTGCTAGTGATCAGTACACCACTGGCCTTCGGCTTTTCTAAAATGGTGAAGGAGAATAAGTTGGTCCAACAGCTTTCAAGTCGGGAGATTACCAAGGGAGTGATTCGGGATGTGCGCGTGCGCAATCTTCGTCCGCTATCTATTTCCTTCACCTTAGTGACGGAGAAGCCGCTGCGCGACGAGGAGCTTCCAGGTATTCGGGAGGAGGTGATCGAAGTGATCGGTGAGGAGGCGGAGCTGGAGCTGCGCATCGGTATTTTATTAGATAAGGCCATCGAAGAGACGCTTGAAGAGGACGACTCGGAGGGGGAGCAAGTAGACGCGGTGCGTGCTTTGCTGAAATGAAAGTGCCCTGTCAGAAGGTACGAGGCTTGCTATGCGTGGCTTCTTCCACTTTAGGTAGCGGCCAGCAACCAGGTTGATGACCTGTTTTGGGCTTTTTGAAGAAAAGAAAGCAAACGATCACAATCGAACATCAAAACGAAAGTAAAGGAAAGCAAAGGAAGCCAAACGATCACGTTTTTACGAAAAAAGGAAAGTAAACGAAAGCAAACGAACACGTTGTTACGGAAAAAGGAAAGCAAACGAACATAAGGGCTAAGGCAAGCCTAGAGAAGTAGGGGAGAGCGGCTATGGGGAGATGGTTTTTGGTAAGGAGTCGGCAACCCGTAGTTAAGGTTTTTTGATCGAAGGGGTAGGTACCCTTTCCCAAAGATGCCACATAAAAAAAGCAGCTTCACGAGCTGCTTTTTTTATGCTTTCTATTCGGGTATACTTTTAATTGTCTTCCCCTCGGAGCTTGATGACGGCGCCCTCTAGGTCTGGACTGATGCGCACCTGACAAGCGAGGCGGCTAGTAGGGAAATACTCGGGTAGGTTTTCCAGTTGGTCGAGCTCCACGTCCGTGGCCTCCCCTAAATCATCGGCTCCACCTTCCAGGATTTCCACATGGCAGGTGGCACAGAGTGCCATACCGCCGCAGGTCGCTAATACCGGATACTCGGAGGCTTTTAATATTTCCATCAGACTAAGCCCCATATCATCTGGAGCTTCTATGGCTTGCCTATTGCCCTCGTGGTCTTCTATTGTAAACGTTACCATCGTGCTGGATTAAAAGGCGTTAACTCCGTTAACGGTTGTGTATTTAAAGCTTAACTTCTGGTCTGGGTAGACATATTTAAAGGCGCTGTGCATCATGATAGCCGCCTCATGGAAGCCACACAGAATAAGCTTAAGCTTGCCTTCGTAGGTGTTAATATCTCCGATGGCATAGATGCGTTCCACCCCGGTGGAATAGTCTTTTGTGTCCACCTCGATCGCATTTTTGTCGATGCTCAGTCCCCAGTCGGCGATAGGGCCTAATTTGGGGCTCAGCCCAAAGAGTGGGATCAGATAATCAGCATCTAGGGTAAAAGCATTTTTCTTTTTATCCACTACGGAGACGCGCTCTAAATGGCTTTCACCTTCTAAAGCTTGCAGGTTAGCAGAGAGGATCAAGTCTATTTTCCCTTGGTTGGCCAGATCAAATACCTTAGAGGCGGAATCTGGTGCCCCTCGGAAGGTTTCATTTCTATGTATTAGTGTCACGCGCTCAGCCACGTCGGCGAGGAAGATGGTCCAGTCGAGGGCAGAGTCTCCACCTCCAGCGATGATGACCTTTTTATCTCGGAATTTCTCAGGGTCTTTTACCATGTAAGCTACTCCTTTGCCTTCGAATTCTTCTAAGCGGTCTAGGACTGGTTTTCTAGGTTCGAAGCACCCTAAGCCTCCTGCGATCACGATTACCTGACAGTGCACTTGTGTTTTATCACTCGTGGTTACGACGAAAGAACCATCCTGCTGTTTGGCCAGGTGGTCTACACGCTCTCCGAGGGTAAAGGTAGGATTGAAAGGCTTGATTTGCTCCATAAGGTTATCCACCAGCTCCTGGGCCTTTACCTCAGGATAGCCCGGAATATCGTAGATGGGCTTTTGGGGATAGATTTCAGAGAGCTGTCCGCCTACCTGCGGGAGGGCATCGATCAGGTGACAGCGCATTTTTAGGAGACCTGCTTCGAATACGGCAAAAAGCCCTACAGGACCGGCTCCGATGATACAAATATCAGTGGTAATCATATCGCTTTATTTATATATCGATAACCCAGAAAGGGATCGAAATGTTTGTTTACAAATAGTTCGTGCAACAATTATATTTACACATTTTCCTGATTTAGATTTTCGTAAATCGTCGTCAGGATTCTTTTGAATTCATCGAAGTCTTTTTCTGTCAAGTTTTTCCAAGCCTGCTGCCGAATTTCAGCGATTTTCGGTCGCAGGTGGCGTACCTTTTCCTCTCCTTCTGTGGTGAGCATCAGTTGAAAACTTCTGCGGTCACTGGGATGCTGCTGGCGCAAAAGGAGCTGCTTTTTTTCCAGAATGTCCAGAATTCGCGTTAAGGTGGGGTGGTCTTTACTTACCCGCAGCGCTAGTTCTGTTTGGCTGAGCTGCTCACCATCAGCTAGTTGGCGTAAAACAAGCCACTGATCCACCGTTATATCGAATGCCTCCAGTTTGAATTTCTGCTGGGCATATTGTTTAACTCTTCTGGCAGTACGATCCAAAAGAAAGGAATATTGACTGAATTGCTCTTTGGCCATGACTTCTTATGGCGCAAATATAGGGGATATATTTTACAATTAATAAAAAACCTACAAAACAGATAGGGAATATATGTTTAATACCTATGGCTATTTTAGTTTCTTCTATAGATGAGGTTCCCTTCGGTATCCCATTCGGCTCGGATGAAGGGGCGGAAGGTTTTATCGAAAGGGTTTTCCTGATACTGTATCTCTCTCTTTTTTATGGTTTTTTCGTTTTCGGTATTCCAAAATTCTGTCCAGAGTCCGACGGGTTCTCCGTAGCGGTATTCACCGATGACGGCGACTTTACCATTTTCATAAAAGTGAAAGAAGTTTCCTTCCTTCAGGTCATATTCTATGGGTGTGAGTTTTTCTATTTTGCGCGTTTCTCGGTCATAGTAGCTGACACGAGAATCTCGTGGCCAGCCTTCGCTGTAGTGCCACTTGCCGATAAGCACGCTATTTTCATCGTACTTCATCCAGATTTTATGCTTGGCGCCGAAGTAGAAATGTCCTTCCTCGAGCAGGAGTTCATCGGCGCGTTTTTCATAAGGACCATGGAGGAGGTAACCCCGCTGGGGGTCAAAGTTGCCCACACGTACTACCTTATCTCGTTTATCGAACCAGTGAATGTCTCGTATGTAAGAGTCTTGCTGTTTTTTATTGGTGGTATAGTGAAAAAACTCATATCGGTTCGCTCCTCGGTACTTTTGTCTGGTCATGCCTTTCGACGTCTTCTCTCCGAAGTAAACGTTTTTGCGTTTTTTCTTTTTTTGGGACTTCTTTTTTTCTTTGGTGGCCTGATCATCGAAGAGTAGAAGGGGAAGGGTAGTGGGAACCAGTTTATCGATTACTACGCCCGAGGAGTCTGGGTCGATACCTGGTTTCTCGTTTTTCTCGGGTGTGCTGCCTTCTTTTTGCGCCAGCGCCACATGCTGCCAGGCAAGTAGAAAGAGGGCTACAAGTGATGGATAAAGGGCTTTCATACGATATAAAACGAATGTACTTCGGGTATATTTTATGCTAAATTACGCATTCTCCCCTAATTTTTAAGAATTGTTTAGAATTAACGCTTTCTCTCCGTATTTTTGGCAAGAAAAATTTAAAAATAACCACTACATGAGTTCTATTTTATCGGATCGTATTAACCAAATGGAGGAGTCTGCTACTTTAGCGATGGCGAAAAAGGCGCGTGAACTAAAGGGGCAGGGAAAGGCGATTATCAGTTTAAGTTTAGGCGAGCCGGACTTTAAAACGCCTCAGCATGTGCAGGATGCCGCTAAGGAGGCTATTGATACAGGAAATTATTTTGCATACCCACCTGTGGCGGGCTACCAGGATTTACGTGAAGCGATAGCGGAAAAGCTTCGCAGTCAAAACGGAATCGCTCAGGCGAAGGCAGAAAATATCGTCGTGTCTACGGGTGCTAAGCACAGCATTGCGAATGTTTTTATGTGTCTGCTGAATGAAGGGGATGAGGTCGTTATTTTTTCGCCCTACTGGGTGAGTTATGCGGAGATCATCAAGCTGGCCGGCGGGGTTCCCATACTAATCGAAGGCACTCTAGAAAATAATTTTAAGGCGACAGCGGAGCAGTTAGCGGACGCGATGACGGAAAGAACGAAGGCGGTGATTTATTCCTCTCCTTGTAATCCGACGGGCTCAGTGTTTTCTGCTGAGGAGCTGCAGGCGATAGCGGATGTGGTATTGAAGCGAGAAGATGTTTTCGTGATCGCGGATGAGATATATGAGTTGATTAACTTTACAGGTGCGCATGCCAGTATCGGGGCTTTCCCGGGTATGTTCGAGCGTACCATCACAGTCAATGGCTTTTCGAAAGGATATGCGATGACGGGCTGGCGTGTGGGGTACATTTGTGCGCCGCTGGCGATCGCGAAGGCTTGTGAAAAAATGCAGGGGCAGTTTACCTCCGGGGGAACGGGCATCGCACAGCGGGCAGCATTAGCGGCCATCGCAGGTGATCGGGGCCCTTCGCAGGAAATGGAAGCTGCCTATCTAAAGCGAAGAGATTTGGTTCTAGGCTTGCTTCGTGACATTCCGGGTATTAAAACGCATGTTCCAGAGGGGGCTTTTTATTTCTTTCCAGACGTGTCTTCGTTTTTCGGCAAGCAGGTAGACGGACGTGTTATCGCAGATGCGGATGCTCTGTGCCTGTATATTTTAGAGGAAGCGAATGTTTCGCTAGTAACCGGCGCCGCTTTTGGTGCCCCGCACTGTGTACGCCTTTCCTATGCCGCCTCCGAGGAGGAATTAGTGGAGGCCTTGAAGCGCATAAAAGAAGTGCTAGAGAAGTTAGGCGAATAGAGAAGTAGTGTAAGCCGGGAAGGTTAAGAAAATCGCTGGAAGTTTTTCAGCGATTTTTTTTTGCCCACCGGGCAATTTTTTCAGTCCATTAGCAGCTTTGAGGGTCTAAAAATGCTATTCATATATGGAATTATACAGTTTAGATTAAATTGTATGCAATTTATTGTTTTAAAGAGATTTAACTTCCTAAAAATCCATCCAAAGAAGTTTGTTTTCCACGTTTAAATTTACGTATCTTTGTGACGGGTGATTAAGCGACTTTTTTTGCTTCGGTTTTTGAATTAATTTGAAAAAATGAAGGTTGTCAAGACAATTATTTTTCCCAACCTTCATTTTACCTGATATTCGTTTTTTTCGTAATGAAAGTTAGTTAGTTGAGTTTTTTTTATCATCCTCAGGTGGAACTCGGCATGTAAATTGCCCGAAAATGCTTAAAGTTTTGTACATTCAGAACGAATCCATCATCGTCTTTTGGTAGCTACTGCTTATGCCTGCGAAACATGTGCTTTTTTGGATCGTAATGCTCCTTTTGTGTTCTTTCCCACTTATGGGGCAGGAGGCGACTGTGGCCGAGTCGAACGAATTCCCATTCCGTACGGAGGCTATCTCGGATTCTACTGGAAGGGTATTTTTCGAAACCTATCCCGATGCGATTACGGGTCGTTTGTATGTGTCTAGAAAATATACGGCGCTTCAGCTGGCTGGCCCACTTCAGCAGGCGGGCCCGCGATTAGAGCCTTTTTCTACGCTTAATTTAGGGGTAGGGGCCTCTTATAAGGGGTTGACCTTAAATTTAGCTACAGGTTTTGGTTTTATGAATCCCGAAAATGGGCGTGGAGAAACTCGCTTTTTAGATCTTCAGGCGCATGCTTACCCGAAAAAGTGGGTGTTTGATTTTTTCGGACAGTTTTATACTGGTTTTCATGATCCAGCTATTCGTCTTCCGGAGGGTGATCTCCTACAGCTTCCTGACAGCCGTATTCGTAAGTTTGGCCTAAATGTGCAGCGCTTGCTCCGGCCTGAGCGGATCTCCCTGCGCGCGGCATTTTTGCAGACGGAGCGGCAGGTTCGATCAGGTGGTAGCCCACTCATCGGAGTGGAAGGGTTCGGCGGGCGTATAAGTCGTCTTCCGCTAGGGTTTAGTACACATGAGGGAGCGGATTTGCTGGCCTTAAACTTCTTTTCTTTAGGGCCAAATGCTGCCTATGCCCACACGTTCGTATGGCGCAGGTTTTTTCTGACGGGGATGTTTTCTGCCGCACTTCCGCTGAGCTACTCCCAGCAGTCCTTTCATGCGCCGAAAACCGAGCAGGAGCATGTCTTCGGTATCGGGATGCAGTTTTTTCTGCGAGGTTTCGTTGGTTATGATGCGGGTCGCTGGTCTATTAATGCCAATTATGTCCATAATCGTGTGGAGCTGCTGGCGGGGGAGCTCATGCCAATGACCTTGATGACAGGTAATTACCGGATTAATTTTATTTATCGTTTTGGGGTTAGTGAGCGGGTGTATCCCGTTGCCGAGCTTTTTAATCTGCGTCGTTACTTGTAAAGAGGAGGTGGATTTTTGGTAGAGAGGCTTACTAAGCGCGGGGTTAGCCCTGAATGAACTTTGGGC
The DNA here is from genome assembly GCF_054166705.1 of Nitritalea sp. Lineage (NCBI taxonomy): Bacteria > Pseudomonadati > Bacteroidota > Cytophagia > Cytophagales > Cyclobacteriaceae > Nitritalea > Nitritalea sp. The sequence goes on from NZ_JBSZCV010000012.1 coordinate 108,492, forward strand.
CGAAGGCCTGAAAAGAGAGAAAAATCCCGTACCTAGGGGACGATTTTCCGGCTACTCGCTTGGTTACCCCAGTTTTAGTTTTAGGCCTTCGGCCCAAAAAGAAAGAGAAAATCCCTCATTTTGGACATAAATTTCCAGTTAGTCACTTTGAAAGCTGCTGGGAGGGGCTTAGTTTTACTCACAGGCACCTTAAAAGGAGCCCTTATAAAGGATACCTCATCTATTAACTCATTGTAAATTAGCAGAAGACTTTATGGAGACACGAAATAAGATTAAGGCTGTTTTAGAACGCCTGGATATTCAAGCCGAAAATTATGGTACCTCTACCGGGAGTGAGTGGATAGCAAGTGCTGAGGCCTATTTTCCTTCCACCTCTCCCGTGGATGGGGAGCTTATCGCGGCGGTGCAGGCGACGGATGTGGCAGCGTACGCCCGCGTCATGGATCGTGCGACTACGGCTTTTAAGCAGTGGCGCACCGTACCGGCCCCACAGCGTGGTGAGGTAGTGCGTCAGATCGGCGATGCGCTACGAGCCCATAAAGAAGACCTCGGCACGCTAGTGTCTTTCGAGATGGGCAAGTCCTATCAAGAGGGCTTAGGAGAGGTGCAGGAGATGATCGATATCTGTGATTTTGCAGTCGGGCTCTCGCGTCAGTTGTATGGCTTGACCATGCATTCGGAGCGTCCTGCACATCGCATGTATGAGCAGTACCATCCGCTCGGGGTGGTGGGGATAATCTCTGCTTTTAACTTCCCCGTGGCGGTGTGGTCTTGGAATACCATGTTGGCATGGGTATGTGGCGATGTCTGTGTTTGGAAACCTTCCGAAAAGGCGCCGCTTTCGGCTTTGGCCTGCCAAAAAATCGTGGCTCCTATTTTCGCACGTAATGGCTACCCAGAAGGGATTAGCTGTTTGGTTCAGGGGGACTACCGGGTAGGGGAGTGGTTAAGTCAGGACAAGCGTATTCCCCTCGTTTCGGCCACAGGTTCTACACGTATGGGAAAAATCGTGGCAGCGACAGTGGCGCAGCGTCTAGGGCGCAGCTTACTGGAGCTAGGAGGGAATAATGCCATTATCATTAGCCCAGAGGCGGATATGGAAATCGCGATTCGTGGGGCCCTTTTCGGGGCTGTGGGCACTGCTGGGCAGCGCTGCACGACGACGCGTCGCCTGATCGTGCACAGCAGTGTATATGAGCAGGTAAAGGACCGATTGGTCGCTGCTTATGGCAAGTTGAACATCGGGAATCCGCTAGAGGAAAAGCACCATGTCGGTCCGCTGATCGATAAAGAAGCTGTCGCTGCCTACTTGAAAACCATCGATGAGGTTCAGCAGGAAGGGGGGCGCGTCCTTATCCCGGCGCGTGTCTTGGAAGGTCCTGGCTTTGAGAGCGGCTGTTATGTGCAGCCCACCATCGTGGAAGCAGAAAATCAGTATAAAAAAGTACAAGAAGAGACCTTTGCACCTATTCTTTATCTTCTCCGCTATGAGAGCTTGGAGGAGGCCATCGAGATGCAAAATGACGTGCCACAAGGGCTTAGCTCGGCGATTATGACCTTAAATATGCGGGAGGCGGAGCAGTTTTTATCTGCGGCTGGCTCGGATTGCGGTATCGCTAATGTCAACATCGGTACCTCGGGTGCAGAGATCGGCGGTGCTTTCGGTGGCGAAAAAGAAACCGGAGGAGGGCGTGAGTCCGGGTCAGACGCCTGGAAGGTTTATATGCGCCGGCAGACGAATACGATCAATTACAGTACGCAGCTGCCTCTTGCCCAGGGTATCAAATTTGATATTTAACGCAGCTTATAAAACGAGTGCTATTTCGTGTCTAGGTGCTAAGCGTCTTCTTTTCTAAGCGATTCTATGCGAGAATAGCCATAAAAAAGGGCTCTCGAAACACTTTCGAGGGCCCTTTTTCGGTTTTGGCCCCATGGGGCAAAAAAAAAGTGTAGCCGCCGCTACACCTCTGGTGGGATTTGAGGGATTCGAACCCCCGACCCTCTGCTTGTAAGGCAGATGCTCTGAACCAACTGAGCTAAAATCCCGAAATGGAAATGAAAAGAATGTGGGATTTGAGGGATTCGAACCCCCGACCCTCTGCTTGTAAGGCAGATGCTCTGAACCAACTGAGCTAAAATCCCATTCTGTTTTTTTGCTTGACCTGATGTCTTGCGTTAATTGGTATGCAAAGGTAGGTTTAAAGCGCTAAAATGCAAACAGCACTGTGAAATATTTTGTGTTTGACGAAATAAGCTCTTGATAATGAGAAATAAAAAAGTGAGCAGGAGCTGTAGAGGGAAACTCCATAGGCTCCTGCTTACTTTTTTATAGGTCAAATAAATTCAAGGTAAGTCCCATTCGGAACCAGCGTCCGGGCATTTGGACGAAGCCGGCCTCGATATACTCTGTATTGGTGATATTAGCAATTTCTGCAAAGCCACCCCATCTGCGTAAGCGCCCTATGTCCATGCGTGCATCCAGTAAGAAGTAGGGGTCTAGGGCGAATCTTTCGATATAACGTGCCTTGACGTTTACCTCCACGAAATTTTTATAGGAGGTTTGTACGCCACCGATCACCTGATGGCGTAGGGAAGTAAGTGTATTCCGTGATTCCAGTTCAGGACGCTGGTTGAGATCGGCATCGATGTAGTTATAGCTAAGCGAAATTTCGTCGATTCGAAAGTTGCCGATCCCTTCTCGGATTCCATAGGCGAGGCCCAGTTCGATACCATTAAAGCGCACTTCACTGACATTATCGGGTCTCCAGGGTGCGGGTGCCTGTCCAGGAGCCGCAGGGGCGCGTGTGTAATCGATCAGGTTACGGGTGTCGCGGAAGAAGTAAACCGCTTCAGCACGCAGGCGTTCGCCGCTATATTTATAGCCGACTTCGAAGTTATAGGCTTCTTCCGGTAAGAGCTCTGGATTAGAGATATTGCTGGGGTCTACGTAATAGAGTTCGGTGAAGGAAGGTATACGGAAGCTCACGCCATAGCTGCTGTAAAAACGTCCTCTTTCGGAGGCTTGGAAGCCGATTTCTGCCCCTGGGAAGGCTCTCCAGCCGAATTCATCGTAGAAATTCGCATAAACCCCGGCGCGAGCATCCCATCGGTCGAGGAACTCTACCCGATGCTCACCGAATACACCCAGGAAGTAGCGTTCACGCTCTCCTAGGTTGGTACTGTTTAGCTGCTCGCTACGTCCTTCTACCCCGAATCCTGTACTTCCGAGGCTGCTTGTGTAGCGACCGTTCAATTCTAATGCGTAAACATCGCTAAGGTGGAGATTCGTAAAAAATTCAGGTTCCTCGCGTCGCAGGCGAAATTCATCATCGTTTCTTCTCCAGTAGGCTCGGGTCTGCAGGTACAGCCCGCCATCGCGGTAGGTGTGGCTGAGGGAGGCCAAATAGGTGGAAACAGCCTCCCACTGGTCGGGAAAGGCATCCGTGTAGAAGCCATTCGCCCCGAAATCGCGCTCCGTATAACCGAGCATGGTGCGCCACTCGTGTTTTCCGCCTGTAGTGATCCCTCCTTCATAGAAAAGGTTGTTTACGGTGAAATCCGAGTTGTACCAGTGTCCATTACTAGCATCATGGCTGAAGCTGATGGTCTGTTTGTAGGCGCCTACCGGCAAAGAAAGTACTGCGTTCGCTCCCCGCATACCGAAGTCTCCGCCGAAGAGCTGTGCCTGCAGGCTTTTTTCCTCTGGAAGGCGCGTGATGATGTTTACAGCTCCGGCAAAGGCATTCTGACCATAGATGCTGCTGCCGGGTCCTTTTAAGACATCCACTTGCTGGATGGCCATGAGCGGCACCGGGATATTCATCATGTGATGCCCTGTCTGTGGGTCGGTGAGCTTAATACCATTTAACAGCATGAGCGTCTGCTCGAAAGAACCCCCGCGGATCCCGATATTTGCTTGGACACCACTTACGCCCCGCTGTCGTACATCCACTCCTGGGGTAAAGGAAAGTACTTCTTGCAAGCTGCGGGCCGGGGTCGTTTCGATCGCCTTTCGCGTGATCACAGAGACATTCCGCGAACTTTTGTTGTAGGGGATTTCTAATCTGTTTTCCTGGATGGTGACTTGGCCCAGCTGGACGACCACACTATCCTGCTCATGGCGCGCCTGGAGGATTCCGGAAAATAGGAGGCAGCAAAGCCCCGTGAGTAAAGGTTTTTTCATGGAATTCTTTCAAAGATGTAGCCAAAATTAGGGGGTATTTAGTCTACATTCTAATAAAAAATTGTATTTAATTTCAGTGTAGTACAATTTTATTTTTTTATGGTATTTAAGTTTTTTTCTCTTTCTTGTTTCTGTATTTTAGCGCATTAACTTACCGATCCAACGAAATACTATGATTCGACTAAAAAGTAAAATTTTTCTTTTGCTCTTCACTTGTTTGTTTGTCACCTTGGCGCAGGCGCAGTTTGAAGTCCGCGATAATAAAGATGCTGCCTTCACGGAGTTTGGCTATCGTCAGGGCACTGCTTATCGCACTGCTTCAGGAAAGCCAGGGCCGATGTATTGGCAAAATGGGGCCGATTATGTCCTAGATGTAACCTTAGACGAAGAGGAGCATACTCTTTCGGGGAAGGTGACGATCACCTATACGAACAATAGCCCCGAGTCTCTGGACTTTCTCTGGCTGTACCTCGAGCAAAACCGTTTTATGGAGGATTCTCGTGGCACGCTGATTACGCCGATTCAGGGAAATCGCTACAGCGGAGATGTCAATGGGGGCAATACGATCGACAATGTGCGTGCGCAGGTACTCGGTCGTAATAAGCCCATTTCAGATAAGTATTTGATCTCGGATACGCGTATGCAGGTTTTCTTTGCGGAGCCCATTCCGGCTAATGGAGGCAAGGCCACGGTCAGCATGGATTTTTCTTTTAAAATTCCTGAGAAGGGAATGGATCGTATGGGGCGCGTCAAGTTAAAGGATGGCGTCATCTATGCCCTTGCGCAGTGGTATCCTAAGGTGGCGGTCTTCGATGATGTTCGTGGCTGGAATGTAGATCCCTACTTGGGGGCGGGTGAGTTTTACCTGGGCTATGGCGATTTCGATTACAAAATCACGGTGCCTTATGACCATATCGTCGTCGCCTCTGGTGAACTACAGAATCCGCGCCAGGTGCTGAGTAAAACGCTTTTAGATCGGATGGACGAGGCGGCTAGGAGTGATGCACGTGTTTATCTTATCCAGCCGGAAGAGGTAGGTGATAATGCCCTGCTGCGCCCGAAGCAGGAAGGCACCCTAACTTGGCACTTTAAGATGGAGAATAGCCGTGACATCGCGTTTGCTTCCTCGAAAGCGTTTATCTGGGATGCTGCGCGGATTAATTTGCCTAGCGGCAAAAAGTCTATGCTGCAGTCTGTTTATCCAAAGGAGTCTGACGGAGATGAAGCCTGGGGCCGTTCTACTGAATATGGCAAAGCTTCTGTGGAGCACTATTCCGAAATGTGGTACGAATATCCCTACCCTGTCGCCGTAAATGTGGCGGCGAACGTGGGGGGCATGGAGTATCCGGGTCTTAGTTTCTGTAGCTACCGCTCGAAGGGAGAAAGCCTTTGGGGCGTCACCGATCATGAATTCGGGCACAATTGGTTCCCAATGATCGTAGGTACGGACGAAAGAAGGCATGCCTGGATGGATGAAGGTTTTAATACCTTTATTAATTATTACTCGTATTTGGCTTTTAATGATGGGGAGTACACGAATAACCTGATACAGACGCGGCGTTATGCGAACTGGTTAACCAATGAGAACCGAGAGCCGACAGCCACGCATCCTGACCGTACGCAGTCGAATAACTTGGGTATGGTCGCTTATATGAAGCCAGCGATGGGCTTGATGATGCTGCGCGAGTACGTGATCGGGCATGAGCGTTTTGATAATGCTTTCCGTTCTTACATTAAGACCTGGGCTTATAAGCATCCACAGCCTGCCGATTTCTTTAATCATTTTGAGCATGTCGTCGGAGAGAATTTAGATTACTTCTGGAAGGGCTGGTTTTATAGTAACGCGAATATCGATCTGGCGATCGATGGGGTGTATCCTTATATGAATAACTATGTAGTGGTGTTCTCCAATAGAGGTGAGCTGCCGATGCCGGTGAACTTCGAGGTGACCTACGATGATGGAACTAAGGAGAGACGCTCGCTGCCGGTGGAGATCTGGTATCAGGGCAACACCTGGAATCACCTGCTGAAAACCGATAAAAAAGTAGTGGCTGTAGAAATCGATCCAGATAAAGTAATGGCCGACATAAATGTAGCCAATGACAGTTGGCCAAATTCCATTTATAAAGATTGATAGCAGCAGCTTAAGAAGCTGCTTATAAAATAAGCGGTTTCCATGCCAATCAAGGTCCCTGCATGCAGAAAAGCGTAGTATTTAGCCGATTTAGGTCTTGATACTGCGTTTTTGTTTTGCATGACAATCCGCTGACAATGAGGAATTTTGTCTAAAAATTAGTGGCTTAAAGAAATCGCTCGTATCTTTGTCAGAATAATGAGTGGTTTTCAACACTTATTTTACATCTATTCACAACTAAATAAACAACCAAGCTATGTTTACGAAATTAAAATCATTATCAGCGTTAAGTCTGGCTTTTGCTTTCTTCTTTGCTATCGCCTTCACTTCTTGCGAAGAGAAAGAAGCGGATGATGCGGAAGATCAAATGGAAGAAATGCTCGAAGATGCTGAAGAGGGTATGGAAGAGCTCATGGAAGAGGGCGAAGAAATCCTAGAAGAGGCTGAAGAGGGTATGGAAGACGAAGCAGCTTAAGTTATAAGTTGCTGTTTAAGCTGTTTTTCAGTCTTATCGAAACTCCAAAATGTGAAAAGAGCGTTCTCTATGACGCTCTTTTTTATTTGCCTACTGCGCCACTACTTTTTAAGGGCGCAGCGAATCGTTTACCTCTATCCAGTAGCCATTCGGGTCTTGTAGATAAATTTGTTGGACCCCATCTGGGCGGGGGGTGATGCTCATTTTGGCCCCTGGCCAATCCTCATAGTGAATTTCTAAGCTGTTTAAATTGTCGATAAAGCCTTTCAGGTCGCTTACAGCAAAGCAGAGGTGGTTGTTTTTATCGATGGTGGGCGATGTCCAGCTGTCCTCTATTAGATGAAGGGAAAGGCCATGTCCGATGCCCAGCCAGGCGTGTACATTATCACGAAAGGGGTCTTCCAGTCTCGGGAAGCCAAACACCTTTTGGTAGAAGTGGAGACTCTCGTTTAGGTCTTCCACCAGGATGGCGATATGGTCGATTTGGGCGGCTGCTCGCGGGGTTGTTGCTTGCATTTGCGTTTGGGCTTGCGTAAGAAAGGGAATCAAGAAGGCGAAAAGCAGAGGTAGCATGGTTTTCATATGTCAAGAAACCAAAAAATCAGCGTTTGTCCAATTTTTTTAGCCAGCAATCGATTTTTTAGCCCTAAAAAAAAGCAGCTTGAATCTCAAGCTGCTTTTCGGGATGTTTTCAGACCTTACTCACTTTTCGTGTCAAGATCTCCAGGCTTACGAGAGGCCACTTTATCGGCTTCTCCGAAAAGATTTAAGGCCTGCTGATACACCTCGTTTATATCGTTAATGACTTTATAAAAAGCATTTTCATCGTAGATGTTACGGCTCATATGCGCTTTTAGCAGAATTTTCAAGTAGTCCTTCGAGCGATTGAAATCTTTTTCGTCAAATTTAACCTTGTTTCTTTCGCCTACTTTAACTACCTCTTGCAGCATCGCATCAGACACCTCGAAAGAAGCGTAGTAGTCTTCAAAAGGCATGTCTTTAAATTTGCTCTTATTTTTCTCTAAGTAGTCCAGTATGAATTCACGGGAGGAATCAGAGTTAAACAGGCGATTCACATAGGCGCTTGCCATCGTAGTATCGAAAGGCACGAAGAAGTCAGGCATGATGCCACCCCCTCCATAGACGACCCGTCCGGATCGTGTTTCGTATTTTAGGCTATCGTTAAATTTTATACTATCAGCACTGAAGAATTCTCCATGTTCATAGCGGTCGAGCCAGTCCATGCTATAGTCTTTGTCTTCTCCATAGGGTTTTTGGATGGAGCGACCAGAAGGAGTGTAATAGCGAGCGATCGTCAATCGAAGTTCGGCGCCGTCGGATAGGTCGATCGGCATTTGGACAAGCCCTTTACCGAAGGATCTTCTTCCTACGATTAGGCCGCGGTCGTTATCTTGAATAGCGCCCGCCACGATTTCTGATGCGGAGGCTGAGCCTTCGTTAATGAGTACAATTACACTACCATCTTCGAATAATCCAGGTTTGACAGCGTAAGCTTTTTGATTAAAGCGTGTAGTCTTGCCTTTTTGGGATACGATGACCACGTTATCGCTGAGAATTTCATCTGCTATATTTATCGCGGCACCCATGTAGCCTCCGGGATTTCCCTGAAGGTCTAAGATGAGCTTTTGCATACCTTGTTCTTTCAAGGATTTTACAGCCTCTTTAAATTCCTCATAGGTGGTGGCAGCGAAACGGGTAACTTTAATGTAGCCGATCTCATTATCTACCATATATTTAGCGTTAATGCTATACTGCGGTATTTTGTCCCGTTTGATTGTAAACGGCAAGAGGTCTGCCTGATTTTTACGTTTGATTTCGATCTGCACTTCGCTTCCGCGCGGTCCGCGCAAAAGGTCGAAGACATCACGATTGGTAATTCCCGTTCCAGCCACTGTTTTGTCATCCACCTTGATGATTTGGTCGCCAGACTGAATGCCTAATTTTTCGGAGGGCCCACCTGTAAGCGGTGCGACCACGTAGATCGTGTCACGGAGGATTCCGAACTCCACTCCGATGCCATCGAACTCCCCGTCCAGTTGGGATTTGGCTAGACTGGCATCACGCGCGGGGATGTAGTTTGAGTGCGGGTCGAGCTTTTCGAGCATCTTTTCGATTCCATATTCGACCAGCTCGTTTGTATTTACACTGTCTACATAATCTCTGTTGATGTAGGTGATGATCTCTTGTAGTTTGTATATAGCCGCTCTCAAGTCATTTTTCTCTGACTTTTCGGGCTCATGGAAGGTAGCACCTATCCAGATGCCAGCAGCTATCCCTAATCCGATGAAGAGCGGTAGCCGAATGATATGGTTGCTGTTTTTACTGTTACTCACGCTTGAACTTTTTTAGAAAATCATGTAGAACAAATATAATACTTAACAGATGGAATTGCTATTTCGTTTTGATAAACGTAAAAAAATCAATTTAGATGAGTTTCCCTGTCTTCGGTGGCTAAATATTTTTAATTTTGTGTCATGATGCGACTACACCCTACGACGACGATTCGAGAGCTTGTGAGCGAAGAGCGCCTCATGGCGGCGGTGCTGCATCATTTTGGGATTGATTTTTTTCGGCATGAGGAGCATACCTTTCAGCAGGTGTGCCGTACTTTTCGTGTATCTCCGGAGCAGCTAACGCATACACTGGAGCAGTGGGCGCAGGATCGCCGGGAACCGGCCTTTGATGAATTATATTTACATCCTATCGAGGTTTTGGTAGAATATTTAACGGCGCGCCATCGGCAGTTTGTCCGTCAGGACCTTCCCTTTCTTAGCCAGATGATCGCGGGCATAGTGGATGCCGGAAAGTATCAAAGCATTTTACTCGATCTAAATACGCTATTTCCGTTATTTGTGGACGATTTTGTTCATCACTTAAAGGAAGAGGAAGAGGGGATATTTTTAAAAATAGGTTATCTGAGTCTACTGGAGAAAGGGCAGCTACCCCTACACCAAGCCTTGCAGGTTTGGTCAAAATGTCGCGTGAGTACCCATTTAGATGTCCATGATCAGCATGATGATGAGATGCAGGGAATTCGTTCCTTAACCTGTGGGTATGCAGTGGATGCGGAGGTACCCTTTGCGGTACGCGTCCTGTATGAAGAGTTACAGGTGTTCGAGCGTAAGCTGCAGGTGCATGCTAAAATAGAAGATGAACTCCTTTTTCCAAAGGCGGCCGCATTAGAAAAGGAAGTGGAGCGCATCTTAAACCTAAAAATTAAAGCAAACTGACATGGGAAGGTTACTGGCCATAGATTTGGGAACCAAACGGACGGGGCTGGCTGTTACAGACCCGTTAAAACTTATCGCAAATCCACTGGAAATGGTGCCGACGCATCAGCTGCTTGTATATCTAGAGCAGTATGTGGTACGGGAGCCGGTGGAGGCCTTTATTTTGGGTCTGCCCCGCAACTTACAAGGGGGGGCAAATGAGATGACTCCCCGGGTCATGCAGCTGAAGGTCACCTTAGAGAAAAAATTCCCATCTATTCCGGTGAAGTTAGTGGATGAGCGTTTTACATCGAAGATGGCCATGCAGTCCATGCTAGAGATGGGGTCTAAGAAGCGAGACCGCAAAGAGAAAGCGGGAAATCTCGATAAGATCAGTGCAACTATTATTTTACAAAGCTATTTAGCATCTATATGATATATCCAATCGTCGCCTACGGCAATCCGATTTTAAAGCGGGAGGCAGAAGAAATCCCTGAGGGGGAGGACATTCAGGCACTCATCGCAGACATGTATAAAACGATGGATCATGCCCATGGTGTGGGACTGGCGGCTCCGCAGATCAACAAGGGGATCCGGCTTTTTGTGATCGACAGCACGCTGATGCTGGATGAAGAGGAAGAGGAGAAGGGCATCCGCCGGGCCTTTATTAATCCGATTTTGCTGGATGAGTACGGAGATGCCTTCGGTTTCGAGGAGGGCTGTCTGAGTATTCCGGAGGTGCGCGCAGAGATTATTCGTCCGGAAAAGTTGACGCTGGAGTATTACGATGAGAACTGGAACTTGGTAGAGGAGGAGTTTTCGGGCATGACTGCCAGGGTGATTCAGCATGAGTACGATCATTTAGAGGGTATTCTTTTCGTGGATTACTTGAAGGGCTTGAAAAAGCGCATGATTCAGAGCCGCCTGATTGAGGTCAGCAAGGGTAAGGTTCCCACAGATTACCGCATGGTGTACCCGACGCGATAAGGTATGGAGGATCAAGATCATACTGCTGATGCTGCTATAGCTCCGGAGCTACGTGTCTTACTGGTACAGGCGGATCTCTACTGGAAAGCGCCGGAGTCCAATCGGGCGCGTCTAGAGGAGCAGCTGTGGCAAGCGGATGCTGCAGGGGCAGACCTCATTGTGCTTCCGGAGATGTTTACGACGGGCTTTACGATGGATGCTGCGGAGGTGGCGGAAGTTCCCGGAGGGCCTACTTCACGCTGGCTGCTGATGCTGGCTGCGCAGTTTGATGCCGTAGTGACGGGTAGTATCGTGGTAAAAGCTGGCTTGAAATATGTAAATCGGCTGCTTTGGGCCACGCCCCAAGGGGAGATACGGCAGTACGATAAGCGGCATCTCTTTCGCATGGCAGGGGAGGATGCTTTTTACAGCGCTGGCGAAGAGCGGCCTGTGTTCCGTCTGAAGGGCTGGCGGCTGCTGCCACAAATCTGTTATGATCTACGTTTTCCTGTGTGGTCCCGAAACCGGGTGCTGGCAGATCGCATGGAGTATGATGTCGCCATTTATGTGGCGAACTGGCCCCAGGCGCGAACCTCGGCCTGGGATATTTTACTGCAGGCGCGCGCTATCGAGAATTTAGCCTATACGATCGGGGTCAACCGCGTGGGTGAAGATGGCCATCAGGTGCCGTATCAGGGGCATTCGGCAGCCTATGATTTTAAGGGCGATTCGCTCCTATTTTTGGGTGATGCGCCTTCCACGGGCTGGGTGACCCTGGATCGAGAGGCGCTGCGGCGCTTTCGCGTGAAGTTTCCCGCCTGGCAGGATGCGGATGCTTTTCAGCTCGGTGGTCCCTCCAAGGGGGAGGGGGCTTAATTCAAGAATTTTAGCTAACTTAGCGCAATTTTAAGGTATTTAATACGAGTTTAATCGGCACGAAACAGGGCTGTTTCGTGCATGAAACCACCCCATAACATTAGTGTAATGACCAAAAAAACCGCAAAAATCCTGTACACATTAACAGATGAAGCACCTGCGCTGGCGACGTATTCGTTTTTGCCCGTAGTGAAAGCGTTCACCGATGCGGCAGGAATCTCAGTGGAGACCCGCGATATCTCATTATCAGGGAGAATTCTGGCACAGTTTCCAGATTTTCTGAAGCCCGAGCAGCGTGTGCCGGATTACCTGGCCGAGCTCGGCGAGGTGGCGAAAACCCCTGAGGCGAATATCGTAAAACTCCCGAATATCAGTGCCTCCCTTCCCCAGCTAAAAGCAGCCATCACCGAGCTGCAGCAGCAGGGGTATGCGCTTCCGGATTATCCTGACTTTCCGAAAAATGAAGCAGAAGAGCAGATAAAGGCCAGCTATGATAAGGTAAAAGGCAGTGCTGTTAACCCTGTGCTTCGGGAAGGGAATTCAGATCGTCGCGCGCCCTTCGCTGTTAAGCAGTACGCTAAAAACAATCCTCATCGCATGGGCAAGTGGTCGGCCGACTCCAAGAGTCATGTAGCGAGCATGCCTGCGGGGGATTTTTATGGTAGTGAGCTGTCGCACACCCTAACAGAGGCGACAGAGGTGCGCATCGAGTTAGAAGCGGCCGATGGCCAAAAGCATGTGCTGAAAACAGGCTTGAAGTTGCAAGCAGGTGAGGTCATCGACGCTTCATTTATGCAGGTGGCGGCGCTACGTAAGTTTCTTGCCGAGCAGAAAGCAGCAGCTAAGGAGCAGGGAATTTTATTTTCTTTGCACTTGAAGGCGACGATGATGAAGGTTTCCGATCCCCTCATTTTCGGACATGCGGTAGAGGTGTTTTTCGCGCCGGTTTTCGAACGGTTCGGAAAAGAGTTAGCGGCTGTCGGTGTGGATGCGAGTAATGGTTTCGGCGATGTGCTGGCCAAGCTCCATAAGCTAGATGCTCAGCTGCAGCAGCAGGTAGAAGAGGCGATTGCGGAGGCTTTGGCCGAAGGCCCAGACCTAGCGATGGTGAATTCGGATAAAGGCATTACGAACCTGCATGTACCGAATGATGTGATTATCGATGCGTCGATGCCGGCGATGATTCGCAGCTCGGGGCAGATGTGGAACAAGCATGACGCCCTTCAGGATACGGTGGCGATTATTCCAGATCGCTCCTATGCGGGGGTGTATCAGGCCACGATCGATGACTGCAAGCAGCATGGGGCCTTCGATCCAGCGACGATGGGTTCGGTTTCGAATGTGGGGCTGATGGCCCAAAAGGCAGAGGAGTATGGCTCCCATGACAAAACTTTCAAGCTGCCTGCTTCGGGCACGATTCGCGTAATCGATGCGGCGGGAGAGGTGCTTTTCGCTCATGAGGTGCAAGAAGGAGATATTTGGAGGATGTGTCAGACGAAGGATGCGCCGATTCGCGATTGGGTGAAATTAGCTGTTAACCGAGCGCGTGCTACAGGAGATCCAGCTGTTTTCTGGCTAGATAAGGACCGCGCACATGATCGCGAGTTGATCACGAAGGTGGAGGCCTACCTGAAGGAGCATGATACGACGGGCTTGGAGCTGCACATTTTAGCCCCTACCGAGGCGACGCAGTTTTCCTTAGCGCGCATTCGCGAGGGTAAGGATACCATCTCCGTGACCGGCAATGTGCTGCGGGATTACCTGACGGATTTATTCCCGATTTTAGAGGTGGGCACCAGTGCCAAAATGCTTTCCATCGTGCCTTTGATGAATGGTGGCGGCCTTTTCGAGACGGGAGCGGGCGGTTCTGCGCCGAAGCATGTGGAGCAGCTGCTGTATGAGAACCACTTGCGCTGGGATTCTTTGGGAGAGTTTTTGGCGCTAGCCGTTTCTTTAGAGCATCTAGGGCAGGTTTTCGAAAATCAGCGCGCGATCACTTTAGGGAAGGCGCTGGATGTGGCGAATGCCAAATACCTGCAGGAGAATAAGTCCCCTTCGCGCAAGGTGAAGGAGCTAGACAATAGAGGTACGCATTTTTATCTGGCCTATTATTGGGCAGAGGCTCTGGCGGAGCAGGAGGAAGATGCGGCACTGCGTGCCAAATTCACCCCTGTGGTAGCCGAGTTCGACCGCTTAGAGGCGCAGATCATTACCGAACTCAGCGAGGTGCAGGGTGAGGGCGTAGATATCGGTGGCTATTATCGGCCTGATCCGGCCAAGGCGGAAGCGGTGATGCGTCCATGCGCGACATGGAATGCGCTGCTGGCGCGTATAGCGGAAGAAAATTAAAAGAGAAAGACCATGCAGGATGTACCCGCATGGTCTTTTTTATTTTATCTGTCGTGCGGTGAGAGGGATAGGGATGTGCAATCGTTTACGAACATTTTTTTATGTGAGCAGCTGCATATTATGATTGAATCTGTTGGGAGTACGGCGAATAAGTGGTAATTTTAAAAACAAATAAGGGATTTTTTACTGAATCATAAACGTATGCAGGGAAATCCGAGTAAAAAGGAGTGTACCCAAAATTTAAATCTATAGTTAATTATGAGCACAATCAAAGTAGGAATTAACGGTTTCGGTAGAATCGGAAGATTGGTTTTTCGCGTGGCGGAGCAGCGTGAAGACATCGAAGTCGTGGCCATTAATGACCTGATCGATGTAGACTACATCGCGTATATGTTGAAATACGATTCCACTCATGGAAAATTCGACGGTACGGTAGACGTTCAGGACGGGAAGTTGATCGTAAATGGACGTGAAATTCGCGTGACGGCTGAGAAGAGTCCGGCCAACTTAAACTGGAGTGCAGTAGGCGCTACGCATATCGTAGAATCTACGGGCTTATTTTTAACCAAGGAGTCTGCTAAGGGGCATATCGAGGCGGGTGCTCAGAAGGTGATTATGTCGGCACCTTCTAAGGATGACACGCCGATGATCGTGATGGGAGTAAATGAGGGTACGTACACCCCAGATATGGATTTTGTATCGAATGCTTCTTGTACGACGAACTGTTTAGCACCTATCGCGAAAGTGCTTCACGATAACTTTATTATCGAGGAAGGCCTTATGACCACCGTGCATGCTACTACTGCGACGCAGAAGACCGTGGATGGCCCTTCAGCCAAAGACTGGAGAGGTGGCCGCGGTGCGGGGCAGAACATCATCCCATCCTCTACAGGAGCTGCGAAAGCAGTGGGTAAGGTGATTCCTGAGTTGAATGGTAAGCTGACGGGTATGGCATTCCGTGTACCTACTCCGAACGTGTCAGTGGTTGACTTAACGGTACGTTTACAGAAGCCGACGACCTATGCGGAAATTTGTGCTAAAATGAAGGAAGCTTCTGAGGGTGCCTTAAGTGGTATTTTAGGGTATACCGAGGATGCGGTGGTATCGAACGATTTCATCGGGGATGCGCGCACTTCGATCTTCGATGCAGGTGCTGGCATTCAGTTGAGCGACACATTCGTGAAAGTAGTTTCTTGGTATGATAACGAGTGGGGGTATTCGAATAAGGTCGTAGATCTTCTCGCCTACATTGCCGCTAAATAAACAAATTTCTATCGCCCACAGCTGTCTGTGGGCGTTTTTTTTAGCTTGTCCGCAGGGGCTTGAGCCGATGGAATGTTCTTTTAGGGAACATTTTTGTCTTGCAGACGCTTGTTTAGGTAGAATACATTGAAAAGTAGAGTAGCTAAAAGCCATTGGTTTTTTCTACATATATCGTTCCTCATTATGTCCTTACGCTTTCGTTTCCTTGGATCTTTGGTCGCCGCCGCCTTTAGTTTTTTGTCCTTTTGTGCCCTGGCACAGGATGAAGAAGTGCTGCTGCAGCATAAAGAGGTTCCGGAAGAGCTACGGGAAGTGGTGGTAGAGACCTTACGTTTTTTCCCTGAGCTACAGGAGGTGTTTATTCGCTTTGAGTTTAAAGAGAGCATCCGAGGGGCAAAGATGCAGGCACAGCCTCAGTTGGGGAGCTTATTCGTAGATCGTAAGGATAATCGAAAGTATAAGGTCAAGCTTACGCGGTTTTTACCTGATGGAGATGGTTTTATGCCTATAGAAGACGTCCCTAAAGAGGTGCTGATGGGCTGGATTGGCCACGAGCTGGGCCATATCATGGATTATTTAAACAGGAGTTCTTTCGGGATGATGCGTTTCGGGCTAAAGTACATGACTTCGCAGCGGCATATGGTGGATGCGGAGCTGGCAGCAGATGCTTATGCGATCGGATGCGGATTAGGAGAGGAGATTTTAGCCAATAAGCATTATATTTTATCGAATCCTTACTTTAGTGAGGAGTATAAGGAAAAGATCCGGGACTTGTATATGAGTCCTTCCCAGATCGTGCACGTGAAGGATGCTCTCCGCCACCTGCAGGCTAATGAAGAGGAGGAGGGGGATTAAGGAGTAGGTCTCTGTTTGCGCGGCTTTTTTTGTTGGAGTGAAAACAACCCGAATGAAACGGTGTTAATTTTGCTAAACCCGGAGAACTATGGAATCGCGTTTACCTTTATTTCCTTTAAAGCTGGTTGCCTTTCCTGGCGAGATAGTGAACCTGCATATTTTTGAGCCGAGATATCGGCAGTTGGTAGGTGATTTAGAGGCAGGAGATGGGCGTTTCGGTCTTTGTGTGTATTCGGATAGTTTATTACCGATAGGGACTTTGTTAGAGCTCGTTTCGGTAGAGAAGCGTTACGAGGACGGACGCTTGGATATTAGTTGTCGTGCGGGCAGAACGTTCCAGATACAGCATTTTTTTAATCCTCTTCCGGGCAAGCTTTATGCAGGCGGGGATGTTGTTTTTAGGGAGCAGCAGCTGGTTGTTATTCCTTACTTGATGCAGCAATTGATCCCTTATATTCAAGATTTTTTTCGGTTGATGGGCTATGAAAAAGCATTTGAGGCGAAGACCACGAGTAGTTTTGATGTGGCCCATAAGTTAGGCTTGAGTTTAGATGAGGAATATGCTCTGCTTGTAATGGGTGATGAGGAAGAGCGCATCGCTTATTTACGCGAGCACCTGCTTCGTGTCTTGCCGGTTTTACGAGAAGCCGAGAAGGCCAGGCAGCGTATTCAGCTAAATGGCCATTTTAAGCATTTAGATCCTTTGGATTTTTAGTTGTAGTGCCTGGATACTCTGTCCCTATATGGGGTATTGTTTCGTTTAGGCTGTTGCTAGAGCATGCGAAGACTGGATTTTCGGATGTATCCACTTTCATTTTCGAGCTGTATGCGCAGCCAGTTGTCAGTTTCCCCGACTACTTGCACGCGGTGTCCTGTTTCCAGTTTTTCGACTAATCGGCTGCCGCCGGAAGGTCCTTCCATGAGTAGGGTGGGCATTCGGTCTATAAGGGCGTATTTAGGGTCTTGGATGCCGTTATTAAGGGCGAGTGCTAGAAGGCAGAAGACAAGGGCGGGGAATGCTGCTTCGCGGGCTCTGGCAGGCTTCAGCAGTGCCAGGATGAGGAACACGAGCATGAGCAGGCTAAGTGCGCCGAGAAGAGGCTCTTTATAGAGCAGTAGTAGGGAGATGAGCTGTTCTTTATCGCTGACGGAGAATCCGCGGAGGTTTTCTTGGCCGTTTATCAATTTAATTTTAGAGACCACTCTGGGGGAATTGTTATGGGCGTAGTATTTCGCTAGATAATAAGAACCTGCGCTCAAATCTCCACGTCCCTCTGCGATGAAGGCCATTTTGAGTAGCATGGCGGGGGAGAATTTGCCCTGTTCATGTAAGAGTACTTCATAGACTTCCATGGCTTCCTGATAGTCTTGGGAAGCAAAGAAAGCGTCTGCTTGCTCGAGGCTGATAGTAATTTCCTGAGCATTAGCATTTTGTGAGTTGATGCTAAAAAAAAGCAGGAAAAAAAGAATAAAGAGTGGCTTTAGGTTTTGCATTTTCAATTACTACGCTTATTTTTGCAGTCCAATTACGGCAAAGATTTAATCAAAACCAAGTCTTAGTCGATAATTTAACCGCTTTTAAAAGACGTTTAAGGGCATTTTGATTCCGTAGCTCAGCTGGTAGAGCATAACACTTTTAATGTTAGGGTCCTGGGTTCGAGCCCCAGCGGGATCACAAAATAATTTCAAAACAGCTTTCAAAAATGTTTGGAATGCAAGGAGTATTTTCTACCTTTGCAGACTCAAACAGAATCGGGGTGTAGCGTAGCCCGGTTATCGCGCCACATTTGGGATGTGGAGGTCGCAAGTTCGAATCTTGCCACCCCGACTTCTTTTTGAAAGCGGGTCCTGTAGCTCAACTGGATAGAGCAACTGCCTTCTAAGCAGTAGGTTTCAGGTTCGAGTCCTGACAGGATCACGAGTAGTAAAAATTTTCGATTCCGTAGCTCAGCTGGTAGAGCATAACACTTTTAATGTTAGGGTCCTGGGTTCGAGCCCCAGCGGGATCACAAGGGGATGTCTTCGGATGTCCCCTTTTGTTTTTTAAAACGGTCATGAGCAGCCATTCTTTTTTTCGAGAGGTTTAAAGGCTTGGTGTCCAAATTAGTATCCAAAAGAAAATTCTTGGATTTACCTTGTATTCCTTTAACTTAGCGTGTTCAATTATAGTCAATAAGCGTACCGCAATTATGACCAAGGGATTTAGGAGTAAGCTCACGTTAGCCAGTGTTTTATCGGTTATCGTGCTCGCCATTGTGTATAAAAATTATCTAGAGCGAAAAAATTTCGAGGCGTTGGGGCAGTCCTTCGCTTCAGTGTACGAAGATCGTTTAGTTACCGAGTCCTTACTTTTTGATATTAGCGAGCGGCTGTATGAAGTGAAGTTGGCCATCAATCACTGTGACGTGGTAGAGGATCCTGAGCAAATTTTAAGCGATATCGCAAAGCGGGAAGATGAGATTCTAGCGCGTGTTTACCAGTTCGAGCGCACCCTTCTTACCCTAAATGAGGCCGATGCATTGGCTGATTTTAAGCGTATTGTAGAAGATGAGCTACGTATAGAGCGTTATGAGCGTATTTTTAATACAGAGACGAATACTGTTAACACAGAGGAAGTTCGTATCTATAATGCAGCGATTCGTCGTGCGCTAACGGATTTAGAACGTTTGTCCGAAATCCAGTTGGATGAAGGCCAGCGTCTAGTAAAAGAAGCTAGCGTTATCATTAACCGTTCACGGATCTGGGCTCAGTTTGAGGTGGCAGGTCTGTTTCTTCTACTTGTACTGGTATATTACCTGCTTTACAGCTCACGTTACGTCACGAAGAATTGGGTAGATTAAGTGTATAAAGAAACCCCTTAAGAAGCGTACAACTGCTTCTAAGGGGTTTCTTTTTTTGAATTAGATGCTATAAACGGATAGCCACCTAGGTAAGGTAGCTATCACATGATCAGATACCTTTTCGTACTTTTATAAAGCCCATGCACGATAACCGGGCACATATTCCATGCATCCGTCGTATTTTCCGGGCGTCTCCATGTAACGCAAGGCTTGTGTAGCGCCGATTTCAGAGGTGAAATATCCTAAAACCGTCAGGTCCTTCGCCATCGCTAAGAAGCTCGCTAAAACCTCTTCCTCTGCAGCGCGGGCTTGTAGGGCATTTAAATAGTCGGTCTTATCCGCGGTGCTGGCGTCCATGAAATCAGTATTTTGCTGTTTCTTAAAGTCAGCCCGCAATGCATTTAATCCCTTCGTGAATTTTTCTTGTTCAGCAGCATTATAAGTATCTTTCACCATCATGACCATGAAAGTACCGATTTCGGCTGCCTTAGCGCCAGGAGTATCGGTAGTAGGGATAATCGCCTCACCTAGTTCATCTAAAAATGCGATATCCTTATCGCTGAAATTTAGCCCGCTGAGTTGTTCCTCTGGGCTACACCCCGTTAGCAAGGCATTCATCCCCACCATCGTGCCTCCCATCAGGAGGGCCATAGATTTTAACGCGTCTCTTCTGTTGATTGCCATGATCGATATTTTATAGATTCCCTTTCTTTAATTCAGACACGGCGAACTCTGCTGCGCGAGCTGTCAAGGCCATGTAGGTAAGCGATGGGTTTTGGGCAGCACCAGATGTCATACACGCTCCATCTGTTACGAAAACGTTTTTCGCATCCCAGACTTGATTATTACCATTCAAAACAGAGCTTTTCGGGTCACGTCCCATGCGTGCCGTACCCATTTCGTGTATACCCTGACCTAGGGTGTAGCCTGCATCGAAGCCGCGTACATCTTTCAAGCCAGCAGCTTCCAGCATGGCTACTGCTTCGCTCATCATATCTTTACGCATGCGCTTTTCATTTTCCTTCAGCTCTGCATCCATTTCTAGGACTGGAAGCCCCCATTTATCGGTTACATCCTTTGAGAGGGTAATTTTATTCTCATGATACGGAAGGATTTCTCCGAAGGCAGTGATGCCCATGCTCCAGGGTCCTGGCTCTGTGAGTGCTTCTTTTAGAGGTGCTCCGAAGTTAATTTCTGCCACGTTACGGCTCCAGCCCGATCTGCTTGCGCCACCCTGATAGCCGAAGCCACGGACATAGTCTCGCTTATCGTCTCCTACATTTTGGAAGCGTGGGATGTAAATGCCATTTGGCCGGCGGCCAAAGTAGTAGCGGTCTTCGAATCCATCGTATGTGCCATTCGCGCCCACGCGGAAATGATGGTCCATCACATTATGGCCGAGTTCTCCGCTGCTGCTGCCCAGACCCTCTGGCCAGATATCTGTAGCGGAACGCATGAGGATAGCTGTAGAGTTAAAGGCGGAGGCACAAAGAAAAATTACCTTCGCTTTATAGGTGTAGGTTTGGTTGTTTTCTGCGTCTAAGACTTCTACGCCCGTGGCCTTTTGTGTGTCTTTATCGTAGGTCAGTTTGGTTACGATCGACCAGGGACGGAGCGTTAAGTTGCCGGTGCGCATGGCGGCGGGGAGGGTGGAAGACTGCGTAGAGAAGTAGCCTCCAAAGGGACAGCCGAGCCAGCATTTATTTCTATACTGGCAGTTTACGCGGCCTTCATGCGGCTGTGTGATGTTCGCTACGCGTCCGATGGTGAGGAGTCTTTTTCCGTTCCATTTTTCCTTAATTCGGTCTGCTACCTCTTTTTCGACACAGTTTAGGTCCATGGGTGGTAAAAACTCTCCATCGGGTAGGATGTCTAAGCCATCCCGATTACCGGAGATCCCAGCGAAGCGCTCTACATAGCTGTACCAGGGGGCTAGATCCTTATAGCGCAGGGGCCAATCCACGGCGATACCTTCTTTTAAGTTGGCCTCGAAGTCGATATCTGCCAGGCGATAGCTTTGGCGTCCCCACAAGAGGGAGCGTCCACCCACTTGATAGCCTCTAAACCAGGTAAAGGGTTTTTTCTCCACGTAAGGGGAGTCTTTTTCATGTGCCCACCAGTCGAGATTTTGTTCATTTAAGACATAATCACGCTTTAAATTCGGGTGATTTTCCAGCATTTCGATCGTCCTACGTCCCCTGTGCGGGATTTCCCAAGGCGCCTGATTGGCGTTCTTGTAGTCCTTAACATGTTCCACATTTTGCCCACGCTCTAATAAAAGTACTTTTAATCCTTTTTCTGTGAGTTCCTTTGCCGCCCAGCCACCGCTGATACCGGAGCCGACGACGATCGCATCATACGTTTGATCTGCCATTTATGTAATTGAGTTTATTGCGTTAGTATAGTTATAACTTGGTGTAACTGTCACAGATAGCCATCGCCTCTGCCAGTGCCTGCTGCTTGTCCGGATTTTTCGGCATAAATTCATGCGCGATGTATCCTGTATAGCCTGTCTCCATGATCGCGGCCATTACGGCGGGATACTGGATTTCCTGTTTGTTCGATAACTCCCCACGTCCGGGGTTCCCGGCTGTATGGTAGTGCCCAAAATGTTTATGGTGCATTTGTATGCTGCGAATCAAATCCCCTTCCATCACCTGCATGTGGTAGATGTCGAAAAGCAACTTGAAGTGCTCACTGTTCAGGGTCTCACAGAGCGCTATTCCTTTCGCACTCGTGGAGGCCCAGTAGTCGGGATGATCTACACGGCTATTTAATAGCTCCATATGTAGGACTACGCCATATTCTTCTGCCAGCGGCAATAAAGGTTTCAGGCCCGCAGCGCAGTTTTCTAGGCATGCTGCATCGCTCAAGTCCCCTTGGTTGCCACTAAAGCAGATTAAATTCGTAAATCCTGCTTTGGCTACCTGTGGAATGAGTGCAGCGTAGCGTGAAAAGAGCTCTTCGTGTAGTTCTGCTTGCGCAAAACCTTTAGTTAGGCTGATTTCGGCTCCATTGCACATGCTGCAAGCGAGTCCATGCGCCTGAAGGGTAGGCCAACCAGCGGGCTCTACCAGATCGATGGCTTGAAAGCCCAGCCTTTGCGCTACGCCGCACTGCTCGGTCAGGTTTAGCTCTGGGAATAGCCAGCTACAGAAAGCGTGACGTATGCGAGAGTCTTTCGCAGTGGGTGCCCTGTGCTGCCCTGCACCTGCGAGGCCATGAAGGGAGGCAGTGCCTAGTGCGAGACTGCTAATTCCAATATTTTTTAGCCAGGTTCTGCGCTTCATGCTTTTACTGGAATTTCCGGATCTTTTTTCCGCTCGTCTTTAAAGGCGATCAGGAAGATAAGGACCACGAGTGCTGCGATACCTGCGGGAATAAGCCAGATGGACTCCCATGCGTGCGTATTTTCGGAAAGAAGATAGGCGTCGGCTACTTTGCCGGCTACGGCAAAACCGATCAACATCCCCACGCCATAGGTGGCTAAGGTAATCAGGCCCTGAGCGGCTGATTTTACTTTCGGACCGGCTTTCGCATCGGTGTAAATCTGGCCAGAGACGAAGAAGAAGTCATAGCAGATGCCGTGTAGGGCGATGCCGATGAGTAAGTAATAGAACTTGCCGTCAGCATCTCCGAAGGCGAAGAGTGCATAGCGGAGCACCCAGGCGATCATACCTAATAATAAGGTCACCTTAAAACCAAAACGCTTAAAGAAGAAAGGCAGTGCGAGCAGGAAAAGCGCTTCAGACACCTGTCCGATGGTCATTTTGCCTGTAGGGTTTGCTACGCCGATTTCCGTTAAGAAGGGGTTTGCTAGCTGGTAGTAGAAAGCCAGCGGGATACAAATTAGGATAGAGGATACGAAGAAAATGCCGTAGTTTCTGTCTTTTAATAATTTTATCGCGTCGAGCCCGAGCAGGCCGCCGAGGCTCACCTTTTCGTCTTTATTTGCCTTAGGAGGTGTGGCGGGGAGGGTGAAGCTAAAGAGCCCTAAGATGAGAGAGCTGATGGCTGCCATGAGGAAGGTGTTTTTTAAGAGTCCTCCGGCGAGGCTGGCGCTACTGTCCCAAGCGAACACATAACTGATGGCAGCGCCGGCCACTACCCAGCCGATAGTTCCCCAAACTCGGATGGCAGCAAATTCCTTTTCAGGGCTCTTGAGTTGGTTAAACGAAACGGAGTTTACTAGGGCGAGGGTGGGCATAAAAAGCACCATATAGGCAAGCACATACGGATAAAAGCCGCTAAAATCGGTTGCATTAAACATCATAAACATAAGTCCAGCGCCTGCCAGATGGAGGACGCCCAGGATTCGTTCGGCGTTAAAGTAGCGGTCTGCGATCAGCCCGATGATAAAGGGAGCGATGATGGCTCCTAAGGATTGAGAAGAAAAGGCTGCAGCGGTCTGCGCGCCCGTCGCTTGTAAGTTGGTACCTAAAAAAGTACCTAGTGTCACGAACCAGGAGCCCCAGATAAAGAACTCCAAGAACATCATAAAGGAAAGCTGAAATTTTACTCCTGAACGCATGCGTTATTTCGGTTAGAAAGGTTTAAAACGTTTTCGAGAAACGCGAATCGTAAGACCAAACTATCAATTTTTCATTTAATATTCAGCCTTTTTCTCTTAAATTTAAATTTTAAAGGGCGTTTTTTCGGGAAAAGAATCCGTAAGCGGTGTGAGGGTTAAGGAGAAAAAAACAGGAGTCAAGAAGAAAAAATGGCCTATAAAGGCTTTGCAATCGATTTAAATTCAAAATCGGCCTCAAAAGGCTGATGGTCAGGAATTCGATCGATTTTGTGATAAGAAGCAGACCCTTTTGCGGATAAAAATGTTTAGTATAGTAGCAAACCGATTAAACCGAATACAGTAGAATGAAAAATGTAAGAGGGCCGGGAATTTTTCTGGCACAATTCGTAGGGGATCAGGCGCCCTTTAATCGTTTAGATACGATCTGTCAGTGGATGGCAGAAATAGGGTATAAGGGGGTGCAGATTCCTACTTGGGAGCCACGCCTTATGGACCTAAAGTTAGCAGCCGAGAGTAAAACCTATGCCGATGAGCTTCGGGGCACGGTGGAGGCTTCGGGACTTCAGATTACCGAGCTTTCCACGCACCTGCAGGGGCAGTTAGTGGCCCTGAGTCCGGTCTATAATCAGTTGTTTGATGCCTTTGCGCCTGCGGCGCTGAAGGGAGACTTGAAAGGCAAACAGGCCTGGGCGAAGGAGCAGTTACTTCTGGCCGCGAAAGCGTCCGCAAATTTAGGTTTACAGGCTCATGCTACATTTAGTGGTGCGCTGATGTGGCATACCGTCTATCCTTGGCCTCAGCGTCCGGCGGGACTGGTGGAGCAGGGCTTTCAGGCTTTAGCGGCACGCTGGCTGCCGATATTAGATGCCTTTGATGCAGCAGGTGTGGATCTCTGCTATGAGCTTCACCCCGGAGAGGATCTGCATGATGGCGTCACATTCGAGCGCTTTTTAGCTGAAGTGAAAGGGCATACGCGAGCGAACATTTTGTATGATCCGAGTCACTTTTTGCTTCAGTGCATGGACTATGTGCAGTTCATCGATTTTTATCATGAGCGCATCAAGATGTTCCATGTAAAAGATGCTGAGTTCCGCCCTTCGGGCAAACAGGGCGTTTATGGTGGCTACCAAAACTGGGTGGAGCGTGCCGGTAGATTTCGTTCTTTAGGGGACGGGCAGGTGGATTTCAAGCAGATTTTCAGTAAACTTGCGCAGTATGATTTTAGCGGCTGGGCAGTTTTAGAATGGGAGTGTGCCCTTAAGCATCCCGAGCAAGGTGCTATAGAAGGGGCCCGCTTTATCGAGGAGCATCTGATTCGGGTGACGGAAAAAGCTTTCGATGATTTCGCTTCGGCGGGAGCAGATGCTGCCTTTAACGCCCAGATTTTAGGAGAGAATAATACATAATATAGAATAGAAAAGATGATGAAGATGAAAAGCATGTATGTGGCCGTGATCGCTTCCGGCCTATTTCTTATGGCGGTTGCCTGCGGTGGTGGCGGTGAGCAGACGACTTCGGGAGAGGCCCTCACGACGGAAGCAGTGGAGGTGAAGCAAAGCCCCGAAGAGCGTTATAAAAACGATCCTGTTTTTAAGGCGGGCAGTGAAAAAGTAAAGGCTAATGGCTGTACGGCCTGCCACATGTCGGTGCGTAAAGTAATCGGGCCTTCTTATAAGGATGTGGCGGAAAAGTATGAGGCTACGGATGAAAATGTAGAAATGCTGGCCGCTAACATCATTAATGGGAATTACGGCAACTGGGGCGAGGTTCCGATGCCTGCGCACCCGCAGATTAATCAGGATGATGCGGAGACGATGGTACGTTATATCTTAATGTTTAAAGAGTAATATAGACAGACTATGAAGAAGAAAATGATTTTAGGGATGTGCTTAGCCGGTATGTTGGCGGCTTGCGGCCCGGAGCGCACGGAAGAAGTAGATGCGGAGTCTGCGGAGCTAGCAGATGCTACGGATTCAGACTGGATTTCGTTATTTAATGGGCAAGACTTAAGTGGCTGGCGCAAGTACGGGGGGGAGCCTGTGGGTGCTGCCTGGAAAGTAAAGGAGGGCGTGCTCTATTTAGATGCCTCGAATAAGGATGGCTGGCAGACGGGTGATGGTGGCGACATCATTACAGAGGAGTCTTTTGACGATTTTCATTTGCGTTTGGAGTGGAAAATATCCGAAAATGGGAATTCGGGCATCATGTTTTTAGTACATGAGTCGGACGACTTTCAGTATCCCTGGATGACAGGCCCCGAGATGCAGATTTTAGATAATGATGGACATCCTGATGGCCAGATTCGCACCCATCGTGCGGGGGACTTGTATGATCTGATCGAGGCGAGTGAGGAAGCTGCGAAGCCAGTGGGGGAGTGGAATTTAGCGGAAGTCATCGTTCAGGACGAGCAGCTTTCGCTGAAGCTTAATGGCGTCTTGGTGGTGCAGACCTCTCTGTGGGACACGAGCTGGGAGGAGCTAATCGCTGGAAGCAAGTTTAAGGATATGTCGGGCTTTGGGTCTTTCAAGTCAGGTCGTATTGCGCTACAGGACCATGGCGATGACGTGTGGTTCCGAAATATCGAAGTGAAGCGTTTATAAATAGCTTGCAGAAAATTGCTAGGGAGCGGGGGTAAGTTTTGCACCTTTCGGTGCAAAGCTCCCGTGTTCAAAGCGTGCTCGGAGCTGCGTCCTGCTCGAAAAACAGGTCGAGAAAAGAAGTACAGGGTTTTAAAGTCCTCACGCGTTAGTGCATATGCTGTTTTCAGTTTTGTAAATAACCTGTGGATGTGTATATTTGCATGGGACGATAGTCCTTTCACTAAATGTTTAACTCTTTGCTTGCAGCCTCCAAAGCGTTTTTGGGGGCTTTTTTTCTTCATCTCTTTGTATTTCATAGGCTTTTAAAGGGTGCTGTCAAGATTTTTTCGTAGTTTTGCAATCCCTTCGAGTGAAGTGGCCTTTCGTAAAGAGAGGAATTCCTTACTGTAAAACCTCAGCCCGATGACTCTAGGGCTGTTGAAAATCAGAGTTATAACATTTATATGTCAAACAATCAAGATTTTAACTGGGACGATTTCGACACCAAAGGTTTCGGTGAAGGTTACTCTAAAGCCAAGCGTGAGGAGATGGAAGCGCTTTATGCGGGTACGTTAAATGAGATCACAGAGAAAGAAGTTATCAAAGGTACTGTAGTAGGTATTAATGATAAGGATGTTATTATTAACATTGGCTTCAAGTCTGACGGTTTAGTACCTGTTTCGGAATTCCGTGACCTACCTGATTTAAAGATCGGTGACGAGGTGGAGTTGTTTATCGAAGAGCAGGAGAATGCTTTAGGGCAGCTTGTGCTTTCCAGAAAGAAGGCGCGTATGGTACGTGCTTGGCAGGACATTGAGTCTGCGTTAGAAGATGATAACGTGATCGAAGGTCTTGTAAAGAGAAGAACGAAGGGCGGCTTGATCGTAGATATCTACGGTGTAGAAGCTTTCTTACCGGGTTCTCAGATCGACGTGAAGCCGATCCGTGACTTCGACGTTTACGTAGGAAAGAAAATGGAAGTGAAGGTGGTTAAAATTAACCACGCGAATGATAACGTAGTAGTTTCTCATAAGGTCCTCATCGAGAAAGATCTTGAGAAGCAAAAAGCAGAGATTCTAAACAACCTAGAGAAGGGTCAGGTACTCGAAGGTGTGATCAAGAACATGACCAACTTCGGTGTATTCATCGACTTGGGTGGTGTAGATGGTCTCCTTCACATTACCGACATTTCTTGGGGTCGTATTAATCATCCAGAGGAAGTACTTAATTTGGATGATAAAGTACAGATCGTAGTATTAGACTTCGATGATGACAAGAAGCGTATTTCTTTAGGTATGAAGCAGCTTACGGCTCATCCGTGGGATGCGCTATCTGCTGAATTGGAAGTTGGATCTCGTGTACAGGGCAAGATCGTGAATGTAGCAGATTATGGTGCATTCTTAGAGTTGGCTCCAGGAGTAGAAGGCTTGATTCACGTTTCTGAAATGAGCTGGTCGCAGCATTTACGTAATCCTGCGGATTTCGTGAAAGTGGGTGATGAGATCGAGGCGGTAGTACTTACATTAGATAAAGAAGATCGTAAGATGTCTCTTGGCATCAAGCAGCTGACAGAGGATCCTTGGACCAAAGGTGACATGAGCACGAAATACGCTGTAGGAACGAAGCACCGTGGTGTGGTCCGTAACCTGACCAACTTCGGTTTATTCTTAGAGCTTGAAGAGGGTATCGATGGTTTGGTACACGTTTCTGATTTGTCTTGGACGAAGAAAATCAAGCACCCTTCTGAGTTTGTAAAAGTAGGCGATGAGCTAGATGTTGCTGTTTTAGAGCTAGATGTAGATAACAGAAGACTAGCCTTAGGACATAAGCAGCTGGAAGAAAATCCATGGGATACTTTCGAGTCTGTATTCCCTGTAGGTTCTACGCACAAGTGTACGGTAGTTTCTAAGAACGATAAGGGTGCTGTACTTGAGCTGCCTTATGGTTTAGAGGGTTTTGCGACTTCTAAAAACTTAGAGAAAGAAGATGGTTCTTCTGTAGAGGTGAGTGAGGCGATTGACTTCGTGGTTACGGAATTCTCTAAAGAGGACAAGCGTATCGTGCTTTCGCACACAGCTACTTTCAGAGAAGAAGCAAAGCCTGCTAAGAAGGCGGCAGCTGCTAAGAAGAAGCCTGAGTCTACTGAGCCGGCAGAGAAATCTACCCTTGGAGATTTAGATGCATTAGCACAGTTGAAAGAGCAAATGGAAGGCGGTAAGAAGTAAGCGAGAGCCTTCTTGACTGTTTAAATAAAAAAGCCCGGTTATGCCGGGCTTTTTTGTGTTCATTGAGAATTGGTTTTTAATAGGGAGACATCTCTTTTGGCTCTCAGGAGCTGTTTCTGTAGGGACTGAGGGGATTTAGTGCTTGGACTTGTTGTGATGTGCAGCAGGCAGGTTTTTCAATGGGTGTGGAAAGTGTTTACAAGCAGCTTAAATTGATGATTTCGCCCAGGTTTGAAAAAGTAGGGCATTTTATCAGGAGATGGCTGTACGTGAAGGGTTCTTTCATGTGGCAAGAATGTGAGGGATGAGATTTGGTTACAACTGTAAATAATACAGATAAATCTGGTTTATATTGAAACTTATTCAGGGGATTATACGCTTTAAATAAAAAATCTTAAGCATAGCATGAACCACGGCTACACTGGAATTACGGAAAAAGGTGTTAAGGGAAAGAAGGGAAGAACTGCGTGGAATGGAATCTTAACACAGGAGGAAAGTTTGTTATCCTGTTTACAAAAAACTGAGCCTCCCGAACCCTTTTTTAAGAGGGTAGGGGAGGCTTTGGATGAGGTCGCGAGCGGATTCGAACCGCTGTAGAAGGTTTTGCAGACCTCTGCCTAGCCACTCGGCCACGCGACCATTAATTCGAAGTGCAAAGGTAAGCATAAGTTCGAATTTTCAAAATTTGTTAGCCTTAAAAATAGCAGTTTGATCAACTACGTGCTTGTTTGTAGAGCTGTTAATTTTTATGTGCAAGAGATAAAAGCATCATAATCAGCCTGGTCAATTCTTATAGATGACTACTTATTTATAAGCTTTCTAAATTAAAATCAGCTTAGATGTATTGCTTATAAATGACTGTATTTCAGGTCTTTGGTGAATTATTTGAGCTGGGATTTGCTGCTTTAGGAGCTTTAGTTTCAAGTTTGAAAAATGGAATTGCGGTCGTACTTTTGTGATGTTTAAGTTTAGGAATAAATCAAACTGGTTAATTAGTAATAAATATGTCAATCAAACGCTCTTTATTAAGCATTCCGTCTCGGTTAGGCGTCTTAGCGTTCTTGTTCCTCATGGTGTTGGGGACACAGGCATTCGCTGCCCATCCGGACGTCCCAGATGACGAATCAGCTATTTCGGCTGGTAAAGCATTATTTAATTCCAACTGTCGTACTTGTCACAAGCTGGATCAGCGTGCGACAGGGCCTGCTTTACGCGGTGTGACAGAACGTCGATCCTTGGAGTGGGCAGGGAAGTTCATTAAAAATAGTCAAGCGCTTATCGCTTCTGGGGATGCTCAGGCTGTAGCTATCTACGAAGAGTGGAATAAGCTAGCTATGCCATCGCACGAGTTTTTGAGCGATGATGACGTCATGAACTTATTAGCTTACATAGAGTATGGTGACAAAGCTGAAGCGCAAGTAGCTGGCGGTGGTGGTGAAGGTTCCGCCGGTGGGGGCGGTGGATCAGGTGTTCCGAGTGAATACTTAACTATCATCCTGGCGGTTTTAGTGATTGTCTTATTGTTAATCCTTATAGTTTTAGGTCTAATCATCTCGGTACTTACAAAGTATCTCAACTCTCAGAATCTAGAGGAAGACGATAAGGAGTTTGTGAATCAAAAATTTGATTTAGGTAAAATCCTTAAGTCCGATGCTTTTGTTATCATTGTTACTGCTTTAGTAATTGCCTTAGTGGCAAAGACGGCTATCGATGGTCTTTATTCCGTGGGTATTCAGCAGGGCTATGCGCCGAAGCAGCCGATTGCTTTTTCTCATGCACTACATGCTGGACAGTATGAAATCGAGTGTCAGTACTGCCACACAGGCGTAGAAATCGGTAAATCTGCTAATATTCCTTCGGCTAACATTTGTATGAACTGTCATACGCATATTCAAAATGTAGGCGGTAAAGATGGGATTTCTCCCGAAATTCAGAAGATATACGACGCTTATGACAATAATAGACCGATTGAGTGGGTGCGTGTTCATAACTTACCGGATCTTTCTTACTTCAATCACGCACAGCACGTAGCAGTGGGTGGTATTGAGTGTCAAACCTGTCATGGTCCTATCGAAGAAATGGAAGTGGTGTATCAGCATAGCTCGCTAACGATGGGCTGGTGTATCGACTGTCACAGACAAACAGATATTAAGTCGAATGGCAATGCCTATTACGACAAGTTAGTACAGCTTCACTCAGAGTCAAAAGGTTCTTTAAAAGTAAAAGATATCGGTGGCTTGGAGTGTGCGAAGTGTCACTATTAATCAAATAAGAATCTTCTTTTCTGGATATATATAAGATGAAAGAAATTAAAAAGACATATTGGAAAGGCGTCGAGGAGCTTACAAATGACCCTGCGTTTATTAAAAATGCAGATCGTGAGTTTCCTGAATTACCTACGCAAGAAGAGAATACTCCTTCAAGAAGAGATTTCTTGAAGTTAATGGGTTTTAGTTTGGCGGCAGCTTCTTTAGCTGCTTGCGAAGCTCCTGTTCGTAAGGCTATCCCTTATGTGAATAAGCCTGTGGATATCGATCCATCTATTCCGAACTACTACGCCTCTACGTATAACATCGGTGGCGATTATGCTTCCATCGTGGTTAAGACGAGAGAAGGTAGACCGATTAAAATCGATGGTAATGGTATATCACCTACCACTCAGGGAGGTACTTCAGCGCAAGTAGAAGCGTCAGTACTTTCTTTATATGATAAGCAAAGACTTTCAGGGCCTATGGCCAATGGCGAAAGTAAGGATTGGGATGCATTTGATAAGGAATTAACGGGCAAATTTGCTTCCGCTTCTTCTATTACAATTGTTACCAATACGATTCTGTCTCCAAGCACGGAGAAGGCCGTTGCCAAATTTGCAGATAAGTATGCGAATGTGAACGTCGTAACATATGATCCTTCTTCAAACTACGGTGTGTTAAAAGCTGCCGATGTAAGTTATGGAGTAAAAGGTATTCCGACTTATCACTTTGATAAAGCAAAAACGATTGTCAGCTTCGGAGCCGATTTTTTAGGTACTTGGATTTCTCCCATCGAGTTTAGCAAAGACTACGCGCAGACGAGAAAGATTTCTAAGGAGAAGCCGGAGATGTCGCGTCACTACCAGTTTGAGTCGAACCTTTCGTTAACTGGCGCTAATGCTGATTACCGAACACCTTTAAAGGCTTCTCAGTCTGGCTTGGCTGTATTAGCGCTTTACAATGCACTGGCTAAAAAGGCTGGAGCTCCTACAACTAACGCTCCAGCGGTAGAGGTGGAGCACTTGAATAAGGCTGCGAATGAGTTGTGGACGAATCGAGGTGCTTCTTTAGTGGTTTCTGGATCGAATGATCCGAACGTTCAGGTGGTGATCAATGCCATCAATGATCTACTGGGTAATAATGGAAAAACGGTAGATTTTTCTCGTCCTTCTTATTTCAGAAAAGGGGATGATGCCGCGATGAATAAGTTTGTGGCAGATCTAAAAGCGGGAAGAATCGATGCGGTTATTTTCCACGAATGTAATCCTGCGTATGACTTTGCCAAAGGCGAAGAAATTGCGGATAACATTTCCAAAGCTAAGTTAAGTGTTTCCACAAACGATACATTAAACGAGACAGCATCTCTTGTTCAATATGTAGCTCCCACGCATCACTTCCTAGAGTCTTGGAATGATTACAGTCCACGTTTAGGTGAGTATAGCTTAGCCCAGCCTACTATCTCTCCTTTATTTAATACGCGTCAAGCTCCTGAGTCATTCTTAGTATGGGCTGGTGATTCTATGACCTATTACGAGCTTTTACAAGAAGAGTGGAAGGCGCATTTCGCTAAGCAGGATGTGATCGCTGACTTCCAAACTTTCTGGGATTCTAGCTTGCATAATGGTGTAGTGGAGGAAGCATTTACTCCAGTATCCTTAACTGAATTTAACGGTTTTGCGCAGGCAGCTTCTGCCGTAGCGAAGGCATACAAAGCAGATAATTCAGGTACTGAGCTTATCGTTTACAAGAAGATCGGTGTAGGTACAGGTGTTATGGCGAACAACCCTTGGTTGCAAGAGATGTCAGATCCGATTTCAAAAGCTACTTGGGATAACTACCTAACGGTATCTCAGAAGTGGGCGAACGAAAACGGTCTACGTATGGTAGAAGGTGCTACGCGTAAGGCGAAGTTAACTGTTGGTGATAAGTCGTTAACTGTGCCTGTGCTCGTTCAACCGGGACAAGCTGAAGGCACGGTAGGTTTGGCGATCGGTTACGGCAGAACGAAGGCGGGTCGCGTTGCGAATGGTGTAGGGGTAAATGCTTATGCCTTATTGATGTCGAATGGCGACTACGTGAATTTTGATATCACAGAAGGTGTAACGGTAGAGTTAACGACTGACACGTACAGTATCGCTCAGACGCAGACGC
The DNA here is from genome assembly GCF_054166705.1 of Nitritalea sp. NCBI lineage: Bacteria > Pseudomonadati > Bacteroidota > Cytophagia > Cytophagales > Cyclobacteriaceae > Nitritalea > Nitritalea sp. Next base: position 141,398 of record NZ_JBSZCV010000012.1, read on the forward strand.
ACCAAACGTATATGGGTCGCGAATTTGTGGTACAGGAGTCTACGTTAGGAGCTTATAAAGAGGATCCTTTTGCAGGCCGTTATCGACCTGAAATTTATAAAGATGGTAAATTTGTTAAGCCATCAAAAGTTAGTTTGTGGAAGGGGCACAAGTACAGCCAGCATCACTGGGGACTTGCCATTGACATGAACTCATGTGTAGGCTGTGGTGCATGTACCATCGCTTGCCAGGTAGAAAATAACGTGGCCGTGGTAGGTAAGCAGGAGGTTCTTAACCGTCGTGAGATGGCCTGGATTCGTGTGGACCGTTACTACAGCTCTGATGCAGACGTGAAGGACTTAAAAGGTCTCGAGGTCGCTTCTGAAAATCCTGAGGTTACATTCCAGCCGATGATGTGTCAGCACTGTAACAACGCTCCTTGCGAGACAGTATGTCCAGTAGCTGCTACTACGCACTCATCGGAAGGCTTAAACCAAATGACGTACAACAGATGTATCGGTACGCGTTACTGTGCGAACAACTGTCCGTATAAAGTGCGTCGCTTCAACTGGTTTAAGTATCATGACAACAAGGACTTCTCTGTTGTGAACGTAGCACAGAATGATGACATGGGTAAGATGGTGCTTAACCCGGATGTTACAGTGCGTGCGCGTGGCGTGATCGAGAAATGTTCGATGTGTGTGCAGCGTATTCAGGCGGGTAAGTTAACTGCTAAGCGTGAAGGTCGTCCAGTACGTGATGGCGAGATCAACGTAGCATGCGCGGTAGCTTGTCCGACAGATGCTCTTGTATTCGGAGATATGAATGATTCCGAAAGCCGTGTTTCTAAATTGCTTAAAGTTCAGGAGAATGAGCTGGAGGCGATCAAGGAAGTGGGCGAGGAGCGTGCGTACCACGTATTAGAAGAGATTAATGTTAGCCCGAATGTTTGGTACTTTACCAAAATCAGAAATAAGGATAAATCAGAAGCGTAATAAATTTAGAAAGATATGCAGGTTACATCATCGCTAAGAGCACCTCTGATAACAGGAGGGAAAACCTTAAAAGACGTTACCCATGACGTATCAAGACATGTGGAGGGTAAGCCTACCCTCTCATGGATCTTGGCTTTACTGACTTCCGTTGGAGTTTTAGGGGTAGGTGCTATAGCACTTGCTGCTACCCTTTGGGAGGGGATCGGTATGTGGGGATTAAATAAGACCATCGGTTGGGCTTGGGATATCACCAACTTCGTATGGTGGGTAGGTATCGGTCACGCGGGTACTTTGATTTCCGCTGTTCTCCTTTTATTCAGACAAAAATGGAGAATGGCCATTAATAGAGCGGCAGAGGCGATGACCATTTTCGCGGTTATTTGTGCGGCGCTTTTTCCAGTTATTCACATGGGGAGACCTTGGGTGGGTGCTTATTGGGCACTTCCATTGCCAAATACGTTTGGATCTTTGTGGGTAAACTTTAATTCCCCACTGTTATGGGACGTTTTTGCGATTTCTACTTATTTCTCCGTATCCCTGGTATTCTGGTACATCGGATTGATTCCAGATTTTGCTACCATTCGTGATCGTGCTACAGGCTTGAGGAAGACCATTTACGGGGCACTTTCTTTCGGCTGGGATGGTGCTGCTAAAACGTGGTTCCGTTATGAGGCTGTTGCGTTAATTCTTGCGGGTCTAGCGACTCCTCTGGTACTATCGGTACACACGATCGTATCCTTTGACTTTGCAACCTCTGTAATTCCAGGTTGGCATACCACGATTTTCCCTCCATACTTCGTAGCGGGAGCGATTTTCTCCGGCTTCGCTATGGTATTAACGCTGATGATCATAACGCGTAAGGTGTTTAAACTTGAGGACTACATCACGATCGGTCATATCGAGCTGATGAACATCGTAATTATCATTACGGGTTCTATCGTAGGTATAGCTTACATCACAGAGTTCTTTATCGCTTGGTATTCAGGTGTAGCCGCCGAGCAGTATGCGTTTATTAACAGAGCCTTCGGCCCTTACTGGTGGGCTTACTGGGCGATGATGACATGTAATGTTATTTCTCCTCAGCTTTTCTGGTTTAAGAAGATTCGTACCTCCATCGTTCTTACCTTCATTCTATCTATTGTAGTAAACATCGGTATGTGGTTTGAGCGATTTGTAATTATTGTCACCTCTTTACATAGAGACTTCTTACCTTCTTCTTGGGCGATGTTTTCTCCTACGTGGGCGGATATGGGTGTGTATCTCTTTACATTCGGATTGTTCTTTACCTTATTCTTGTTGTTTGCCAAGTTCTTCCCTGTGATTAACATGGCAGAGGTGAAATCTATTGTTAAATCTTCTGGTGAAAAAGTGAAAAAATAATATGGAAAGAGATAAGCATTTCGTATTAGGTGTTTATGAGGACGAAGATGTTCTTTTAGATGCCGTGGCCCAAGTTAGAAATAGTGGCGTGAAGATTCACGAGGTATACTCGCCTTTCCCTGTTCACGGTTTGGATGAGGCCCTTGGTTATAAACGTTCTAGACTTCCTATAGCTGCTTTCCTTTTTGGGATGTTAGGGACTACTCTTGCACTCACCATGCAGTTTTATATGATGAAGTTCGACTGGCCTATGATTATTGGAGGTAAGGATTTCGCAGGGTTTCCGAACTTTGTGCCGGTGACGTTTGAATTAACGGTTCTATTAGCAGCATTCGGTATGTGTGGCGTTTTCTTCGTAAGTAGCAATTTAAAACCATGGGGTCAGCCTAGGATTTTTGACATTCGCATTACGGATGATAAGCATGTGATGGCCATTGATTTAGCCGCAAATGCTAAATTAGATGAGCAGCAGATCGGTGAAGTATTAAAAGCTACTGGTGCTTCTGAGGTGAATAAAAAGAACTTTGACTAAGTAGATAAGATGAATACAAAAACTTTCCTATATACAGCGTGTGTAGCAGGGCTTACATGGGGATTATCCTCATGTAGTGCCTCTGGTGATCACCCAGGTTATGAATATGCTCCTCAGATGTATAATTCTGTAGCATACGAGCCACTTAGCCAAATTAGAGATGAGTCGCAAGGGAGCTGGTTATCTTCACGTGAAGATGGAAAGGGTGAGTTTTTTAACTCTAACCCGAATAATCCTCATGGTATGAATATGCGTGAGCCCGTACAAGGTACCGTTCCACGCAACCATCAGGGCTATCTTCCTTATCGTCTTGGAGTAAATGAGCTTGAAAAGGCTGCAGAAATCGATAATCCAGTAGAGCTTACGGATCAGGTTCTGGCAGAAGGTAAAGTGCTTTACACGCAGTTCTGTGCGACTTGCCACGGCCCTAATGGTGAAGGTGATGGAAAAGCGGGTGAGGTGTTAGGTGGTGTAGCTAACCTGAAAGGTGGTGCTTATATCAACTTGCCAGAAGGTCACATTTTCCATGTTATCACACATGGAAAGGGCAGAATGCTTGCGCATGGTTCGCAAATGTCTCAAGAAAAGAGATGGAAAATCACACACTATGTTAAACAAGAAATTCAGAAGCAATAGTCATGGGTAAGCAAGTAATCGATATAAACTGGGATCAGAAATTTGATTTTGCTGGGACCTTTAAAAAGCCGATAATGAAAATTATGGTACTCGGTGCCATAATTCTTGTCGCAGGGATTGTGATTGAGATCATGAGTGCCGGTGGGCACGAAGAAGTGGCAGAGGCCGGGGATCATGCGTATCACTGGTACCATCGACTATTCGCTGCTGTGTGGGTGAACAATATTTATTTTGCAGGTATTGCAGTTATTGGTGTGTTTTTCTTTGCTCTTCAGTATGCGGCGCAAGCAGGATGGTCTGCTCCTATTCTAAGAATTCCTTTGTCTTTTGGTAATTGGTTGCCTTATGCGGCCGTTATTACTATTGGTAGCTATTTTATTGTAGGTCATGATATCTTTCACTGGACACATAGTTACTTGTATGATGTGAACGATCCTCAATACGATCGTATTATTGATGGAAAAGGGGGCTTTTTCTTTTGGCCAATGGCGAAAGGATCCTTCCCTATATTCTTCATCGTACGAATGGTCGTTTTCTTTGCAGCTTGGGCTCTTTTCTTCAATAAATTAAAGCAGCTCTCGTACGCAGAAGATTTAGAAAAGTCTGATAGTTACTGGAGAAAAACGAGGACAATGTCGGCCATCTTTCTTGTTTTCTTTGCGGTTTCTTCTTCTATTGCTGCTTGGGATTGGATTATGTCCATCGATACGCACTGGTTCTCCACCATGTTTGGCTGGTACATGTTCGCTTCCTGGTTTGTTGCGGGTCTGTCAGCGGTGACTCTTATCACATTGTTTTTGAAAGATAAGGGCTATCTTGAAATGGTTAACTCAAATCATATTCATGACCTCGGAAAATTCATGTTTGCGTTCTCCATATTCTGGACGTATATCTGGTTTTCGCAGTTCCTTTTGATCTATTATGCGAACATTCCTGAAGAGTCTGTTTATTTTGTAGAGAGACTACAGAGTGAGTTATATGGGCCGTTGGTTTTTGTAAATCTAGGACTAAACTTTATTTTACCGTTCCTTGTTCTTATGACAAGAGACGCGAAAAGACATGGTGTATTCTTGAAAGTTATTTCTTCGCTTATCATTATTGGTCATTATATTGATTACACGTTGATGGTACAGCCGGGAACGCTTAGAGAACATGGTGGTTTAGGCTTGATTGAAATCGGTCTTTTCTTAGCGTATGGTTCCATCGTTGCGATAGTTGTTTTAACAGGCTTATCGAAAGGCAACTTGGTTCCTAAAAATCATCCGATGTTAGAAGAAAGTCTTCAGCATCATATTTAATCTAGTCCGAAAAATTATTTATTATGTACGGATTTCTTATTGCTGTAGGTGTTGTGTTGTTACTGTCCTTGATTTGGATGGTATACCGCATTCAGACACTAGTTTCTGTGGTGAAGGGTTCTGATAAGAAGATTGCAAGTAGCAGTAATAGTGTCAACGCCTTTCTATTCATTGTGTTTCTCGTACTATTCGGGGGACTTATGGTATGGTATTCTGTTAAGGAATTTGATAATTATACGCTTCCAGTAGCTTCTGAGCATGGTATTGAAACAGATAAACTGTTTTGGATTACAATGGCAGTTACTGGCTTTATATTTATCGTAACGCATATTTTGTTATTTGTTTTCCCTTACAAGTATCGTTATGATGAGAAGCGTACTGCTTCTTTTTATCCGGATAATAACAAGCTTGAGGTGATCTGGACAGTGGTACCTGCCATTGTGCTTACCATCCTTGTGATTGGTGGTTATCAAACCTGGTCTGACATCACAGCACCAGCGCCTGAAAAGTCTCATCAAGTAGAACTTATGGGCTATCAGTTCGGTTGGGAGGTGCGTTATCCAGGTATGGATGGTGTCTTAGGTTCTCATGATTATCGTTTGACTTCAGGTACAAACGCCTCTGGGATTGATTTCACAGATAAAAATGCACTAGATGACTTTACTTCGCCTGTAGTTGTTATACCAAAAGGTGAACCTGTTGAATTCAAAATAAGATCTAGAGATGTTTTACACTCTGTTTTCGCGCCTCACATGCGTTTGAAAATGGATGCGGTACCTGGTATGCCAACGCGGTTTTGGTTTGTCCCTACGAAAACGACAGCCGAAATGCGACAGGAGCTTGGGAATGATGAATTCGTATATGAAATTGCCTGTACTGAAATTTGCGGTAGAGGGCACAATGCAATGAGAAGAGTGATTGAGGTTGTTGAGCCAGCTGAATATAGAAAGTGGATGGCAGAGCAGAAGCCCTATATTGTTAACAATCCCTCACTTGTTGAAAATTTAACTCCTGACTTAAAAGAGTTAGCGGAAATCACAATTTCAGAACACAAGTAAACTAAATATCACATGGCAACATTAGCGCAATCTACTGCTTCCCATGATGCTCACGATCACGATCATGAGCATCACGAGGAGGGTTTTATCTCCAAATATATCTTTAGTTATGATCATAAGATGATTGGGAAGCAATTCCTTATAACAGGTATATTTTGGGCTATCATCGGGGGATTACTTTCTGTAATCTTTCGTTTACAACTTGGTTTTCCTGATCTGGAGCTTCACTTCTTGAAACCACTTCTTGGAGGTTGGATCGATGAGGCGGGTAAGCTTGACCCTGAGTTTTATCTGGCTTTAGTAACCATGCACGGGACGATTATGGTGTTCTTTGTATTAACTGCAGGTTTATCGGGTACTTTCTCAAACTTTCTTATTCCGCTGCAGATTGGTGCAAGGGATATGGCCTCTGGTTTCATGAATATGCTTTCCTATTGGTTATTCTTCGTGGCCGGTGTAATCATGTTCATCTCCCTATTCATTGAAACAGGCCCGGCTGCAGGTGGATGGGTAGTTTATCCTCCTTTATCTGCGCTTGAGCAAGCGATTCCGGGTTCCGGTTTGGGTATGACCTTATGGTTAATTTCGATGACCTTCTTCATCGCCTCCTCCCTTCTTGGAGGTATTAACTACATCTCTACAGTTATCAATTTGAGAACGAAAGGGATGTCATTTAGCAGACTGCCTTTAACCATTTGGGCTTTCTTCTTGACAGCTATCATTGGTTTATTGTCATTCCCTGTGTTATTCGCTGCTGCACTTTTACTTGTGTTTGATCGTAGCTTTGGGACTTCGTTCTATCTTTCAGATATTTATATTGCAGGGGAAGCATTACCTAATACCGGTGGTAGCCCTGTACTATACCAGCATTTATTCTGGTTTTTGGGACACCCTGAGGTATATATCGTGTTGTTGCCTGCTTTAGGTATAACATCTGAAATTATAGCGACTAATTCACGTAAGCCTATTTTCGGATATAAGGCGATGATCATTTCCATGTTAGGGATCACCATTCTTTCCTTCGTGGTATGGGCACACCATATGTTTGTTTCAGGATTAAATCCATTCTTGGGTAGTATTTTCATGTTCTTAACACTTATTATTGCGATTCCTTCAGCTGTAAAAGTGTTTAACTACTTGACTACACTGTGGAGAGGTAATCTCATCTTTACACCTGGAATGTTATTCTCTATTGGTCTAGTATCCTTCTTTATCTCTGGTGGTTTAACGGGTATTTTCCTTGGTAACTCTGCTATTGATATTCAGTTGCATGATACTTACTTCGTAGTAGCACACTTTCACCTTGTGATGGGTTCTGCATCTTTCTTTGGACTTGTTGCGGGTGTTTATCACTGGTTCCCTAAAATGTTTGGTCGTATGATGGATAATCGCTTAGGTTATATCCATTTCTGGTTGACATTTGTAGGTGTATATCTGGTATTCTTCCCGATGCACTACATTGGTATCGCAGGTTTTCCTAGAAGATATTATAGCTGGACTGGTTTTGAATTCTCTAATATGTATGAGGATCTGAATATGTTTGTTTCTGCTGCAGCTGTTATCACTTTTGCGGCGCAGTTTATCTTCTTGTTCAATTTCTTCTACAGCATGTATAGAGGTAGAAAAGCGAATCAAAACCCTTGGAGATCAACCACCCTTGAGTGGACTACTCCTGTAGTTCCTGGGCATGGTAACTGGCCTGGTGAAATTCCTACTGTATATAGATGGCCTTACGATTATTCTAAGCCAGGTGCTAAGGAGGATTTCATCATGCAGACTGTACCTTTATCTGCTACACCTGAATCAAACTTACCACATGAGCAAGAGCTTGTTAAGTTAGAGAAGGAAATTATGGCAGAGGAACAAGAAGTATTGGTCGCTAATGAAGCAAAATCTTAAATCTTTAAACAGCTTTCGCCGGTTAGCCATGATAACCGCGTTAGCTGTTTATTTCCTCATTTTGGTTGGGGGCATCGTTAGAAGTACTGGTTCTGGTATGGGATGTCCGGATTGGCCTAAGTGTTTTGGGAGCTGGGTTCCGCCTACAAGCGTGAATCAGCTCCCATCTAATTATCAGGAGATATATCTCGAAAAGCGAATCAACAAGAATGATCGATTTGTTGCCTCTCTTGAGCGCTTAGGTTTTTCAAATAAAGCCGAGGAAATAAGAAATGATAAGAGTATCTTAATAGAAGAAGAGTTCAATGCTACCAAAACTTGGATTGAGTATGTGAACAGGCTTATCGGTGCGATTATCGGCTTATTGATTTTAGCTGTATTCATTCGTTCTATAGCGCTTTACGGTGTAGATAAGTGGATCACTATTCTGTCCTTTATTAATTTAGTCCTTCTTCTTTTTCAGGCTTGGATAGGTTCCATAGTAGTATCAACGAATCTACTTCCATGGATGATTACGGTACACATGGTACTTGCTTTGCTTATCGTTTGCCTTTTATTGTACGTGTTTTACCGTGCGCTTAAGGTTAATTATGTTCCAAAGTATACCATGAAAAATGCGAGTAAGGTTTATTCGCTCTTACTGGTTGGATTTATTCTTATGATTCCTCAAATCGTTTTAGGTACGCAAGTTCGCGAGGCTATAGATCATGTTGCCTTTGAATTTGGGAACCTTTTTAGGGGTCAATGGATTAATAATTTAGGAATTGAGTTTCTTATACATCGTTCTTATTCGCTTGCCTTACTATTGATTCATGCTGTTTTACTTTATTGGATCTACAAGTACACGGTACGGGGGAGTAAGATTTATTGGCTTACTAAATTGTTGTTTGGTGTCATTGTATTAGAAATTCTTTCCGGTGTTGGTATGGCTTATTTTGCTATACCAGCCTTTCTTCAGCCGATTCATTTACTGTTCGGCGCGCTAATAATTGGGGTTCAGTTTTTACTGCTCCTTTTTATTGGGAATCAAAAAGTTAAAAGTGATAGTATTCCTTCATGAGAACCGTTCATTTCATTCTTGACTACTGGACCCAATTTGTGTCTTCTCGCCTTAAAGCGTATGCTGAGCTATTAAAGCTTAGGTTGTCCCTGTTGGTTACCTTTTCTGCCGTTTTTGGATATATCCTTGGAGATTCTGGGGCAGTATTTTCTTGGCCCACTTTTGTAGGCTTGATGTTAGGTGGCTTTCTTATAAGTGGAGCCTCTGGTGCTGCGAATGAAATCTGGGAGCGTGATTATGATAAGCTCATGAAACGGACTCAAAACCGTCCACTACCCACGGACGCAATTGGATTAAACGAGGCCATCTTGTTTACCTTTTTCTCTGGGTTTACGGGTATTTACTTGCTATGGATCTTCACAAATCCATTAACCATGTGGTTAGGCATACTAAGTATGGTACTGTATGTGTTTGCTTATACTCCGCTAAAACGTGTGGGGCCTATTGCTGTGTTCGTCGGGGCTATTCCTGGTGCAATGCCTCCATTATTAGGTTGGACTGCTGCTACGGGAGTTATCGGTCATGAGGCTCTTATCCTGTTTGGTATTCAATTTATTTGGCAGTTTCCTCATTTTTGGGCTATTGCTTGGGTTAGTGATGAGGATTATAAACGCGCAGGTTTTAAACTGTTGCCGTCAGGTGGTAAGAAAGACTTAAATACAGCGATTCAAATTATGATTTACACTTTATTCTTGTTGCCTTTGGGCTTATTGCCAACTTATTTCGGCTTGACAGGGATAAATTCAGGGATTGTGGCAACAGTTTGTGGTGTTTTATTTCTAGCCCAAACGTTTTCACTTATGCGCGATTGTTCGCGGAAATCTGCCTTGCGTATCATGTTTGGATCATTTCTGTATTTGCCTATCGTTCAAATCGCGTATCTATTAGATAAAGTTTAATATGGAAGAAAAATTCGCTTATGCGGAAGGTGTAGAGCAGCCCATCGCCATGCATCCTAAAAAGTTTGCTTTGTGGCTTTTTATGGTGACAGTGGTGATGATCTTTGCTGCGCTAACTAGTGCTTATATCGTACGTCAATCTGAGGGTAACTGGCTAGAGTTTGAATTGCCAACGTTGTTTTGGTATTCTACAGGCATCATCGTTATTAGTTCTTTGGCTTTACACTGGGCCTATACAGCTGCCAAACGAGATAATCTGTTGCAACTAAAACTAGGGATGACCGTAACTGTTTTAGCTGCGGTTGCTTTTTTGGTGGCGCAGTGGTACGGTTGGGTAGCATTGGTTGATCGTGATGTCTTCTTCGTAGGTAATCCCTCTGGCTCCTTCCTATACGTTTTTACCGGATTGCACGGAATACATTTGATAAGTGGTGTGATATTTATCATTTTTGTATTAATTTCGTCATTCCGATATAAAGTGCATTCGCAGGAAATGACTGTCATGGAAATGTGTGTGACTTACTGGCATTTTCTTGGAGGTCTTTGGCTTTATCTCTTTATGTTCCTTCTACTGAATCATTAAAATTATTAACGAATATGGCTACTGTTTCGACATCAGTCCCAGGTGTGAGCTCTAAAAGAGGCGTCTGGGGTGGCGGTAATGAACCGCTCAAGGCGAGTTATGGAAAACTCATGATGTGGTTTTTCCTACTATCCGATATCTTTACTTTTGCTGCATTTCTTGTAGCCTATGTGGCTATACGCGTCAGCTTTCCTGCTTACGCTGGGCCAGATGATGTATTTGTGGGATCAAACGAATACTGGCCCGTACCGGAAATGGTTTTTGATGCCTTTCCTTTCTTTCATGGTATGCATTTGCCACTCGTTTTCGTGGGTCTTATGACCTTTATTTTGATTGCGAGTTCCGTAACTATGGTACTAGCAGTGGAAGCTGGACATCGTAACGATAGAGAGGATGTTGTAAAGTGGATGTTGTGGACGCTTCTAGGAGGTCTTACTTTCTTAGGATGCCAGGCTTGGGAATGGTCCCACTTTATTCACGGTTCCGACGGCGGTAGTACCATTACCTATGTAAATAATATGGGTAAAGTCGTTACGGATACGATCTTTGGCGCTAACCTAGTCGTTAATGAATACGGTCCCGCAGCCTTTGCTCAGCTCTTCTTCTTTATTACTGGATTTCACGGTTTTCACGTGACTATCGGTGTGGTGCTTCTATTCTTAGCATTCTATCAGGCTGCTGTGGGTGTTTATGAAAGAAGAGGTCATTATGAAATGGTAGAGAAAATCGGCCTTTACTGGCACTTTGTAGATTTAGTTTGGGTATTTGTATTTACCTTCTTCTATCTCATCTAATTAATAAATAGACTATGGCGACAGAAAATAAACCACTTAACGTCATCCCTAGAGATGAGGCTAAGATTGTAAAAATTTGGAAAACTGCGGGTATTCTTCTTGCTCTTACACTCGTAGAGTTCGTATTTGCTTTCAACATGGAGCGTGGGATCCTACTTTATTTAATCTTTATCGGACTCACTATCTGGAAGGCAAAATACATTATGATGGATTTCATGCACCTAGGAGAAGAAGCCAAGCCGCTTTTCTACTCTATAGTAGTGCCTTTAATCTTTCTGGTATGGTTGGCGATCGCATTGGTTAAGGAGGGGTCCGAGATCTTCCTCATGCGCTGGTAATCGCTATTCTATTGTTCAAAAAAAAGCAGGTAGGAATAGACATTTCTGCCTGCTTTTTTGTTATCTCTGTACTATGAAAGGATTACGTATGCTGCAGGGCCTGGTATTGGTCTGCATATTATTAGTACCCATTTTGATCTTTCTCTTTCTAAAAGCATTCGGAGAAAATCAGTATGATATTCCGCTTCTATTCGAAGATGGTGTGGAGAACGTGTACCATGACTGTGTTTATGATGAGGGAGTACAACATACCATTCCCTATTTTGAGCTCACGAGTCACCGAGAGGACGCCCTCGGCAGAGAAGAGATGACAGGTAAGGTGACCATCGTGGACTTCTTCTTTACCTCTTGTCCAAGTATCTGCCCCGTCATGTCTACTGAAATGGAGCGCGTGGACGATGCTTTCCGTGGTGATGATCGTGTTCAAATATTCTCTATCAGCATCGATCCCGAATACGATACGCCAGAAGTTCTTCGTGAGTATGCCGATTTCCATCGGGCCTCCGATAAATGGCATTTTCTCACCGGAGATAAAGATGCTATTTATGAGCTTGCTCGCTGTGGTTTTATCCTCCCCACCATCGATGGTGGCGATGATCCGGAGGAATTTGTCCACTCCGATAAGTTTGTTCTTATAGATGACCAAGGGCGTATCCGTGGTTATTATAGCGGCACCAATCGTAAAGATGTAGATCTCTTAATTCTTGAAACAAAGGTTCTTTTACATGGAAAAAAGTAATGTCATGCGTACCGGTAATGAAAGCACTATTCGGCTTTGGATTACCATCATCTCGATAGCAGTACCTGTCGTGGTAGCGATTCTCCTTTTTATGCCTACGAAATTAGACGTGGCTTCGGATTGGGTTTATTTCCTGCCCCATCTAAATGCAGTTATTAATTCGGCCGCTACCGTGGCACTTATCGCTGGCTTGGTATTTATCAAGCAAAATAACATTTCCATGCATCGGACAGCTATGAGTACCGCCTTTGGTCTAGGTGCCATCTTTTTGGTTTCCTATGTCATTTATCATGCTTCAGCTGAAAGTACTTCTTTCGGTGGTGAGGGAACCATCCGGACGATCTACTTCTTCATTCTGATTTCGCATATTATCTTAGCTGCAGTCGCCCTTTTCCCGATCCTATTTGCTTATTACTATGGTTATACGGATCAAAGAGCCAAGCACAAAAAAGTAGTGCGCTTCGCCTATCCGATTTGGTTGTATGTGACGGTAAGTGGCGTAGTTGTTTATCTGATGATCAGTCCTTACTACATGCATTAAGGGAACTTACGCACGTAAAAAAAACTTATTTAGGTATGAAAAAGATTATTGCCCTCAGCTTTTCCCTATTTCTTACATTTCTTCTCCACACGCAGAGCATGGCGCAGTGTGCCATGTGTCGTGCTACAGTGGAAAATAATGTGTCGAATGGGGATACATCGGTAGGTGCTGGTCTTAATGCCGGAATTCTCTACCTTTTCACAATGCCCTACTTAATCGCAGCAGTACTAGGCTATCTCTGGTATCGCAATGCTAAAAATAGAAAGAAGAAATTCGTTTTCTTCGGCGAAAAATTATAAAAACAAGGTTTGCTGCGGCTTCTATTGCGCAAATCCGCGTGCACCCCTAGCATCTAAAGACGTCTTCATGGCGTCTTTTTTTGTTTCTTCTGCATGATTTTTGCGCCTTGCGCAAAGGAAACATAGGAGCTGTCCTAAATCTCTTCTTTTCCTATAGCTGTACCCATCGCGCTGTGCTGTGGAGAATTAGCGGAAAAAAGCACACATTTTACTGTCTTCTTTTCGTATTTTACAACGTTTTCCTGCTTGTAGGAACTCTTTTCTGGTAGTATGTTAAAACAAAAACGCCTTCTTCTATTTCTTCTCCTCGGTTCCATGGGCTTCCTCCTCCTGGTTGGAAGCTTCTACCTCACCGTCAGAGATGATGAACAAGCTTATTTTGAGCAATTGAATGCGCAATTTCAGGCAATCGATGCCCAGTTCGATCAGGATTTTGTCAACCTGCTGCTTGGAAGTAAGCCGGATGAAAGTCTTCGGTTTTCCCAACTTAATTTTGATACCGCCTATCCCTTTTTGGTCTACTCTGAGGAAGGAAAGCTGGCCTTTTGGTCTGATTTCACGTTGGTGCTCGACTTTAATCTAGTTAGCGTCCAAAGTAAATACCAGCTGGTGGAAGATAACTTTGGACGTTATTTTACTAAGCTCCGTCGTTTTTCGCGCGGAGGGCAAAATTATTGGCTCTTGCAGGCCGTTCCGATTTTCTATAAGCGGACGATCGAAAATCAATATCTGTTTACGGGTCCTGATAGCCGCTTATTTGGGGGGCAGCCCATCGTGATTGCCGCCTCCTCGCGGACCGGATTCCAAGATCTGCGCGCTGCGAATGGGGATTATTTTTTTTCTGTTGGTTTCCAAGACAATGCCTCCTTCCTGTACCTGAACGAAGGAAATATCACCTTGCTAATCTTTTTCTTTTCTCTTATTTTTTTGCTGTTACTTATTGGTTACGACTTTATCCGCATGCTGTGGTCGAGAGGAAAGGGATTACTCGCAATTTTTTACACGGCCACTTTACTCTTTAGTGTGCGTGCGCTGATGTTATTTTTTCACTTTCCTCAGGATTACTTCGAGCTGGACTTCTTCAGTGCGAAATTTTACGCATCCTCCTTTTTTAACCCAAGCTTAGGGGACCTTTTTTTAAATGTGGTTTTCTCCATCGTCGTATTATTGATGATTATCGGTTTTATTACGCGTAAAAAATTCACCTATAAAATCCGTCGCTTCCTCCTCCCGAAACCCGCTTGGACCTACACCCTTGCGGCTTATCTGTTCTCCTGTGTGCTGCTACTGCTGTTCTATTTCCTTTACTTGAATATATTTCAGAATGCACAGTGGCAGCTTAATATCCTGGCGATCCCGTCTTTCGACGCTTTTAAGCTCACCAGTCTGGTCATCATTTTCATCGCAGGAGCCGGCTATCTGCTCTTTTCTATCCTTGTCATGAACCTTATCATGACGCATATGGGCATAGGCAGGCGCTTTGCACTGCAAGTGCTGCTATTCTTTAGCATACCCACCATCGGCATCCTGCTTTACCTGAACTGGATGCTGGTTTTGGTTTTTAGTGCCCACCTCATCTTAGTTGTCTCCATCATAACCTTTCGTCTGTATGAAAATGTTTTTACCCTTGGGCTGAACACCTTTTTGACCTTTTTCTTCGGCTGCCTAATCGGTGCCGTCATCACCGGCGTGGCCACTTATGAGGTACAGCTAGCGAGTGATAAGCAGACGAAAGTGAGTTTCGGGCAGCAGCAACTTGTAGAAAATGATATTCTCGCCGAGTACCTGCTGGCTGACGTGAAAGAACGCGTAGCAGGAGACCTCTTTATTAAAACCGTTCTGCCTGATCCCTTGCAGTCAAATGAGGCCATCGTAAGAAAAATTAAAAAAATCCATATCGGTGGGTATTTTGATCAGTACGAGGTGACGATTCGGCTCTTTAATGTGGCAGGGGATGACCTCTTGGATGCCGATAGTCCCCTCCGTCTGCTCGACTATAAAAAGGAGTATGTAAACAGTGATTACGCCACCTCTATTCGGGACCTTTATTTTATTAAAAACCCTGAGGAGGATTTTGGCAACACTTATGTGGCTTTTATTCCCATTATACGGGATAACCAATTACTCGGAACTGTGCTGCTCTATCTGAAACAGATGAAAGTGCTGCCGGGAGCCGTTTTCCCCCGGCTTCTGCTTGATGATAAATATAGCGCAGGCCTAAATAGCCGTAATTTCGACTACGCAGTCTACAGCGACGAAGAGCTGCTGTATAGTGTAGGCGTGTTTAATTATCGCGCTGAAGACGTCCTCCAGCTTCCAAGTATGCGCGGGCTGGACAGCGAAGGAGTGAATCTAAAAGGCTACCACCATGTCGGGGTAGGGGAAAGCGGCCGCTTTGTAGTCGTCAGCTCCCCGCTGTATCCGATCTACTATATTTTAGCCGATATCTCCTTTTACTTTATCGCCTATATCCTACTTACGCTCCTATCTATCCTGATTTATCTGACGATTCGGGGCATGCGGCGCGTGGATTTTAATTACTCTACGAAGTTACAGTTTTACTTGAATTTCGCCTTTTTCGTGCCCATGCTTGTTATATCGGTGATTATCATCGGCCTGCTGACGAATAGTTACAGAGAAGAACTGAATAGGCAGTATTTTCAGCGCGCGAATTTGATCGGCAACAACCTGTCCGCTATCCTAGAGCGAGAAATCGCGGGAGAGCTGGAGTCAGATGATTTTCCCGAGGCAGTAGGCGATCTCTCGCTGTTAACGAGTACAGAGATCAATATTTACGAGCCGAGTGGTAGCCTCCTAGCCACCTCACAGCCGAATATCTTTGACAAAGGCATCCTTCGACCATGGGTAAACCCGCGCGCCATCGCGCAAATCGTAGAAGGCCAAAATAACATTATCCTCCTCGATGAACAAGTGGGTGAGCTGCGCTACAAGGCTGTTTATGCCGCTATACGCTCCACAAACAATAAGGAAATTCGCGCTATCATGGCCATCCCCTTCTTCGAATCCGAAAATGAACTCGATGCCCTGATTGCAGATGTGTTTAGTAATATCCTGAACATCTTTGTACTGATTTTTATCGTTTTTCTGATCATCTCATATTTCGTGTCGAAAAATCTGACCTATCCCTTTAAAATGCTGACCAGCAAGCTCTCCGAAACTGACTTGGACACGAATGAGCCCATGCAGTGGCCCAGCAGGGACGAAATCGGGCTCTTAATCGATGAGTATAATAATATGCTTTTCAAGCTCGAAGGCTCGAAAAAGGCGCTGGCCAGCACAGAAAAAGAATCCGCCTGGAGAGAGATGGCCAAGCAGGTAGCTCATGAAATAAAGAACCCCCTTACCCCCATGAAGCTGACCCTCCAGCACCTGCTGCGCCTTCAGCAGATGGGCCATCTCGATGATCCGGAGAAGTTGAAAAAGCCCATCCAAACCCTTATTCATCAGGTCGATACGTTAAGTGATATCGCCACCTCCTTCAGCACTTTCGCTAAGATGCCCTTGCCGAAGAATGAGCAGATGGACTTCCGGCAAGTCGTAATAGAGGCCGTAGAACTCTTTAAGAATCGGGAGGACCTGCAGCTGCACTTCGATGACCAGCTGCCAGCCGAAGAAATTCTCATCCTAGGCGATGACCAGCTCTTCGGACGTGTGATCGGCAACCTAATCATCAATGGCATTCAGGCTGTACCTGAGGGTAGAAAGCCAGAGATCCAGCTGGTGCTCTTTGCCCGGGAGGGCCAGGTTTTACTCTCGATTCAGGATAACGGAAAGGGAATTCCTGAGGAGCTTGCTGAGAAGATTTTCGTCCCGAATTTCAGCACCAAGTCGGAGGGCTCCGGACTGGGGCTGGCCATCGCGAAAAGGGGTGTAGAGACCGCAGGTGGGCGCATTTGGTTCGAATCCCGTGTGGATGAGGGCAGTACCTTTTACCTCTCCTTCCCCCTGCAGCAGCCGGTTTAAGTCCATCTAGGCCAGTAAATGCCTGCTAGGAGGCGATGCTGCCCCCTTTCAACTAGACGCTGTTTGCGCTTCGGAAGGCGATAAAAACCTTTTGGGCTGCCGCCCAAAGCCTGATTTTTATCATGTTTCCTACTGGGAAAAGGTCAATGCCCCCTTGCTGGCGCTGCTGTAGCTTTGTACCCAATACAAGATACAGCCATGGAGGGAAACAGCACATTAATCGCCACATTCGAAATTCCGGAAAACCTGATCGCAGCGCATCACTGTCCGCAGCTACCGATCGGCTTTACACGGGGAGGAGTGCCCTATCCCGCCACCTGCACCGGCCCCACAGCAGCTCGCCCCACCCTATATACGGCGCAGCTCCCAGAGGTGCTGGATTGGCTGCACAGTCAGGAGCGCCCCAGTGCGCTGGAGTCCCAGCCTTGCGAAGTGCCCGTGCTGCTGTATGAAAAAGAACTTTCCTTTTCCCATATCTTATTCCACTACGATGGCACAAAGGCCTCGGCGCGCCTGATAGAAAATTTTTTACAGCTCTTCGGCCCACATCTTACTGAAAGTAAGGCCACCATTATCTCTCCGCGCTTCACGCCCAAGTCCAAGCAGCGCGAGGAGCAGCGCATCATCGAGCAAGTCGGCAAAATGACAGCAGAAACTTCCTTTATCAAGTTTAATTTTTCGCGCATCGGGGACTTCTGGTCCTATGCGGTGCAGCAGGACTGTACGCTGCTAGTGACGACTAAGGCCTACCAGACAGACCTCGCTAAAGTACTTTTTCACTTCTACAAAGGGAGTAAATGGAGCGATCGCCTCTCCTTTTACCTGGCGCTTTAAATCATTTAGAAAGCTGATTTTCATCATCTTTTTTCGTACTCAGCCCGCCTAACTTGCATGCATTATGAAACCAGAACTGCTCCCTACCGCCCGCGTCACTACGCCGCCTGCCTGCTACCACTGCGGGGAGAGCTGCCAAGAAGAACATCTGAGCTATGCAGAAAAGGACTTTTGCTGCACAGGCTGCCAGCTCGTCTATCAGGTGCTCAGCGAGGCCGATATGTGCAGCACCTACTATGCCCTAGAGTCCCAGCCGGGGAGCTCCCAGAAATCCCGCTCCGAGCGTGAGAATCGCTTCGACTACCTGCTCGACACCGAAGTGGAAGGGAAGCTTATCGACTTTAAAAATGAGCGCGAAACGCACATCACCTTCTCCATCCCGCTGATTCACTGCGCCTCCTGCATCTGGCTATTGGAGAACTTGGATCGCCTCCACAGGGGCGTCATCTCCGGACGTGTGGACTTCATGAAAAAACAGGTACAGATCAAGTTTTTGCACGAGGTGCTGAGCCTCCGTGACCTGGTCCGCCTGCTCAGTAGTATCGGCTATGAGCCGCGCATCCAGCTCGCGGATGTGGTCGAGCGCAAGGCGACTTCCGCCCTGGATAAAACCTTGATATTCAAGCTGGCCGTGGCGGGTTTCTGCTTCGGAAACATGATGTTTTTTAGCCTGCCGGAGTACTTTTCTGAGGCGGCTCTGCTGGGGGATAGTTTTAAGGGGCTGTTTAACTACCTGAATGTGCTGCTGGCCCTGCCCGTTTTCTTCTATGCCGCCACAGACTATTACCGCTCCGCCTGGCTCGCCCTAAAAAATCGCCAGGTGAATATGGACGTGCCGATCGCCATCGGCATCGTGACCCTTTTTAGTTATAGCCTGTACGAAATCTTCATGCTGGGGCAGGAAGGCTATATGGATACCCTCGGCGGGCTCTTGTTTTTCCTGCTTCTGGGCAAGCTGTATCAAGCCAAAACCTATGAGACGCTTTCTTTCGACCGCGACTACACGGCTTATTTTCCCGTAGCGGTCACGCGCCTCCAGCAAGGCCGCGAAGAGGTGGTGCCGCTAACCAAGCTCGAAGTGGGTGATGTACTGCTCATCCGCGACCAAGAGCTGATTCCTGCAGACAGTATTCTGCTGGAGGGCCAAGCCTTCATCGACTACAGCTTCGTGACGGGGGAGGAGGTGCCGGTGGCAAAGAAAAAGGGCGAGCTCCTGTATGCCGGCGGCCGCCAAAAAGGACAGGCCATCACGCTAGTTGTGCAGAAAAGCCCTTCGCAGGGTTACCTGACGGACCTGTGGAACCAGGAGGCTTTCGCCAAAAAGGAAAGCCCTGGCCTCGAGTCCTTGGCTACTAAAATTTCGGGAAAATTTACTGCAGTGGTGCTTTTAATTGCGCTGGGGAGCTTGGTTTTCTGGGCTTACCGCGGAGAGGGGGGGCTGGCCGTGCAGACCTTTACGGCTGTGCTGATCATCACCTGCCCCTGTGCGCTGGCCATGTCCACGCCTTTTACGCTGGGCAATACGCTGCGGATTTTCGGGAGAAAGAAACTGTATCTAAAAAATGGGTCCGTAATCGAGAAAATGGCCGCTATCGACACCCTGGTTTTCGATAAGACGGGCACACTGACGGATCCTGCGCACGCGACGATCACCTATGAGGGCTTTACCGGTGCCACGCTCAGTACTATCCAAAAAAGTATCGTTAAAGCCATGGTCGGACATTCTACGCATGCGCTTAGTAATCGGCTCCACCGCTACTTCCAAGATATTCAGGCTGTAAGCCTCGACTCCTGCGAGGAAGTGCAGGGCAAAGGCCTGTTGGCCACCCACATGGGCAGCATCTACCGTCTCGGTTCGGCTAGCTTTACAGGATTGCCACAGGCGCTTCATCAGAGCTTCTCTGGAAACCAAGTAGTCTTCGCGCAGGACGATCGGATCATCGGCTATTTTCTTCTTCACAGCGGGCTACGCGAAGGCATGGAAGAGATGATCGGCGATCTGTCAGCGGACTATCCTGTGCACCTACTTTCCGGAGACCAGGACCATGAGCGGGCCAGCATGGCAGAGCGCCTTGGTCAGGAGGTGCAGCTGAACTTCCGCCAAAGTCCGCAGGAAAAATTAGCCTACCTCGAAAAATTACGCTCCGAGGGGCGCCATGCGCTGATGCTAGGCGATGGCTTGAATGATGCGGGCGCATTAAAGGCGGCGCATGTCGGCATCGCGCTCACCGATCAGGCCAGCCACTTCTCGCCCGCCAGCGACGCCATCCTGGATGCCAGCATGCTTGCACAGCTGCCGCGTTTCCTACGCTTCAGTCGCCAAAGCCGAAATGTTATCAAGGCCAGCTTCGGACTGAGCTTCACCTATAATGCTTTTGGGGTGTATTTCGCCGTGCAGGGGCTCATCAGCCCGCTGTTCTGTGCCATCCTCATGCCCCTCAGTAGCCTGTCGGTGGTGCTTTTTACCACACTGGCAACAAACTACCTCGCTTATCGCCAGGGACTCCACCTTAAACCCACCGCCTCATGGAAGTGATCTTCGTGCTGATCGGCATCAGCCTACTCCTTGCCGCTGGATTTCTGTACATCTTCTTTCGCGCCCTGAAAAGTGGGCAGTTCGATGATGCACATACTCCCGCCATCCGCATCCTTTTCGATGGGAAAGGGCCACAGCGCAGCGCGGATCCGAAAGCGGCGCCTAAACTAGAAAAAACCAATTCGAATCGCATACCCTCAACTAAACTCAAGTAAATTATGTCAGGAGCCACGCTGGAAAAATTCAGTTACGACAATAAGATCGTAAAGTATTTCGGTGCCGCCACCATCATCTGGGGCCTCGCCGGCATGCTGATCGGGGTGATCGCTGCCACGCAGCTTTTCCTCCCCGAAGCTAACCTGGGCAATCCCTACACGACCTTCGGCCGAATCCGTCCACTGCACACGAATGCGGTGATCTTCGCCTTCGTCGGGAATGCCATCTTCGCAGGTATCTATTACTCGATGCCACGCCTGTTAAAAGCGCCCATGTGGAATAAAACCCTCAGCTGGTTTCATTTCTGGGGCTGGCAGCTGATCATCCTCTCTGCCGTCATTACCCTTCCCCTCGGTCTTACGACTTCTAAGGAGTATGCCGAGCTGGAGTGGCCGATCGACATCGCGATCGCGGTCGTGTGGGTCGCCTTCGGTGCGAACATGATCGGAACTCTCGTGAAACGTCGTGAGAAACACATGTACGTAGCCATCTGGTTCTACCTTGCCTCTTTCGTGACGGTGGCCGTGCTACACATCTTTAACTCACTGGCCCTGCCCGTGTCCTTCTTTAAAAGTTACTCTGCCTACGCAGGGGTGCAGGATGCGCTCGTGCAGTGGTGGTATGGGCATAATGCCGTGGCCTTCTTCTTGACGACTCCCTTCCTCGGGCTGATGTACTACTTCCTGCCGAAGGCAGCGAATCGCCCGGTGTACTCGTATAAGCTGTCCATCGTGCACTTCTGGTCCCTGATCTTCATTTACATTTGGGCAGGGCCCCACCACCTTCTTTATACCGCACTGCCAGAATGGGCACAGGTGCTGGGCGTAGCCTTCTCGGTGATGCTAATCGCTCCCTCTTGGGGTGGGATGGTAAATGGTCTGCTAACCCTTCGGGGTGCCTGGGATAAGGTCCGCGTAGACCCTGTATTGAAATTTATGGTGGTGGCCGTGACCGCCTACGGGATGGCAACCTTCGAAGGCCCGCTGCTTTCGCTTAAAAGTGTAAACGCCATCGCGCATTATACCGATTGGATCGTCGCACACGTGCACATCGGAGGGCTGGGCTGGAACGGCTTCTTGACCTTCTCCATGCTCTACTGGTTATGGCCGCGCATGTGGAAAACCAAGCTTTACTCAGTGAAGATGGCCAACACGCACTTCTGGTTGGGTACGCTGGGGATTTTATTCTATGCGCTACCCATGTATGTGGCGGCGCTGACGCAAAGCTTGATGTGGAAAGAATTTACAGAGGCGGGCAGACTGGCCTATCCGAACTTCTTGCAGACGGTGATCCAAATCGTGCCGATGTATGTGCTTCGCGCTATCGGAGGGGTCTTTTACCTCAGTGGTGCTGTGATTATGGTGGTGAATCTCGTGAAAACAGCCAAGCAGGGCGAGTTCCAAGCTGAGGAGGCAGATGCTGCTCCTGCCTTAGCACCGTACCAAGCGGAAAAAGGAGAGTTTTGGCACCGCGCCTGGGAGCGTAAGCCGGTTTTCTTTACCGTCATGGCGACAGTGGCGATCCTTATCGGTGGTGCGATCGAGATCGTTCCGACTATCCTCGTGAAGTCGAATGTGCCGACCATCGCAACAGTGGAGCCGTACACGCCACTCGAACTGCAGGGGCGTGACCTTTACATCTCCCATGGCTGCGTGGGCTGTCACTCGCAGATGATTCGCCCGTTCCGTTCCGAAACCGAGCGCTACGGAGAGTACTCGAAGGCTGGAGAATTTGTCTACGACCGTCCCTTCCTGTGGGGGTCTAAGCGCACGGGGCCAGACTTACACCGCGTCGGTGGCAAGTACCCGGACAGCTGGCACTACCACCACATGGTAGACCCTACCAGCATGTCACCGGGCTCCCTGATGCCGCCGTATCCTTGGATGGCCACGAATACGATGAAGCATGACGATGTTCCTGCGAAAATCCGTACCATGACCAAGCTGGGCGTTCCCTATCCCGCCGGCTATGACGAGCAGGCACTCACAGACCTTTGGGCGCAAGCCGAAAGCATCCAAGCAAACCTCGAA
The DNA here is from genome assembly GCF_054166705.1 of Nitritalea sp. Taxonomy (NCBI): domain Bacteria; kingdom Pseudomonadati; phylum Bacteroidota; class Cytophagia; order Cytophagales; family Cyclobacteriaceae; genus Nitritalea; species Nitritalea sp. The sequence goes on from NZ_JBSZCV010000012.1 coordinate 164,028, forward strand.
AACGCGGGGGTGGCTGTAAGTGCTGACAGCGAAATCGTGGCCCTGATCGCGTACCTGCAGCGCCTGGGAACGGATATCAAGAAAACGACTGCTACCACTGTTACCCCTTAACGCTACAGCTATGCATAAAGAACTCTTAAGATCCATCGAGAACATCGAAATCTACCCGATTATCTCGCTTCTAATCTTCGTGACCTTCTTTGCGGGGATGTTCTGGTGGGTGCTCCGCGTAGATAAAAGCTATGTGGACGAAATGAAAGCCATGCCTTTAGAAGACGAACCAGCGCTAAATCAAGAACGACATGAACCGAAATCCTAACATCATCGCCATCCTCCTGGTGGCTTTCTTAGGCGCCCCCGCCGGAGCGATGGCGCAGACTTCCTCCCTTCCCTGGGTGAATGAACTGCTAAGCTTAGACAGCTCTTCCCTCACGCTACTGGTCCTGCTGGGCGCTGTGCTGGGAGTCATCCTCTTGCTTCTCGTGCTCATGATCTACCTGATGAGCTTCCTGTCTACCGTGCTGAAGCGCGAAATGCTGGCTAGTGGTGCCCTCACCGCCGCAGTAGCCGGCCCGAGCTGGTGGGAGCAGTTTAAAGAGCGCTGGGTGACGGGCAAGCTGAAGCCCGTGGAGGAGGAACAAGACCTCATGCTGGACCACAGCTACGATGGCATCGTAGAGCTGGACAACTTTATGCCACCCTGGCTGAAATATGTCTTCTACGGCACGATCCTCTTCGCCGTGGCTTACTTCGTGAATTACTCGGTACTGGGCATCGGCAAAACCCAAATCGAGGAGTATGAGGAGGAGAAGCGCCTAGCAAGCATCCAAATCGAGGCTTATAAGGCGAACCTGCTCAGTAGCATCGACGAAAACACCGTGATCTATGACGATAGCCCACAAGCGCTTCAGGCCGGCAAGACGCTATTTATCGAAAACTGCGCCGCCTGCCATGCCGCCGATGGAGGGGGTACTGTGGGCCCGAACCTGACCGACGACTACTGGATCCACGGAAATAGCATCGAAGAGGTCTTTAAAGTGGTCAAATATGGTGTTCCCGCGAAAGGGATGATCCCCTGGGAAGATCAGTTGAGCCCGGAGCAGATGCAACAAGTGTCGAGCTATATTTTGACGCTACAGGGTACGACGCCGGCGAATCCGAAAGCGCCGGAAGGAGAGAAAATGGCGCCGACGAGCCCTTCCGATGCTGCAGATGCGGCTGAAGAGGGGGGAAGTGAGACGCCAGCAGTTTCCGAAGTAGCCGTCGCTGCCTAAAGCTACAGGCGGTATGACTGTCTTTTCGGTAGGCGCTGAGCGCCAAAGTAAACGGCCTCAGCGGCTACTTCAATTACCCCATTGCGGGGAGGATGAACATCCTTCCCGCTCCTTACCCCATCACTTGCAAGATTCCCCTACGCCACATCCACCTATTCTCCCCTTTATATCATGAAAAATCCCCATCTCAATCCAGAAAAATTTCGCGACGCGCTCGCCACGGTGAAAGAGGATGGTGCGCGTAACTGGATCTTCCCGAAGCAAGTCAGTGGCTGGTTTTACAGCGCCCGTACCTACCTGTCATGGCTGCTTTTGGCTGCCTTTTTTGCAGGGCCTTTTATACAAGTAAATGGTCGTCCCTGGCTGCTTTTTAATATTTTTGAGCGTAAGTTCATCCTTTTTGGCGCCGCCTTTTGGCCGCAGGATACGCATATTTTGATTTTTCTGATGTTGACGCTTTTTGTCTTCGTCATCGTGTTTACCGTCGTCTTCGGCCGTGTCTTCTGCGGCTGGGCCTGCCCGCAGACCCTTTTTATGGAGATGGTCTTTCGCAAGATCGAGTACTGGATCGATGGGGATGCTGGGCAGCAGCGCCGTCTGGACGCCATGCCGTGGAACGGTGAAAAGCTGCGCAAGCGGCTCCTTAAGTGGTCCGTCTTTTTAGGTGTCTCTGTGTTGATCGCACATACCGTGATGGCCTACCTCATCGGCATGGATCGGGTGATCGCCCTGATCCAAAGCTCCCCTGCTGAAAATTGGGCGGGTTTCTTCGGTCTGCTGGCCTTTACCGGGGTTTTCATGTTTGTTTTCACCTGGTTCCGGGAGCAAGCCTGCTTGGTGGTCTGTCCTTATGGCCGCTTGCAGGGTGTGCTGCTGGATAAAAACAGTATAAACGTCGCCTACGACTATGTGCGGGGTGAGCCTCGAGGACCTTTGCGCAAGCAAAAAGCCCAAATAGAAGAGCCGAAAGGGGACTGCGTGGACTGCTCCCTCTGTGTGCAGGTCTGCCCGACGGGAATCGATATCCGAAATGGCGTGCAGATGGAATGTGTCAACTGTACCGCTTGCATCGATGCCTGTGATGCGGTCATGGAGAAAGTGCAGCGCCCGAAAGGACTGATTCGCTATGCTTCAGAGGCGGGCATTACCGAGGGGAACAACCGACTTTGGACGGGAAGAGTGAAGGCGTACACGGCCATTTTAACGCTGCTGGTGGGGATTTTCGTGACCTTGCTGTTGACGCGCACGGATCTGGCGGCCACTGTTACCCGCTTCCGAGGCATGACCTACCAAGAGCGCGAGGGCGGAATGGTTAGTAATCTGTATGAGGTGACATTTATTAATAAAACCTTTAAGGAGCAAGCGATCGCGCTGCAGCCGGAGGACCCGACACTTCGCTTGGAGGTGGTTGGGGACCAGCACTGGGTGCTCGGGGAGCAAAGTAAATTTGAGGGGCGCTTTTTCCTGGTACGGGAGCAGGCGGCTATCCGCCAAAATCAGGAGGATGTGGTGCTGCTGCTGCTCCAAAACGGGGAGGTGATCGATCGGCTGAAGACTTCCTTCGTGGGGCCAGTTCAGCGGGCTGCCCTCTAGCGCCGAGCCTTTTCCTTTCTCCCTTGCTGGGCGGTGGCCTTGCTGAAAGGAGGCTTGAGGAAGAGGGAGGAGCCGTTAAAATAGGTACACAACAGTTAAACATAGACATAAGATGAAAATGAATTGGGGAACAGGAATCGTATTGGTGTTTGTCGCTTTTGCCACTATTATGATCAGTATGGTGCGCATCTGCATGAAGCAGGACGATTTACACCTGGTGACAGAAAACTATTATGCGGAGACGATCCGCTATCAGAGCCACATCGATAAGGTGGGGAATACAGCGGAGCGTGGCCAGCAGGTGATGCAGGCGCTGCCAGGTCAGGCGGCGCTGCAGTTTAGTCTGCCGGCGGGAGCGAGTGGGGAGTTGCACCTTTTCCGTCCTTCCGATGCACGGCTGGACCAGCGATTGCCGGTGGCGGCCATGCTGGCGGAAGAGGTGCAGGTCCTGCCTTTAGAAAGCCTGAAGGCGGGTTACTGGAAGGCTAAGCTGACCTGGCAGCTAGGCGATCAGGCTTACTATGAGGAGCTCAGCTTGCACCTGTAGGTTAGGTGGGAGCGCTCGGTGATTTTTCCGAGTGAGGAGACAGTATAAAGAAAAAGAAACCATGCTTTGGACAGGATTTTTATTGGGATTTTTAGGGAGTGTGCACTGCGTCGGCATGTGTGGCCCCATCGCGCTGGCGGTGGGAGCAGGAGGAGGCAAGCAGGCCCTGCCCCGCCGCTTCCATCTCCAAAAGCTCGTGTATCACCTCGGCCGAACGTTTACGTACAGTCTGCTGGGTTTGCTCATTGGGCTGCTGGGCTTCTCCCTCTTTTTAGCGGGGATGCAGCAGTCTCTTTCCCTGCTGGCGGGCTTTTCTCTGCTGCTGATGGCCTTTTTTTACAAGCGTTCGGAGCGGCTGGCTAGTCAGGGCATGGCTTTTCGTTTTGTCCAAAAGCTCCGTGGGCAGCTTGCGCATCACTTGCGCCAGGGTGGCTATCGAGCACATTTTTTTACCGGAGTGTTAAATGGTCTTTTGCCTTGTGGGATGGTGTATCTCGCGCTGTTGGCGGCCTTTGCGCTGCAGGCGCCCCTGGAAGCGGCAGCCTACATGGCGGCTTTTGGCTTGGGTACGAGTCCGCTGCTGCTGGCCCTGATGCTGGGAGGGCATTTGCTGCCGATGCTTTGGCGCGAGCGCCTGAACCGCGCGATTCCTTATATGGCCGTGCTTATCGGGCTGCTTTTTGTGCTGCGCGGCCTGGGACTGGGGCATTTCCTTTCACCGGCACTGCCCACGCAAGCGCCCGCTGTGGGAGTGGAAATGACGCTTTGTGGCGGGATGTGAAGGAAGGTAGATAGGGGACCGTCTAGGCTGGGCCAAAGAAAGAAGAAAGGAGTGCGGCTGGGCTACACTCCTTTGCTGGGGTTGAACTGTAATACGTCTAAAAAATCTCTTTTTAGATACACTTTTCGATGCGGAAGGGGCTATATCGACTGGCTGTAGCGCCGCTGTGCCGTACTGTCCTCATGCAGGCGGCGGTCGAAGACCATACAAATGTTCCGAAGGTAGGCCATGCCAGCGGGGCGGATGCGAATTCCTAGTTCGGAGAAGTGGAGCAAGCCTTCGGCGCGGAAGGTCTCAAGTTGGTTCTTGGCTTCGGTGCTGAGCCCCTTGAAAAAGCAGCGGTTCCATTCGGCGCGGCCATTACACGTCAGGGCCAGTAGGAGGCGGCGGGTTTCGATATCTTCTGAGTGCATCACATGTCCTTTTACATGTGCGCTGCGGTCCAGGCGAAGTAGTGCCTTATAGGTGTCTACCTCTTTCTCGTTTTGGACGTAGGCATAGTGGATGTCGCTAATCGCTGAGCTGCCCAGCCCTAGCAGGATGCGAGAGGGCTTCACGGTATAGCCCATAAAATTGCGGTGCAGCCGCGCTTGCTCCTTCGCCTGACAGAGTGGGTCTTCCGGCAGGGCGAAGTGGTCCATGCCGATTTCCTGATAGCCGAGCTGGGTGAGCAGTTCGCGTCCCAGGGAATAGAGCGCTCGTTTTGCGGCGTTTTGCGGCAGAAAGGCCTCAAAGCTTTTTTGTGCGGGGAAGGCCTGTGGCAGATGGGCATAGCTGTAGAAGGCGATGCGCTCGGGTCGCAGGGAGGCCACCTCGCTGAAGGTCTGGCGAATGCTTTGCGGTGTCTGATGGGGCAGCCCATAGATCAGGTCAAAATTAATGGAGGTGTAGCCGATCTCACGTGCGGCCTCGGTCACCTCGACCACTTTTTCAAAGGGCTGGATGCGGTGGATGGCTCGCTGTACTTTCGGGTCGACATCCTGCACGCCGAAGCTCACCCTGCGGAAGCCTAGATCGTAAAGCCGCTGAAGGTGTTCGCGCGTGGTGTTATTCGGATGTCCCTCGAAGCTCAGTGCAGCATCGGGGGCCAGTGTTCCTGAGTCTAGCAGCTCGGATAAAAGGAGCTCCAGGTGTTCGGGAGAGAAAAAGGTGGGGGTGCCTCCGCCAAGGTGTATGCCAGAGATCAGCGGCTTGGGTGGCAGTGCTGCCAGGTGCTCCTCCCATTCTTTCAAGAGGCTATAAACGTAGGGCTCTTCAACCTGGTGGTTTTTCGTGATGCGCTTCGTGCAGCCACAGTAGGTGCAGAGACTTTCGCAGTAGGGGAGGTGGATGTAGAGGTGGATGCCTTCCTCCTCGCCGAATTCTGCGTAGGCCTGTCGGAGTAGGATCTTCCATTCGGTGCTGTCGGGCATCTGTTCCCACTGCGGTACGGGCGGGTAGCTGGTGTAGCGTGGTGCCGGCACATTATATTTTTGGATAAGTGTTGCGTTTTCCATGTTTTCCTGCTGTTAAGGCATGCATAGTTTTGGGCTCCAGCCCAATTCTGCCAGTAAAGGTCGCCGATAGAGGGGGCGAATCTACTGTCTCTGCTCATGTGGTGACCTGATAAAAGTCATAAAAAAGCCAGATATTTTAAAAATATAAGGAGTGAAGGGGGCTTCCGGGGGCTTCAGCGGGGAGAGGGCGTTTTTTTGTTGCGGGCCTGCTTTGTGGAGGGGGCATAAGTGGGGGCTATTTTTCGGGGAGGGCGCCTGGCGGCAAAGGTCGGGTATTTGGAAAAAAATCGTGTTTTTACGCGAAGTTTGGGGGCTAGGCCTTATGGAAGGATGTCTTGGGAGCTTTGATGGGGGGCTTTCGATAGGTTTTGAGGCGTTTTGGGCGGCTTTCAGTTGTGTGAAAGGGTATAGTTTGGTTTTTTTCGGCCTTGTTAGCAGGGGTATTTGGAAAAGCGCTAGGGATTTCCTTTCTTTGCACTCCGAAATCACACAGAGAGGTGTCCGAGTGGTTGAAGGAGCACGCCTGGAAAGCGTGTATACCCCTAAAGGGTATCGAGGGTTCGAATCCCTTCCTCTCTGCAAATTAAAGTCCTAACTATCCAAAATAGAGGTAGTTAGGATTTTTTATTTTTATTCAGTAGCGGAATTAACAGCAAAAAAGTTTGGATGTAGTGTTTGTGGATCATTGAGCATCATTCGAAGCTTTAGGTGTTTCTTTTTATTGGTTTCTAGCGTTTTCGTAGTTATTTTGTGTAGTAAAAAATCCTGGAGGCCTGTTTTTTTATTTCAGGTGCCAAGAGGTTTTGTTTTTTAGCTGGTAAGGTTGTGGCCGTTTGAATAAGCGATTATGTTGGGTTCGATACATATTTTGGAGTGACTTCACCTAGCTTATTAAGAATGAGCCATGAATTTGAGTCTTGGTGACATTTTATAGATAAACGTTTAAGTTGGGTTTGAGGCTTTTGATTAAATATGAGATGGATTATTTTTAAAGCGTTTGTATGTGAATAAAGATACGCTTTCTATGGAACAGAGCCCCCTTACCTTGGAGATTGTAGGCAGGAAGTTGATTTTGAAGATGCCAAAGAATGAAGCGGGTATTCAGTTTATCCGGTCGATCAGGTATACTCGCTGGAACAAGGATGACTTTTTATGGGAAATTCCTCATTATCCTGGAAATTTGGAGAAGTTGAAGGGATATTTTGGAGAGCGGTTGACAAGTATCACGGAGCGTCCTGTCATTGAAGTTCCACAGAAAGGACAGACAGTCTTTTTGGATAAAAATCAAGTATTGATAGTCAAGACAGTCGAGGGACGAATCCGTTTATTTTTTGGATTTCATGAGAGGCTGATGAAACTAGTGAAGACTTTTCCTTATTATCAGTGGGATAGTAAGAGCAAATCTTGGAGTGTGCCGTATTCTGAGCAGTTTTTGGAAGAGTTGAAAAAGAAAATAATAGAATTGGGTTTGCTATGGATTTATAAAGAAGAAGCTCCTTATAAGGTAAAGCGAAAGTCAAGTGCTGAGACCCCTAATTACCGCAGGTGTCCGGAAGAGTATATTCATAAGTTGCAGGAGCGGAGGTACAGCGAAAGTACTTTAAGGGCCTATGTGCCACTTTTTGAAGAGTTTATCAACCATTTTTCTGATATCCCTTTGGATGATTTAGGTGAAAAAGAGGTAATGGAGTTTTCGAGGTATTTGGTTACAGAGCGAAAGGTTTCGAGCTCCCATCAGAATCAGGCGATTAATGCAATTAAGTTTTATTTCGAGAAGGTAAAAGGAGGAGAGCGAAAATACTATCATGTGGATAGACCAATACGTGAGAAGGCACTTCCGGAGGTATTGAGTGAGGAAGAGGTGATAGCTGTTTTACAAGCAACGACTAATTTGAAACATAAGGCAATACTCATGATCATTTATTCAGCTGGTTTAAGATTAGGCGAATTGATTCAATTAAAAATTAAGGATATTGATTCTAAGCGAATGCAAATTAGGGTAGAAAGTGGTAAGGGGAAAAAGGATAGATATACATTACTTTCTGCTAGGACATTGGAGGTTTTGAGGAATTATATCAGAGAAGTAAGACCCTATTATTTTTTATTTGAAGGATTTGGGAGTACGTTAGAAAAACCTGTGAAATATGGGAGGAGGAGTGTTCAAAATATTTTGAAAGCGGCTGTTGAAAAAGTCGGGATTAAGAAAAAAGTAACTGTCCATACCTTACGCCATTCATTTGCTACTCATTTACTGGAGCAAGGAACAGATTTGCGGTACATTCAGGAATTACTAGGGCATGAAAGCCCGAAAACGACTCAAATTTATACTCATATTACAACGAGAGGTTTTGGACAAATAAAAAGTCCGTTAGACAACTTGGAAATTTAAGGGGGTAGTTGTACCTTTCTGTAA